>NZ_JASTTJ010000025.1:0-152933 GCF_032248645.1 Streptomyces zaehneri
CCGCGTTCGACGACGGGCCCGTACGAGTCCCTGCCAGCCCGCCCCGCGTTCGACGACGGGCCCGTACGAGTCCCTGCCAGCCCGCCCCGCGTTCGACGACGGGCCCGTACGAGTCCCTGCCAGCCCGCCCCGCGTTCGACGACGGGCCCGTACGAGTCCCTGCCAGCCCGCCCCGCGTTCGACGACGGGCCCGTACGAGTCCCTGCCAGCCCGCCCCGCGTTCGACGACGGGCCCGTACGAGTCCCTGCCAGCCCGTCCGGCGTTCGAGGACGAGGCCCCTTCAGGGCCGAAGGGGGTCTGGGGGCGGCCCCCAGGGACGGTCACCCCGGCACCGGGAGCTAGCCCTCCCGACGGTGCCGCCCACCGGCCTCCGACGCCTCCGCGGCAGCGGCCGCGGCCTTCTCCTCCGCCTCCATCTCCGCGAACACGTCGATCGGCGCGGGCGCCTTCGCGAGGAAGACCCACGTCAGCCAGACGGCGAGCAGGAACGGCGGGATCTTCAGTGCGATCAGCACCCAGCCCAGCTGCGCTGTGTCGGCCCACCAGTACAGCGGGAACAGGATCGCGCACTTGGCGAGCAGGATCAGCCCCCACGCCCAGCTGGCCTTGGCGTACGCCTTCTTGCGGCCCGGGTTGCGGGTCCGCCAGGAGAGGTTCTCCTTGAAGACCGGGCCCAGGATCAGGCCGATCAACGGCACCCCGCACAGCGTCGTGATGATGTAGGCGAGGGCGAGGCCGAGCGTGTAGAGCATGCCCGGCAGATAGAAGTCCTTGGCGTTGCCGGTCATCATCGCGAAGACGACGCCGAAGGCGACGCCGAAGACCCCGCTGAAGGCGTGCTTGACGGTGTCCTTCATCGCCAGGCGGACCACGACCAGGATCAGCGACACCGCGAGCGCGGCGATCGCGGACATGTGCAGATCCTTGTTGATCGTGAAGATCGTGACGAAGAGCAGGCCGGGCACGACCGTCTCGACCATGCCCCGCACCCCGCCGAACGCCTCGAACAGCGCGGCCTCGGTCACCGCCCGGGCGTCGGCCGCGGTCTTGTCGTCCGCGGTCGTGTCTTCGGTCGGCTTGTCGAGCGACGTCACCGGCTACTCCCTACCCAGGGGTCTCAGTTCGTACTTGGGGTTGAACAGCACCCGGCGGCCCCGGCTCATGGAGACCCGCCCCGATGCGATGAGTCTGCGTCCCGGCTCTATGCCGACTATGGAGCGCCTGCCCAGCCACACCACGTCCAGCGCCGCGGTGCCGTCGAACAGCTCGGCCTCCAGGGCCGGGACTCCGGCACGTGGCCGCAGGGTGACCGTGCGCAAGGTACCAGTAACCGTGACGATCTGGCGGTCCTGGCAGTCTCCGATCCGCGTGCATCCGGCCGTCTCGGCGTCCTCTCGCAGCTCCTCGGACTCCAGGTCCTCCTGCGACGAGGAGAGCCGGTCGAGCATGCGCCGGAACCGGCCCACCGGCTTTTCGGAACGAGGGACAGCACTCATGTCTGAAGGGTACCGGGGCACACCCACCGAGCCGTAGCCGCCGCCCCACCCGTCGCACTAACGCTCGAACCGGTATCCCATCCCGGGTTCCGTGACGAAGTGCCGGGGATGCGAGGGATCCGCCTCGAGCTTGCGTCTCAGCTGCGCCATGTACACCCGCAGGTAGTTGGTCTCCGTTCCGTACGAGGGCCCCCACACCTCCTGGAGCAGCTGCTTCTGGCTGACCAGCCGCCCGGAGTTGCGCACCAGCACCTCCAGCAGATGCCACTCCGTCGGGGTCAGCCGTACGTCCCTCCCGGCTCGGTTGACCTTCTTCGCGGCCAGGTCGACGGTGAACCCGTCGGTCTCCACCAGGACCTCGTCCTCACCGCCCCCGGCGGGTTCCGCCCGGCGGACCGCGGCTCGCAGCCGGGCCAGCAGCTCGTCCATGCCGAACGGCTTGGTGACGTAGTCGTCGGCGCCCGCGTCCAGCGCCTCGACCTTCTCGTCCGAGGAGTGCCGGGCGGAGAGCACCAGGATCGGCACCCTGGTCCAGCCGCGCAGTCCCTTGATCACCTCGACGCCGTCCATGTCCGGCAGCCCCAGGTCGAGGACGATCACGTCCGGGTGGCGGGCGGCGGCGAGCCGCAGGGCGGTGGCGCCGTCGTGGGCCGCGTCGACCTCGTACCTGCGGGCCTTGAGGTTGATCACGAGAGCGCGGACGATCTGCGGCTCGTCGTCGATCACGAGCACTCTCGTGGGGGCCTGGGACGTCCCCTCGTCCGGGCTCAGCATGAGGCGTGCCTTTCGGGTTGTGCGGACTGTGCGGCCTGCGGCTCTGGGCGCGGTCCCGCCGCGCGGACGGTGAGGACCATGGTGAGGCCGCCGCCGGGGGTGTCCTCCGCGTCGAGGGTGCCGCCCATGGCCTCGGCGAAGCCGCGCGCGACCGCGAGCCCCAGCCCCACCCCGGCCCCGCGGGGAGCGTCACCGTAGCGCTGGAAGGGGGCGAATATCCGCTCCTTGGCCTCGTCGGGCACGCCCGGCCCGCGGTCCACGACCCGTACCTCGACCCGGTCGGACATCGCGCTCGCCGAGACCAGCACGGGCTCGCCGGCCGGACTGTACTTGACCGCGTTCTCCACGAGGTTGGCGACCGACCGCTCCAGCAGCCCGGCGTCCACGGCGACCATGGGCAGCGACTCCGGGATGTCCAGTTCCACGCTCGCCGCCGGATCGGGCACCCCGCCGAGCGCCATCGGCACCACCTCGTCCAGGTCGATCTCCCGGATGATCGGCGTGACCGTACCGGTCTGGAGGCGGGACATGTCCAGCAGGTTGCCCACCAGGTGGTCGAGGCGGTCCGCGCCCTCCTCGATGCCCTCCAGCAGCTCCGCCTGATCCTCCTCGGACCAGGCCACGTCGTCGGATCTGAGGCTCGACACGGCCGCCTTGATCCCGGCCAGCGGGGTCCGCAGGTCGTGGCTCACGGCGGCCAGCAGGGCCGTGCGGATGCGGTTGCCCTCGGCCAGCGCGCGGGCTCGGTCGGCCTCCTCCAGGAGGCGCCGCCGGTCCAGTACGACGACCGCCTGCGCGGCGAACGCGGCCAGCACCCGCCGGTCCTCCGCGGGCAGCAGCCGCCCGGTGAGCGCCAGCGCCAGGTGGTCGCCGACCGGCACCTCCACGTCCGCGTCCTCGGGCCGCTCGACCTGCCGTCCGAACCCGACGTGGCCCGCGCGGGTCCACGGCGCCCTGTCGTCCCCCCGCTCCAACAGGGCGGCCGACTCCATCCCGAAGGTCTCGCGCACCCGCTCCAGCAGCGCCTCCAGGCTGGTCTCGCCCCGCAGCACGTTGCCCGCCAGGTAGGACAGGATCTCCGACTCGGCGCGCAGCCGGGCGGCCTGGTGCGTACGCCGGGCCGCCAGATCCACCACCGAGGCCACCGACACCCCCACCCCGACGAAGATCACGATGGCGACGATGTTCTTCGGGTCGGCGACCGTCCATCGGTGCAGGGGCGGTGTGTAGAAGTAGTTGAGCAGCAGCGAGCCCACCGCCGCGGAGGCCAGGGCCGGCAGCAGCCCGCCGAGCAGCGCCGCCGCCACCGTCACGGCCAGGAAGAGCAGCATGTCGTTGGCGAGGCCGAGGTGGACGGTGTTCAGCAGCAGCGCCAGCAGCGCCGGGCCCAGCACACCGACCAGCCAGCCCCAGATGATCCGGGCCCGCCCGAGCCGGGCGCCCCGGGCCACCGGCAGTCCACGTCCCTTGGCGACCTCGTCGTGGGTGACGATGTGCACGTCGAGGTCGGACCCCGACTCCCGGGCGACGGTCGCGCCGACCCCGGGCCCGAAGACGTACTGCCAGGCCTTGCGGCGCGAGGAGCCGAGCACGATCTGCGTGGCGTTGACCCCGCGGGCGAAGTCGAGCAGCGCGGCCGGGATGTCGTCGCCGACCACGTGGTGGAAGGTGCCGCCCAGGTCCTCCACAAGGGTGCGCTGGACCGCCAGTTCCTTGGGTGAGGAGGAGGTCAGCCCGTCGCTGCGCGCGATGTACACGGCCAGCACCTCGCCGCCGGCGCCCTTCTCCGCCAGCCGCGCCGCCCGCCGGATCAGGGTGCGTCCCTCCGGGCCGCCGGTCAGCCCGACCACGATCCGCTCGCGCGAACCCCAGATCGCCGACACATGGTGCTCGCTGCGGTACTGCTTCAGGTACTCGTCGACCCGGTCGGCCACCCACAGCAGCGCCAGCTCACGCAGGGCGGTGAGGTTGCCGGGCCGGAAGTAGTTGGACAGGGCCGCGTCGACCTTGTCCGGCTTGTAGATGTTCCCGTGCGCCATCCGCCGCCGCAGCGCCTGCGGTGACATGTCCACCAGCTCGATCTGGTCGGCGCGCCGGACGAACTCGTCGGGCACCGTCTCCTGCTGCCGCACCCCCGTGATCGACTCCACGACGTCGCCGAGGGACTCCAGGTGCTGGATGTTCACGGTCGAGACCACGTCGACGCCGGCGGCGAGCAGTTCCTGCACGTCCTGCCAGCGCTTGGCGTTGCGCGAGCCCGGGACGTTGGTGTGCGCGAGTTCGTCCACCAGGGCGACCCGCGGGGCGCGGGCGAGCACCGCGTCCACGTCCATCTCGGTGAAGACGCCGCCGCGGTACTCCAGTTCCCGGCGCGGGACCTGCTCGAGGCCGTGCAGCATCACCTCGGTGCGCTGCCGCCCGTGGTGCTCGACGAACGCCACCACGCAGTCCGTGCCGCGCTCCACCCGGCGGTGCGCCTCGGACAGCATCGCGTACGTCTTGCCCACCCCCGGTGCCGCACCGAGGTGGATCCGAAGCTTTCCGCGTGCCATGGCCTCATTGTCTTCCTGTGACTCCTGCGTACGCAGCGTCGACCTTACGGCCAACAGTTCCGGCATAAGGGACGAGCTGAAGGGCGAGGGACGCCTTTGACGCAACCCTGACGCGGCGAGACGACCACCGGCGCCCCTCACGTCTTCATCGGACGAGCCCCCCGAATCGGTTCACGCACACCGGGTCACGCACCACAAGTCACGGACACGGGGTCACGCGGGATTGTCCCCATGGGTGAGGGTCTCCCAGGCGACGAACAGGTTGTTGCTGCCGGCCGGGCGGTTCCGCAGGGTCAGCGTCCGGGTGTTGGTCATCGCGATGCCCAGACGGTTGTGCAGCGCGTTGTAACCGACCTCGGTGACCGGGCCGAGCGCCTGGTTCAGCGAGCCGCCGCACAGCCAGCTCGGGACGGCCGCGCCGAGCTCGTACTTGGCCTGGAAGCCGAGGGCCTGCCGCAGCCGCTCGCCGACGTCGGTGCCGTACAGGTCCTGCCCCTGGATCCGGCTGGTCTCGGCGACGTGCGAGATCGCGGAGATGCCGTACCCGGTGTGGGTGAGGTCGCGGCAGGTCTCCTGGGTCAGGCCGGTGACGAAGGTGCCCTGCCCCTGCCAGTAGGCGACGACCTTGTCCCGGGTGTTCAGGTTCTGGCTCGGCACGGTCCTCGGCAGCTCGCCGTCGGAGGCCAGGTAGACGTAGGCCGCCGTGCGGGTGCGGAATTTCGCCATGGCCTTGTCGTACGACGTCTTGTCCTCGAGGAAGACGGAGATGCCGATCGCGGCCTCCGTCATGGACAGCTCCCAGTTCCCGTTGGAGTTGGAGCCGTTGATGACCTCGGGCAGGTAGACGTCCCGCAGCATGGCCGCGAAGCGGCCGGAGCCGGCCCAGCCGCCGGTGTACGTGTACTTGATGATCTCGGCGGCCCTCGGCCAGGACGAGCCGGCCCAGCCGGTCTGGAGGGGCGCGTTGCTGTTCGTGTGGTCCTTGACGACGGCCGACCAGGCGTCCATCAGCTCGATGGCCTTCTCCGCGTACCGCTCGTCCCGCGTGACGTACCAGGCGAGGGCGTCGGTGTAGGCCGCGAGGGCGTCCTCCCGCTCGTCCGTGCAGCCGTGGTTCGGGTTGGAGTAGGAACCGCACTCGACCACGGCGCGGGGCTTCGGGGTGCGGCTCAGACTGGCGTACTTGCTCGCCAGAAGCTGATCGAAGGCCCCCTTCCAGGGCTGGGCGGCGGAGTCGACCTTGCTCCGTACGAAGTCCAGTTGCGCCCGGGAGACGGTGACCCCGGGGTGGGCGAAGGCGGCGGGGGCGGCTTGAGCCCGGGGGACGTTCGGGGACGCGAGAGCGCCCAGGACCAGGGCGGTGACGGTCACAAGGAATGCGGTTCGACGCACAGCAGCTCCGTTCTCGTTCTCTTATGTGAACACAGAGCGCCCTTATGAACTCAGGCGTTGAGCAGGGACCGTAGGTCCAGACCAATGCACCGTCAAGAGTTCACACACGAGAAGAACGCGAGACACGCACACGAGACGCGAACACGACAAAGGGCCGCACCCCGTCCGGGGTGCGGCCCTTTCAGCCGTAAGGTCTGCCGTCGTGGACTAGCGGACCTCGGTGATCTCCGGTCCGCGCTGGAGCTGGCCCATGCCGCCGGAGAAGCGGGAGCCCTCGTCCTGCTGCTGGACACCCTCGGGGACCATCTGCGCGTCGTTCGGCAGCTTGAGGACGATCGGGTCGCGGGGCGCCATCGGGCCCTCACCGCGGACCACGACGGTGTCCCGGAAGATCTGCTCGAGCAGACCGGCCGCCTGCGGCTGCACCGCGCCCTGACCCGAGATCACCCCGCGCAGGAACCAGCGGGGACCGTCCACACCGACGAACCGCACGACGTGGAAGCCACCCGTGCCGTCCGGCAGCTGCACCGGCACCTGGGCCCGCAGCTCCCAGCCCAGCGGGCCTTCGACCTCGTCGACGATGCCACCCTGCTGAGTGATGCCGGAGCCGATCTCCTCGCGCACCTCGCCCCAGATGCCCTCGCGCTTGGGAGCGGCGAAGGCCTGGAGCTGGATGGCGCTGTCGCGCAGTACGACGGTCGCCGCGACGATCGCGTCACCGGCGACCTCGACCCGCAGCTCCATGCCGTCGACCCCGGGCACGAAGATCCCGCCGAGGTCCACGCGGCCCTCTGCCGGGTCGCGCACCTCCGAGTCGTCCCAGGGGCCGTCGGGCCGCGGCTCGGGCTCGAGCCGCACCCGCTCGCGCTCGCCCTCTACGTCGTCCGCCTCAGCGTCGACATGGTCGACGACCTGCTCGGCCTCGCCGGCCGCGTCCTCGGCGGCACCCTTCTTCTTGCGACGTCCGAACACGTCACTGTCCTTCCCGGTCGGATACGACCGAAGCGTATCGATTCCCACCCGTCGCGCCGCCCTCGGCGGCCGAGGCGCTTGTACCGCTTTCACCGCCCACGGCGGCATGCCCGCCGGTGGACCCGAAGCCCCCTGCGGCCCGCGCCGATTCGGGAAGCTCCGCCACCTCCTGGAAGCGGACCCTCTCGACCTGCTGGACGACCAGTTGGGCAATCCGGTCGAAGCGCTCGAACCGCACGGACTCGCGCGGGTCGAGATTCACCACGATCACCTTGATCTCCCCACGGTACCCGGCATCAACCGTCCCCGGGGCATTCACGAGGGCTACTCCGCACCGGGCGGCCAGCCCCGAGCGCGGGTGCACGAAGGCCGCGTACCCCTCGGGCAGGGCGATGGACACCCCCGTGGGCAGCACGGCCCGCTCCCCCGGAGCGAGTTCATGGCTGCGCGTGGTGCGCAGATCGGCCCCGGCGTCACCCGGGTGCTCGTACGCCGGAAGCGGTACGTCGGGGTCGACGCGCCGGATCAGGACGTTCAGGGGGTCGCGGCTCACGGGTTCACCTCGAAGGCGCGGGTGCGCCTGATCTGGTCCGGGTCGCTCATGGCGGCCTGGATCTCGGCCTCACGGCCGTGGCTCACGAAGTGCTCGACCGCGACCTCGACGAAGAGTGCGTCGGCACGGACGGCGAGCGGCCCGTCGGGGCCGCCGATCCGCCCGGTGGCACTCGAGTAGATCTTGCGCCGGGCGACCGCCGTCACCTCGGCCTCCAGGTAGAGCGTGGTACCGACGGGCACGGGGCGCACGAAGTCGGTCTCCAGCCGTCCGGTCACGGCGATCGTCCGCAGGAGCCAGTTCAGCGAGCCGAGCGTCTCGTCGAGGGCGGTGGCCAGGATCCCGCCGTGCGCGAGGCCGGGCGCACCCTGGTGCGCGGGCTGCACGATGAACTCGGCGGTGACGGTCACGCCCTCGCCGGCCCGCGCCTCCAGATGCAGCCCGTGCGTCTGCTCGCCGCCACATCCGAAACAGTGTTCGTAGTGGGCACCGAGAAGCTCACCGGGCACGGGAGCGTCGGGGTGCCGAACGGGTTTCACGGCATCGGCCGGAGGCTCAAGAGCTGCGGAAGTACCACTCACAGCCGCAGACCTTACCCGCGCGTCCGCCATATCAGGACACCGTGCCAAGCTTGGCCCCATGCAGCTCTCGACCGCCCCGTACGAAGAACGCCTCACCGCCCCGCGATCGTGGTGGTTCGTCTCGTTCCTCGTGGGTGTCTCCATGGCCCTGATCCTGCTGCCCTTCGGCACCCTGCCGTTGCTCGGCGGTCTGGTCGGCGGCACCGCGGCCGCCGCGGTCGTTGCCAGCTCCTACGGTTCCCTGCGCATCCGCGTCGTGGGCGGCTCGCTGATCGCGGGCGAGGCGAAGATCCCGGTCGCGGCCCTGGGCGAGGCGGAGATCCTGGACGCGGACGGAGCGCGCGCCTGGCGCACGTACAAGGCCGACACCCGGGCCTTCCTGCTGCTGCGCTCCTACATCCCCACGGCCCTGCGGGTCGAGGTCACCGACCCGGCCGACCCGACCCCCTACCTGTACCTGTCGACGCGGGAGCCGGAGCGCCTGGCAGCGGCGCTGAAGGCGGCGCGAGAGGCTACGGCGTAGCCGCAGCCCTCAGCGCCCGAGCCCTCCGGGCCTCTCGGGGTTCCCGGGGTTCTCAGGGTTCCCGGAGCTTTCGGGATTGCCGGGCCCCAGGGGGTTCAAGGGGTTCTCGGGGATCTCACCGATGGCCAGGGCATCCGCCGGCTTCTCCAGCGGCGGCAGCGCCGGCAGCGCGTCCCACGGCACCTGCATCTTCCGCAGGTCGGCCCGGACCTTCGCGGCCACCCTCCGGGTGTCCCGCCGGTTCATGACCGCGCCGACGGCGGCGCCCACCATGAAGGGCATCAGCATCGGCAGATCGCGGACCATGCGCTTCATGATCTGCTGGCGCAGCTCACGCTTCATCTGGCCGCCGAGCGCCGAGTTGACCGAGGACGGCTTCATGACATCGACGCCGCGTTCGCCCGACCACGAGCGCAGATACGCGGTACTGCGGTCCTTGAGACCGCCCGCCGGCCGCACTCCGTAGACCTCGTGGAGTTCGGCGATCAGTTTCAGCTCGATGGCCGCGACGCCGGTGATCTCCGCGGCCAGTTCGGTCGGCATGGCGGGCGGCACGGGAAGCATCGCCGCCGCCCCGATGCCCGCGCCGACGGTGGACGTGGCGTTCGCCGCGCCCGACACGAGCTTGTCCGCGAGCTGCTCGGGCCCGAGACCGGGGAACTGCCTGCGCAGCGTCTGGAGGTCCCGTACGGGGACCCGTGGGGCAAGGTCGATGATCCGGTCGGCGAGGTGCCCCAGCCCCGCCCTGGCGCGGTTCCCGCCCTTGCGGACGCCTTCCAGGGCCAGATCCTTCGCCTTGTCCCGGATGACCGCCGCCCGTCGCTTGGCGACGGGGGCGGCGTTCCGCGTCGGCACCGGGAGGTCAGCCCGGTCAGCCGCGGGTTCGAGCGAGGCCGATCCTGCCGGGACCGCTCCCGTACCGGATGAGCCTCGCTCGTCGTCACGCACGCCGTGAGGGCCCTGGGAAGGCCCCTTGTCCGTTCCCCGCAGGGGGAAGCGGCGCTTCCGAGGTGGGGTCGAGCCAGTCACGGCCGACCCCGCCTCAGTCGCAGTCGCGGCAGATCGGCTGGCCGTTCTTCTCCCGGGCCAGCTGGCTGCGGTGGTGCACCAGGAAGCAGCTCATGCAAGTGAACTCGTCCTGCTGCTTCGGCAGCACCCGGACGGCCAGTTCCTCGTTCGAGAGGTCTGCGCCGGGCAGTTCGAGCCCCTCCGCGGCCTCGAATTCGTCGACGTCGACTGCGGAAGCGGACTTGTCGTTCCGCCTGGCCTTCAGCTCTTCGAGACTGTCTGAGTCGACGTCGTCATCGGTCTTGCGTGGGGTGTCGTAATCGGTAGCCATTTCGCCTCTCCCCCTCTGGGTGTCTGCGGTGTCTCCAGCGCACGTAACGCGTGAGAGGCCGGACTTGTGCCCGCCTCGAGGCGGAGATTTTGCCTCACATCAAGGTCTGTTACTCAATCGACACCCAACCGAACTCCTCACGAGTGATCGGCTTGGATGGCGATCGGGACCGTACACGGTCCGAATGCCGCACTTCAAAGGCGTCTCACCGTGTACTTCCCGTGATCAGGACCCCTGAAAACCCGGATTTTCCGGGCTTTACGACGGCATTCATGATCACGGAGAGTGGATGGCCGGAAATTCGCCCTTGTGATCGATCACACACGGGGCAGCCAGGTCGGGATCCAGAAAATTCCGCGCAAAGCGAACATCCCCGCGTGTCGGCGACATGATCTCAGACGGGGAAGGTGACCCGCATCACGAGCCCACCCCCCTCGCGCGGCTGGGCCGCGATATGACCGCCGTGCGCCCGGGCCACGGACCGCACGATGGACAGGCCCAACCCGACCCCCTTGTCACTGCCGGTCCGCTCCGTACGCAGGCGACGGAAGGGCTCGAACAGATTATCGATCTCATATGCGGGCACCACCGGCCCGGTGTTCGACACGACGAGGACCGCCTGCCCGTGCTGGACCTCGGTGGTCACCTCGACCCAGCCGCCCTCGGACACGTTGTACCGTACGGCGTTCTGTACGAGATTCAGCGCGATCCGCTCCAACAGGACGCCGTTGCCCTGGACGACGGCGGGTTTCTGCTCCCCGCGGATCACCACGCCCTTGGCCGCCGCCTCCCCGTGCACCTGGTCGATGGCCTGCCCCGCGACCTCCGCGAGGTCGACCGGCTTGCGCTCGACGATCTGGTTGTCGCTGCGGGCGAGCAGCAGCAGGCCCTCGACGAGCTGCTCGCTGCGCTCGTTGGTGGCCAGCAGCGTCTTGCCGAGCTGTTGCAGCTCCACCGGCGCGTCCGGATCGGAAAGGTGCACCTCGAGCAGCGTGCGGTTGATCGCCAGCGGGGTCCTCAGCTCGTGCGAGGCGTTGCCCACGAAGCGCTGCTGGGCCGTGAAGGCACGCTGGAGGCGCTCCAGCATGTCGTCGAAGGTGTCGGCCAGCTCCTTCAGCTCGTCGTCCGGCCCGTCCAGCTCGATACGGCGGGACAGGTCCGAGCCCGCCACCGCGCGGGCGGTGCGGGTGATCCGGCCGAGCGGGGACAGCACCCGGCCGGCCATGGCGTAGCCGAAGGCGAAGGCGATCACCGCGAGGCCCAGCAGGGCCAGCAGGGACCGGCTCAGGAGGTTGTCCAGAGCCGCCTGGCGCTGGTGGTTCATGCACTGGCTGATCGCGTCGTTGAACTCACCCAGCGTCTGGCCGCTCGCGAGCCCGGGACAGTCGGTGCTGGAGACCTTCAGGTCCCCGACGTCGATGATCTTGAACAGCGGCTGGTTGCCGGTGTGCAGGGCCTGGGCGGCCAGCAGATAGATGATCGACAGCAACAGGATGCCGGCGATCAGGAACATGCCGCCGTACAGCAGCGTGAGCCGTATGCGGATGGTCGGGCGCAGCCACGGGAAGGGGGACTGCGGGCTCCTGGGGTCCCAGGTGGGTTTCGGGGGCGCCTGGGGAGGCGCGGGCGTCGATGCCACGGCGGATCAGATCCGGTAGCCGGAACCGGGGACGGTGACGATCACCGGGGGTTCGCCGAGCTTGCGGCGGAGCGTCATGACGGTCACGCGTACGACGTTGGTGAACGGGTCGGTGTTCTCGTCCCAGGCCTTCTCGAGGAGCTGCTCCGCGGAGACCACCGCGCCCTCGCTGCGCATCAGCACCTCGAGGACGGCGAACTCCTTGGGTGCGAGCTGGACCTCCTTGCCGTCGCGGAAGACCTCGCGGCGGTTGGGGTCGAGCTTGATGCCCGCCCGCTCCAGGACGGGCGGCAGCGGCAGGCTGGTGCGCCGGCCGAGGGCACGCACGCGGGCGATCAGCTCGCTGAAGGCGAAGGGCTTGGGGAGATAGTCGTCGGCGCCGATCTCCAGACCCTCGACTCGGTCACTGACGTCTCCGGAGGCCGTGAGCATCAGCACGCGCGTGGGCATGCCGAGTTCTACGATCTTGCGGCAGACGTCGTCGCCGTGGACGAGGGGGAGGTCGCGGTCGAGGACGACCACGTCGTAGTCGTTGACGCCGATGCGCTCCAGGGCGGCCGCTCCGTCGTACACGACGTCGACGGCCATGGCCTCCCGGCGCAGTCCGGTGGCCACCGCATCGGCGAGCAGCTGCTCGTCCTCGACGACGAGTACGCGCACGTCGCTTGTCCTTCCTGTGTCCACCCGCGTAGCGCTCGGCGAGCGCACGCGGGCAGGGGTTTCGGTGAGTGTGGGCTTCCATCCTGCCCTTTTCGGCCATAAGTCGGCGGTAAGGCGGGTGCGCGGAAGACGAAGGCCGGGTGTGAAGCCCGGGAATGCGAGATTTTCTCGTGAGGTTGAGGTTTCCACGGAAGAGAGCGGGGGGAGGACGGCTTTACACCCCGCGATCACGCTCTGCATGTGCCGCAGCACCATGCGGTACTCCGCGGTCCGTTTGCCGCAGAGCGGGCGTGGGTGTCCGGCACCGTCGCCGCCCGGCAGGGCAGCGCTGGGCACCTATGGCAGACGTGATCGCCCCTTCCCAACCGGCACACCCCCGTGCCACCGACCCACGACCCAGGACGAGGGGGCGCAGCATGGACGCATTCACCGCAGGACTTCTGCACCGCATAAGGACGACCGAGTCCGACCTGACGCGGGCTCTCGACGAGGGCGACGACTTCCTCGTCGAGGTGGAACAGGCCGAGCTCGACGACCTGCGCCGCCTCGCCGCCGAGCACGGTGTCGAAGTCGGCGCGACGAGCGTCTGAGCAGTTCGCAGGTACACGGAGGGGCCCCGGCGAATCCAGCGCCGGGGCCCCTTCGCGCGTCCGCGCGTGAGCGGCTCAGTCGTGCCAGGCGCCGAACTCCTCCAGGAGTCGCTGGAGGGGCTCGAAGACGCCGGGGGTGGCAGCGACCGTCAGGTCACGTGCGGGGCGCTCTCCGGGCCGCCCACCGGTCAGCGCGCCCGCTTCCCGGGCGATCAGGTCGCCCGCCCCGAGGTCCCAGGGGTGCAGCCCGCGTTCGTAGTAGCCGTCGAGGCGGCCCGCGGCCACGTCGCACAGGTCGACCGCGGCCGAGCCGCTGCGCCGGATGTCCCGCAGCAGCGGGATCAGCCGCTGCGCCACGTCCGCCTGGTGGGCGCGGACCTCGGTGACGTAGTTGAAGCCGGTGGAGACCAGGGCCTGCTCGAGGGGCGCCGCGGCACGGCAGGACAGGGCGCGCTCGCCCTCCCGGGCGCCGTTCCCCCACGCCCCGCCGCCGCGCACCGCGTGGTACGTCTCGCCGCGCATCGGGATCTCGACGACCCCGACGACGGTCTCGCCGTCCTGCTCGGCGGCGATCGAGACGGCCCAGGTGGGCAGTCCGTAGAGGTAGTTGACCGTGCCGTCGAGGGGGTCGATCACCCAGCGGATGCCGCTGCTGCCCTCACTGGAGGCGCCCTCCTCGCCGAGGAAGCCGTCGTCGGGCCGGTGTTCGGAGATGAGGCCCGTGATCAGTTTCTCGGCCGCGATGTCCATCTCGGTGACCACGTCGATCGGGCTGGACTTGGTGGCGGCGACCGCGAGGTCGGCCGGGCGGCCGTCCCGCAGCAGCTCGCCGGCCCGGCGGGCGGCCTCCTTGGCGAGCTCGAGCAGTTCGGTGTGCAGGGGGTCGGTCACGCCGTTCCTCACGCGTAGGGGCTGTCGGCGCCCGCGGCGGCGGGCTTGGGGGCGCGGGCGGGGCAGCAGCCGACCGGGCACAGGTTGTGGCTCGCGCCGAGCGCCCCCAGGGCGCACGGGGTGACCTCGAGGCCGCTCTCCGCCGCGGCGCGCTCCAGGACGAGCTCACGGATCGCGGCGGCGAAGCGGGGGTCGGCTCCGACGGTGGCCGAGCGGCGCACCGGCAGGCCCAGCTCCTCGGCCTTGGCCCTGGCCTCCGTGTCGAGGTCGTAGAGGACCTCCATGTGGTCGGAGACGAAGCCGATGGGCGCCATCACGACGGCCGGGACTCCGGCCGCGTGCCGCTCCTCCAGGTGGTCGCAGATGTCGGGCTCCAGCCAGGGGATGTGCGGGGCGCCGGAGCGGGACTGGTAGACGAGCTGCCAGGGGTGGTCCACGCCGGTGCGCTCACGGACGGCGTCGGCGATGAGCCGCGCGGTGTCCAGGTGCTGCTTCACGTAGGCGCCGCCGTCGCCGTGGTCCTCGACCGGGCCGGAGGTGTCCGCGGAGGCGTTCGGGATGGAGTGGGTCGAGAAGGCCAGGTGCGCGCCGTCCCTGACCTCATCGGGAAGATCGGCCAGCGAGCGCAGCACGCCCTCGATCATGGGCTCCAGGAAGCCGGGGTGGTTGAAGTAGTGCCGCAGCTTGTCGACCTTCGGCAGCTCGAGCCCCTCGGCCTCCAGCGCGGCCAGCGCCTCGGCGAGGTTCTCGCGGTACTGGCGGCAGCCGGAGTACGAGGCGTAGGCGCTGGTGGCGAGGACGAGAATGCGGCGACGGCCGTCGGTGACCATCTCGCGCAGCGTGTCCGTGAGGTACGGGGCCCAGTTGCGGTTGCCCCAGTAGATCGGCAGGTCCAGGCCGTGGTCGGCGAAGTCCTTGTGCAGGGCGTCCAGCAGGGCGCGGTTCTGGTCGTTGATGGGGCTGACCCCGCCGAACAGGAAGTAGTGCCGGCCCACTTCCTTGAGGCGTTCCTTGGGGATGCCCCGCCCGCGCGTCACGTTCTCCAGGAACGGAACCACGTCGTCCGGGCCTTCCGGGCCGCCGAAGGAGAGCAGGAGCAGGGCGTCGTAGGGGGTGGCATCGAGCGCGTCTCGCATGACTCGATCCTGCCACTCCCTTCCGACAGGCGGGAAACGGCGGGGTGCAGGCCGGGCGCCGCTCGCACCCGAATGCGTTAGGGTTGCCTAACTTCGTAAGCTGTATGAGCTGCCTTCACGCCTTACCGGTTCTGCCGGGCTCACCGCACGCCTTACCGAGTTCCTGCCGAACCGCCTTCCCTCACGCCGCGCCGAGCCGTCACGCGCGCGTGCCCGGACCCCCCGGAGACCCCGTGCCCAGCCCCTACCGCGCTCTGTTCGCCGCCCCCGGCTCCAAGCGTTTCTCCGCCGCGGGGTTCGTCGGCAGGATGCCGCTGTCGATGATGGGCATCGGCGTGGTCACGATGGTCTCCCAGCTCACGGGGCGCTACGGGCTGGCGGGCGCGCTGTCGGCGACCATCGCGCTGGCGGCCGCCGCCTTCGGGCCGCAGATCTCGCGGCTGGTGGATGTGCACGGTCAGCGCCGGGTGCTGCGCCCCGCGACGCTGGTCGCGCTCGCCGCCGCGACCGGGCTGCTGCTGGCCGCGCACTTCGAGTGGCCGGACTGGGTGCTGTTCGTGTGCGCCGCCGGGATCGGATCCGTGCCGAGCCTCGGCGCGATGATCCGGGCCCGCTGGGCGGCCCTGTACCGGGGCACGCCGCAACTGCACACCGCGTACTCCTTCGAGTCCGTGGTGGACGAGGTGTGCTTCATCTTCGGGCCGATCATCTCCATCGGTCTGTCCACGGCCTGGTTCCCGGAGGCGGGGCCGCTGCTGGCGGCCTGCTTCCTCGCCGTCGGCGTCTTCTGGCTGACCGCCCAGCGGGCCACCGAGCCCGCGCCGCATCCGCGTGAACAGCGCGGCGGCGGTTCGGCCCTGCGCTCGCCCGGACTCCAGGTTCTGGTGGCCACCTTCGTGGCGACCGGAACGATCTTCGGGGCGGTCGACGTGGTCACCGTCGCCTTCGCCGACGAGCAGGGCCACAAGGGCGCCGCCAGCGTCGTCCTGGCGCTCTACGCGGCCGGTTCCTGCGTGGCCGGGCTCGTCTTCGGCCTGTTGCACCTCAAGGGGGCACCGGAACGACGCTGGCTGCTGGGCGTGTTCATGATGGGCGTGAGTATGATCCCCCTCCTACTGGTCGGAAACTTGCCGTTTCTGGCCGTGGCGCTGTTCTTTGCGGGTCTGGCCATCGCTCCCACGATGATCACCACGATGTCCCTCATCGAAGAGCACGTACCACGCGCACAACTGACCGAGGGCATGACCTGGATCAGCACCGGGCTCGCGGTCGGCGTAGCGCTCGGCTCCTCCATCGCCGGCTGGGTCATCGACGCGGCGGGCGCACGGGCCGGGTACGGGGTTCCGGCGGTGTCCGGAGCCGTCGCGGTCGCGGTCGGTTTTCTGGGGTACCGCCGGCTGAGCAGGCCGGCGCCGGGTCGGGGAGGCACCGTTGAGCAGGACAGTGAGCGGGAAGAACGGCACGTGGCGTAACTGGGGCGGCAACGTCGCCGCACGCCCCGTGCGGGAGGTCACGCCCGCCTCCGTCGACGAACTGGCCGAGGCCGTGCGCCGGGCCGCCGAGGACGGGCTGAAGGTGAAGGCGGTCGGCACCGGCCACTCCTTCACGTCGATCGCGGCGACCGACGGCGTATTGATCCGGCCTCAACTCTTGACCGGCATCCGCAATATCGATCGCGACAACATGACCGTCACGGTCGAGGCCGGCACCCCGCTCAAGAGACTCAACCTGGCGCTCGCGCGCGAAGGCCTGTCGCTCACCAACATGGGCGACATCATGGAACAGACGGTGTCCGGGGCCACCAGCACCGGCACGCACGGCACCGGCCGTGAGTCCGCCTCGATCGCCGCCCAGATCAAGGGCCTCGAGCTCGTCACGGCGGACGGCTCGGTGCTCACCTGCTCGGAGAAGGGGACCGAGGAGGAGCGCGCGCTCTTCGCCGCCGCCCGGATCGGCCTGGGCGCCCTCGGCATCGTCACCGCGATCACCTTCGCCGTGGAACCGATCTTCCTGCTCACCGCGCGGGAGGAACCGATGCCCCTCGACAAGGTCCTCGCCGACTTCGACGAACTGTGGGCCGAGAACGAGCACTTCGAGTTCTACTGGTTCCCGCACACCGGCAGCACCAACACCAAGCGCAACAACCGCAGCGCGGGTCCCCGCAAGCCGGTGAGCCAGGTCTCGAGCTGGGTCGAGGACGAGTTCCTCTCCAACGGCGTCTTCCAGGTGGCCCAGTGGGTGGGCCGGGCGGCGCCCGCCACGATCCCGACGATCGCGCAGGTGTCCAGCAAGGCCCTGTCCGCGCGCACCTACACGGACATCCCCTACAAGGTCTTCACGTCCCCGCGCCGGGTGCGCTTCATCGAGATGGAGTACGCCGTCCCGCGCGAGGCGGTGACCGAGACGCTGCGCGAGCTGAAGGCGATGCTCGACCGATCGGGTCTGCGGGTCAGCTTCCCCGTCGAGGTGCGCACCGCGCCCGCCGACGACATCACCCTGTCCACCGCCTCCGGGCGCGACAGCGCCTACATCGCCGTCCACATGTTCAGGGGCACGCCCTACCAGGGGTACTTCACCGCCGCCGAGCGCATCTTCACCGCCCACGAGGGGCGGCCGCACTGGGGCAAGGTGCACACGCGGGACGCGGAGTACTTCGCCGGCGTCTATCCGCGCTTCGGCGAGTTCACGGCGCTGCGGGACCGGCTGGATCCTGATCGCCTGTTCCAGAACGACTACTTGCGGAGGGTTCTGGGGGCGTAGCGGACTCCGTGGGTGCGGGGGCCGCCGAGTCGTCGGCTCCCGTGCCGCCCTCCGGGGCCGTGGGAGTCGGCACCGTCCCGGCCGTCGCACCGCCGCCGGTGCCGTCGCCCGAGTCCTCCCCGCCGTCCGGGGCGGAGGTCCCGTCCGAGGAGGGCGACTCCCCCGCCGAGGGGGAGGAAGACGAGGACGAGGAGGGCGACGGCGTGGCGTCCTGGTCCTCGTCGGAGGAACCGGGCGAGGTCCCGGACGAGGAACCGCCGCCCGACACCGCCTCGGTGACCGTCGTGCCCCGGGCGCCGCTGAAACTGTCGCCCGACACCAGCTCGTACGTGGTGATCCCGGCCATCGCGACCCCGAAGACGAGCGCGGCCGCCACCACCGGCCGCCGACGGCGCCCGCTCCGGGCGCGGTGGACGGTGCCCTCGGTGAACTCGCCGGGCGCGGGCGGTGTGCGCACCCTCGGTTTCCCAGCCACCTGCGGGTCGTGAACCTGTACGTCACGGCCCCGTACGTCGCGAACCTGCGCGTCGCGCAACTGCTCGCCGGTACGCCTGAAGAAGTGCTGGAAGAGCGATCCGCCGCAGGTGGCGACGACACTGACGAGGCCCGCGCCGAGGATCGTGCCGTAGACCCCGAAGTACGAGGCGAGTTTCGCGGCCACCACCGCGGCCACGGCACTGCCGGCGACCTGAGGCACGCTCAGGTCGATCCGTTTCCGTTTCACCTCCTCCCCGGCGCTCGGCTCACCAACGATTTCGGGCCTTTCACGCATACCTGGAGCTTGCCTGCCTTTCCCGCACTTAATCAATCAACTGCACGAGAAGGGGACGTACGGACGAAACCGATAGTTCCATTTCGGGAGATTGCGTGAACTACGCCACGTCCAAGATCGATAAACACCCACGACGGACGGTCAAGTCCCACCTCTCCACAGAAGTTGGATGGCGCGCCAATCCACGCACGTGGCCCAAATGGAGTACTGTTGCGAGCCCTGGGCCCGGTCTTCCTCCAGGATGTCCGGAGCCTCGCTGGACCGCTTGAGGGGGGCTAGTTGCACAGGGTGACGGTGTTGGTCACTTAGCGTGGCGAATAGGTAACCGTGCCATAACGGCGGCGCAGGGCCTGTGCCCGACACGCCGGGCAACTCGGCAAGGTTGTGGCAGGCTGCACCCGGGCAGGCCACACTCGACTAGCGGAAGCAGCGACGCACGTGACGTCGGCAGGCACCACCCGGGAGGTCCCCATGCCCGAACTGCGTGTCGTGGCCGTCTCGAATGACGGCACACGGCTGGTGCTGAAGGCTGCGGACAGCACGGAGTACACGCTTCCGATCGATGAGCGTCTGCGCGCCGCCGTCCGCGGCGACCGTCCCCGCCTCGGCCAGATCGAGATCGAGGTGGAGAGCCATCTCCGCCCCCGTGACATCCAGGCGCGTATACGTGCCGGTGCCACCGCGGAAGAAGTCGCCCAGATGGCCGGCATCCCCGTCGACCGTGTGCGCCGCTTCGAGGGCCCTGTGCTGGCCGAGCGCGCCTTCATGGCCGAGCGGGCCCGCAAGACTCCGGTCCGCCGGCCCGGCGAGAACGCCGGACCCCAACTCGGCGAGGCCGTCCAGGAACGGCTGCTGCTGCGCGGCGCCGACAAGGACACCGTCCAGTGGGACTCCTGGCGTCGCGACGACGGCACCTGGGAAGTCCTGCTGGTCTACCTGGTGGCGGGCGAGCCGCACTCGGCGAGCTGGACGTACGACCCGCCCCGGCGGCTCGTCCAGGCCGTCGACGACGAGGCACGTTCGCTGATCGGCGAGTCCGACGACCTGGCCGCTCCCGAGCCCAGCTTTCCGTTCGTCCCGCGTATCGCACGGCTGCCGCGCGACCGTCCGCTGGACCGCGCGCTCGACCGGCCCAGCCTGCCGGCCCAGCCGCCCGAGCCGACCGAGGAGAGCACCGGCGAGCGGGAACGCGACTCGCTGACCAGCCTGTTGGAGGCGGTGCCGAGCTTCCGCGGCGACATGGTCGTCCCGGAACGCCCGGCCGAGCCCGCCCCGGAGGAGCCCGACGAGCAGGAGCCCGCCGCCGAGGAACCCCCGGCGCCGGCCGCCTCCGCCGGATCCGCCTACGCGGACGTTCTCATGCCGCGTTCCGTCGGCAGCCACCGCGACCGTCTCGTCGGCGCCACCGACCGCCAGGCCGAGGCGGACGGTGTCCGTCCGGGCCGCCGGGCCGCGGTGCCGAGCTGGGACGAGATCGTGTTCGGCACCCGGCGGAAGAAGCAGGAGTAACCGGCCCTCGGGCAACTCGCCCGAGGCGTCGGCCGGTTCTCGGAATCCGGTGGGCACACCAGTACATACGTGAGGGGGGCCGCACCCGTTCGGTGCGGCCCCCCTCACGGCGTCCGCGCGGCGGGACTACCGGGGGTCGGGGCCCACGGCGACGGGCCGGGCCGGGTCCGAGGACCACTCCGACCAGGAGCCGACGTACAGGGCCGCCGGAATGCCCGCGACCGCCAGGGCCAGCACCTCGTGGGCGCCGGAGACGCCCGAGCCGCAGTACACGCCGACCGCGGTGCCGTCGGACGCCCCCAGCGCCTTGAAACGGTCCCTCAGGTCCTCGGCGGACAGGAAACGGCCGTCAGGGCCCACGTTGTCGTTCGTGGGCGCGGAGACAGCACCCGGAATGTGCCCGCCGACCCGGTCGATCGGCTCGACCTCACCCCGGTACCGCTCCCCCGCGCGGGCGTCGAACAGCACTCCGGAACCGGCGAGAGCGGCGGCCCCGTCGGCGTCGAGGAGTCCCGTGGCGCCCGGCAGCGGCTCGAAATCGCCCTCCACGCGCGCGGGGACGTCGTCCGAGAGGCCTCCCTGCCACGACGGCAACCCGCCGTCGAGGACCCGCACGTCCGGGTGACCCGTCCAGCGCAGCAGCCACCACGCGCGGGCCGCCGCCCAGCCCTGCCCGCCGTCGTACACGACCACCGGCCGGCCCGCCGAGACGCCCGCCCTGCGCATCGCGGAACCGAACAGCGCGATGTCGGGCAGCGGATGCCGGCCGCGGCCGCCCGGAGCCCCCGCGAGCTCCCGGTCCAGGTCGACATAGACCGCGCCGGGCACATGCCCGGCCTCGTACGCTGCGCGCCCGTCGAACGGCGGCTCCCCCGCCGCCTTCGCCACGCTGAGCTGCCAGCGGACGTCGAGGACGACGGGCGGGTTCTCCCCCGCCAGGTCGCCGGCCAGTTCCGATGCGGTGATGATGGCGTTCATGGTCACCATCCTCGCGCACGGGGTGGCCCCATCGCTCATGTCCGGCTACTCTGCTCCGCCGGACAGGCTCGATCACGCGGCGTGCGGGATCGGGCACATGCCGTACAGGCGATCGACATCTGGCGACAACCGCACGTGAACCGACGAGAAACCCCCTATCAGGCATCCTCCGAGGGCGGAAGCGACGCGGCCACCGCAAGGGGCTGAGGAGAGAGTGACGATGACCGAGGCAGGTGGGTCGGCCGGCCCGATCGGCGCAGCACACGCCCGGTACGCGCCCGGTACACCCTGCTGGGTGAGCCTGATGGCGCACGGGTTGACCGCGACGCAGGCGTTCTACGGCGAGCTCTTCGGCTGGGAGTTCCGGCCCGGCCCGCAGCAGTTGGGGCCCTACGTGCGGGCGGCGCTCGACGGCCACGAGGTGGCCGGGATCGGTCAACTGCCCCCGGACCGCCACCTCCCGGTCGCCTGGACGCCCTACTTCGCCTCGGACGACGTGGACGCGACTGCCGAAACGGTCCGGCTGTGCGGCGGCACGATCGGCGTCGGCCCGCTGGACGCCCCCGACGCCGGACGGCTGGCCATCGGCTCCGACCCCTCCGGCGCCGTCTTCGGCGTCTGGCAGGCGGCGGGCCACGTCGGCACCGCCATCACCGGCGTGCCCGGCACACCCGCCTGGAACGAGCTGACGACCTACGAGGCCGCGAGCGTCCGCAAGTTCTACGAGACGGTCTTCGGCTACGAGGAGAGCGTGGTGTCCGCCGACTTCGACCACGTGACCCTGCACGTCGCCGGCCACCCGGTCGCCGGCATCCACGGAGTGGGCGCCGCGCTGCCCCGGGACCGGGGACCGCACTGGACGACGTACTTCGAGGTGGCCGACACGGACGCGGCGCTCGGCCTCGTCGTCGGTCTCGGCGGGCAGGTCCTCGAGCCGGCCCAGGACAGCGAGCACGGGCGCGTGGCGGGCGTGGCCGACCCCGAGGGGGCCCGCTTCTCCCTGATCCAGGGGCCTCGGTGACGGACGGTCCCTGAATGCCGCCGAGGCTAGACCGGCTGCACCGGCAGCACGTCCGGCGACAGGGCCGCCGCCCGCGCCGACGCCGAGGTCATGCGGCGGCGGTGGTGGCGCCTGCACAGGACCTCGTAGCCGACCGTGTCCGCCTGGTCGACGTCACCGACGACGACCTGGGCGCCCTCCACGACCATGAACCCGCCCACCGTGCGGGCGTTGTGCGTGGCGCGGGCGCCGCACCAGCACAGGGCCTCGACCTGGAGGACCTCGACGCGGTCGGCGAGTTCGACGAGCCGCTGGGAGCCGGGGAACAGCTTGGAGCGGAAGTCGGTCGTGATCCCGAAGGCGTAGACGTCGATGTCCAGGTCGTCGACCACGCGCGCGAGCTGGTCGATCTGCTCCTCGGCCAGGAACTGCGCCTCGTCCGCGATCACGTAGTCCGCGCGGCCGCCCTGCGAGAGGTGGTCGACCAGGGAGGCGTAGAGGTCCTGGCCGTCCTCGACCTCGACGGCGTCGGTGACCAGGCCCAGGCGGGAGGACAGCTTCCCCTCGCCCGCGCGGTCGTCCCGCGTGAAGATCATGCCCTGGAGGCCGCGCGAGGAGCGGTTGTGCTCTATCTGGAGAGCCAGCGTCGACTTCCCGCAGTCCATGGTTCCGGAGAAGAAAACCAGCTCGGGCATGGGGAGTTGAGCGCCTTTCGGTGAAGGTGGAGCGGAAACGGTTCGGGGCGTCAGGAGCGTACTTCGAGCAGCGGGACCAGCTGCTCGGCAGGGGTCATCGAGCCGTGGTTGCCGACCATCGCCGACTCCTTGGGCTCCCGTTCGGAGGCGATGATCAGGACGTCGTCCCGGGCGGCCGCGATCACGTCGCCGAGGCGGGCGTACACCCGCTCGTCGACCTGCGGCCCGAACCAGCCCGCGGCGATCGCCTCGTCGCGCGAGGCGATCCAGAACTGCTCGCCGAGCACCTCGCGCCAGCAGGTCAGGACGTCGTTCTCGGCGCCCGGTACGGCGTACACGTGGCGGGCGCGGCCCTCGCCGCCCAGGAGAGCGACCCCGGCGCGCAGCTCCCAGTCCGCGTCGAAGTCGATGCGGTGTTCCTCGTCGAAGGGCACGTCGACCATGCCGTGGTCGGCGGTGACGTAGAGCGCGCTGCGCGGCGGGAGCTGCTCGGCGAGGCGCTGGACGAGCCGGTCGACGTACATGAGCTGGCCACGCCACGTGTCGGAGGCGACGCCGTAGCGGTGCCCGGCGCCGTCCAGTTCCGCGTAGTACGTGTAGACGAGGGAGCGGTCGCCGGCGGCCAGTTGCTCGGCGGCGAAGTCCATGCGCTCCTCGCCGGTCAGCCGCCCGTGAAACGTTCCGCCGCTCAGCGCGACCTTGGTCAGCGGGGTGTTCTGGAAGGTGGGGGACGACACCTGGGCGGCGTGCACCCCCGCCTCGTGGGCGAGCTGGAAGACGGTGGGGTACGGCTGCCAGGCGCCCGGGGCCGTCCAGGGCTGCCAGCGGAGCTGGTTCATCAGGGCGCCGGTCGCCGGGTTGCGCACGGTGTAGCCGGGCAGGCCGTGCGCGCCCGGGGGAAGGCCGGTGCCGACGGAGGCGAGGGAGGTCGCGGTGGTCGCCGGGTAGCCGGCGGTCAGCGGACGTCCGGTGCCGCCGCGCGAGCTGCCGAGCAGCGCGTGGAGGTAGGGCGCCTCGTCGGGGTGGTCCTTGATCTGCTCCCAGCCGAGGCCGTCGATCAGGAAGACGCAGTTGCGGTCGGCCGGGGCCAGCTCCGGGATCGCCGCCGTCGTGCCGGGTACGCCCATGCCGGCGGCCAGCGTGGGCAGCAGGTCGGCGAGGGAGCCGGAGCCGTACTCGGGGACGGGCGCGGAGCCGACCGCGAGCGGTTCGGGGAAGTCCCAGGGGGCCGAGTCGGAAGGGGTGGGCACGGAGCTCGACATCAGCGGGTTACGTCCGCTGTCGCCTCGGACAGCGACTGTGCGAAGACGAGTGCCTGGCGGACCGTCTCCGGGCCGTCGCCGGCCTCGCTCACCCGCAGGCTGAGGTCGTCCGCCGTCGAGCTGCCGGTGTAGCCGTGGTCGGCGTCGCAGTTGGGGTCACCGCACGCGGCCGGCTCCAGGTCGATACGGGAGACGGCGCCCCAGCCGATGGTCAGCACGATCTCTCGCGGCAGGGTGCCCGGCGTGTACGACTCCGGGTTGGCGACCACCCGGCTGAGGACGACGGACGAGATCCGGCCGAGCTTCACGGACTCCGTGGACGTCGTGGCGTACGGCGTCGGGGAGGTGGTGTCGGCGGCCTGCTCGTCGGTGTGGCTGACGATGAAGCGGTTGCCGGTGAGGACCAGCACGGTCACATGCCGACGCACCTCGTTCTGGTCGAACGTGGTCTCCTGGTGGACCAGGTACGACCGGATCGGCTCGCCGCCCACAGCGGCCTCCACCGCCTCGGCCACGAGGGCCGGGTAGTAGCCGCTGCGCTCGATCGCCGCGCGCAGCCCCTGGGTCGTCGTACTGGTCTTGGCCATGCCCTCCATCCTACGGGGACCCACTGACTGCGAGGCACCGCTCAGGACCGCTTCGGTACGTCGGCTGCGGCCGGGGCGCGCTCCGGCCGTGCTCCGGGGGACACGCCTCTGCGGGGCGAGCCGCTGCCGGGACGGCGCGACCTCGCGCGCGTGCCCGACGACGCGCTCCCGGACGGCCCGCTCAGTACGTCGGCAGCGTCCTCGGTCCGAGGTCGTCGCGCGCCGGCGGGGGTGCCAGGCGGACGGAGGCGCCGAGGACGCTCAGCCCGTGCGGGGCGACGACGACAGGCTCCAGGGTGACCGCGACGACCTCGGGGTGGTCGTCGACCAGCCGGGACACCCGCAGCAGCAGTTCCTCCAGCGCGGCGGTGTCGACGGGCGTCGACCCGCGCCAGCCGAAGAGGAGCGGGGCGGTCCGGATGGACCGGATCAGCGAGGTGGCCTCGCGGTCGGTGACCGGAACCAGCCGGTGCGCCATGTCTCCGAGCAGCTGTGAGGCGGCCCCGGCGAGCCCGAAGGACAGTACGGCTCCGGCCGCCGGGTCGATGACCGCGCGGACGACCGTGTCGACTCCGCGCGGTGCCATCGCCTGGACGACCGGGCGGATCTCCTCCGGCTTGCCGAAGAGCTCGGTCAACTCGGTGTACGAACGGCGCAGTTGCTCCTCGTCGGCCACATCGAGCCGTACGCCGCCCAGGTCGGCGCGGTGCCGCAGGTGCGGGGCGGTGGCCTTGACGGCGACGGGGTAGCCGAGGTCGGCCGCGGCCCGCGCCGCCTCGTCCGGGGTGGGCGCGGGGATGGCCCGGCGGGTGCGGATGCCGTAGCGGCCGAGGAGTTCGCACGTCTCGTCGGTGCCGAGGGTCAGACCCTGCCCGCGCGCGAGGAGCCCGCCGATCAGATCGGCGGCGCCCTTCTCGTCGATGTCCTCGTACTCGGGCACCTTGCCGGCGTCGGCCGCCTCACGCCGCCAATGGGCGTACTTCACGGCCTCCGCGAGCGCGCGGACGGCGCGTTCGGCGGCGGGGTAGGCGGGGATGAGATGCGTTCCCTCGGGTGCCGCGACGGCGGTGGGCACCGGCTGCGCGCCGTCGGAGACGTCCGTACGCGCGCGTGGGGCCGTCTCCGGGCGCGGTGCGGTGCTCGTCGCGGCGGACAGCGCCATGGCGAGACCACCGAGTTCCACGTGCACGACGAGCACCGGTTTGGCGGGAGCGGCCGCCGCGGCCGAGCGCAGGGCCTCCGCGAGTTCCGCGTCCCCGGGCGACCTCTCGCCGATCGCCGGGATCGCCGTCACGACCACCGCGTCGCACCTCTCGTCGGCCAGCGCCCGGGCCAGCGCCGCGTGGAAGTCCTGGGCCGACGCCTCGGTCGTCAGGTCCAGCGGCGGCAGCGGACGCAGCCCTTCCGAGAGACAGGCGTCGTAGGTCAGCAGGCCCAGCGACTCGGAGTTGCCGAGGATCGCCACCCGCGGGCCCGTAGGCAGCGGCTGACGGGCGAGCAGCAGGCCCGCGTCGACCAGTTCCGTGATGGTGTCCACACGGATCACGCCGGCCTGCCGCAGCAGCGCCGACACCGTCGCGTGGGGCAGCCGGGTCGCCCGTACGGCGTGCCCCTGCGGGGCGGAACCGGCGCCCTGGACGACGACCAGGGGCTTGGCCGCCGCCGTGCGCCGCGCGAGGCGGGTGAACTTGCGCGGGTTGCCGATGGATTCCAGGTACATGAGGGCGACGTCGGTGTCGGGGTCGTCGTACCAGTACTGGAGGACGTCGTTGCCCGAGACGTCCGCGCGGTTGCCGGAGGAGATGAAGGTCGATACGCCGGTGACGCCGGTGACGCCGCCACCACGCCGGTGGAGGCGGGACAGCAGGGCGATGCCGATGGCGCCGGACTGGGCGAACAGGCCGATGCGGCCGGGTCTCGGCATCTCCGGGGCCAGCGAGGCGTTCAGCCGCACCTGGGGGGATGTGTTGATGACCCCGAAGGCGTTGGGGCCGATGATCCGCATGCCGTACGCGCGCGCGTGCCGGACCAGCTCGCGCTGGCGCTCCCGTCCGTCGGGGCCGCTCTCGGCGTAGCCGGCCGAGAGGACCACGAGTCCCTGCACGCCGTGCTCGCCGCATTCGGTGACGGCCTCGGGGACCTGCTCCGCCGGAACGGCGACGACCGCGAGGTCGACGGGCGCCGCTATGTCGCGCACCGAGCGGTGGGCGGGCACCCCGTCCAGTTCCTTCAGGTCCTCGGGGAAGGCCTTGTTCACGGCGTACAGCCGCCCGGTGAAGCCCGCCTCGCGGAGGTTGCCGAGGACGCTTCGGCCGACGCCGCCGGGGCTGCGGCCGGCGCCGACGACGGCCACGGAACCGGGCGCAAGCAGCCGCCCCACGGAGTGCGCCTCGGCGCGCTGTTCCCGCGCGCGCTGCACGGCGACGGAGCGTTCGGTGGGTTCGAGGCCGAACTCCAGGCGCACGACGCCGTCCTCGAAGCTGCGCCTCTGGGTGTATCCGGCGTCCGTGAACACCTTGATCATCTTGTTGTTGGCGGGAAGCACCTCGGCCGCGAAGCGGCGGATGTCCCGCTCGCGCGCCACGGCCGCGATGTGCTCGAGCAGCGCGGAGGCGACGCCCCTTCCCTGGTGGGCGTCCTGGACGAGGAACGCGACCTCGGCCTCGTCGGCCGGGGCCGAGGCGGCCATGCCGTCGGCACCAATGCGGTCATAGCGTACGGTGGCGATGAACTCGCCGCCGACCGTGGCCGCGAGTCCCACCCGGTCCACAAAGTCGTGGTGCGTGAAGCGGTGGACGTCCTTGTCGGACAGGCGCGGGTAGGGCGCGAAGAACCGGTAGTACTTCGACTCGTCCGAAACCTGCTCGTAGAAGCTGACCAGGCGCTCGGCGTCATCGACGGTGATGGGGCGGATGCGCGCGGTGCCGCCGTCGCGCAGCACCACGTCGGCCTCCCAGTGGGCGGGGTACTCGTGCCGGTCCGACGCGCTCTGCATGGGGCCCAGAGTACGGCTCGCGTACGACAACGGCGCGAGGCAGTCTGTGGAGGACGTTCGTCGGATCGAGGCCGCGATCCGACGCCCACGTCGGGAGGGGTCGCACGACCCCTCCCTCACACGCTTCACGTGTGGAACACTGGTCTAGACAACCTGAACACTGAAGGGCAGCATCACATGGCTGAGCGCCGCGTCAACGTCGGCTGGGCCGAGGGCCTTCACGCCCGCCCCGCTTCCATCTTCGTCCGGGCCGCCACGGCCGCAGGTATCCCGGTGACGATCGCCAAGGCTGACGGCAACCCCGTCAACGCGGCCTCCATGCTGGCCGTTCTCGGCCTGGGCGCCCAGGGCGGCGAGGAGATCGTCCTCGCCTCCGAGGCCGACGGCGCGGACGCCGCGCTCGACCGTCTGGCGAAGCTGGTCGCCGAGGGTCTCGAGGAGCTCCCCGAGACCGTCTGAGCGCGTGGCCCCCTTTGCGCCTGAGCCGCCACCGCACTCGCGGATGCGGTCGTGCGTCATCGGGGGTGCTCAATTGACGGTGATGGCGTTCGTCACTTCAAAGGTGTCGTCCCGCTAAACCACGAAGGGCTCGTCCGAATTATCGGGCGAGCCCTTCGCATTTCCCGCTACGGGCAGCAGAAATAATCCCCCGCGAATTATCCCCTCTTTGTATACGGCCCTCGTGTTAATGCCGCAGACCCGTCATGTTTACGGGAGGTTGCGAAGTCCTCACA
The DNA here is from genome assembly GCF_032248645.1 of Streptomyces zaehneri. Taxonomy (NCBI): domain Bacteria; kingdom Bacillati; phylum Actinomycetota; class Actinomycetes; order Kitasatosporales; family Streptomycetaceae; genus Streptomyces; species Streptomyces zaehneri. The sequence goes on from NZ_JASTTJ010000025.1 coordinate 28,392, forward strand.
CGGTCGGCGCGCTCGGGCCCGCCGGAAAAGCGCAGCCGGTGCGCGCCCGTCGCGCGCTCGGTGTGCAGCGCCGTGATCGCCCGCGCACGCTCGCCGTCGCCGCGCGCCACCGCGTCCACGATCGCGCCGTGCTCCGCCCAGGACTCCACGGGGTTGGCCGGGGCCTCCACCGCGTACATCCAGGCGATCTTGTGGCGCAGCTGGGTGAGCATCGACGTCAGGGCATGGCTCCCGGAGGACTGGGCGAGCGTCTCGTGGAACCAGCCCCCCAGGGAGCGCAGGTCCTCGCTGTTGCCCCGCCTGGCCCGCTCCTGGCCCAGCCGGACGAGGCCGCGCAGCACCTTCAGATGGGCCTCGGTGCGGCGCTGGGCGGCCCGGGAGGCGCCGAGCGGCTCCAGGAGCATGCGCATCTCCAACAGGTCCGCGGCCTCCTGCTCGGTCGGCTCCGCGACGCACGCGCCCGCGTGCCGCCGCGTGACGACGAAGCCCTCGGCCTCCAGCGTGCGCAGCGCCTCCCGGACGGGCACGCGGGAAACGCCGTAGCGGCGAGCGAGGAGTTCCTCGGTGAGGCGGCTGCCGCGCTCGTAGACACCCGCGACGATGTCGTCCCGAATGGCCGTGCACACCGAGTGCGCCGGAATACGCATGACGGACCTCCGCCTTAATCCCCGTGAAACGTCGACGATTGACGTGTGTTCCGTGACTCTATTGCAATGGGCGGGGATTTCCGATGGCGGGCCGGAATCCAGGGATATTTTTTGGACAGCGGGGCCTCGAAAACGGCGAAAGCCCCGGCCGGGAGGGCCGGGGCAAGACGATCTGTCGCCGTGGGTCGTCAGACGTTCACGCCGTGGTTGCGGAGGTAGGCGACCGGGTCGATGTCCGAGCCGTACTCCGCGGTGGTGCGGGCCTCGAAGTGCAGATGCGCGCCGGTGACGTTGCCGGTGGCGCCGGACAGGGCGATCCGCTGGCCCGGGGTGACCTGCTGGCCCACCGACACCTCGATGGACGACAGGTGACCGTACTGGGTGTACGTCCCGTCGTTCATCTTGATGACGATCTGGTTGCCGTACGACCCGCCCCAGCCGGCCTCGACGACGGTGCCCAGGCCGACCGCGTGCACGGTGGTGCCGCTGGCCGCGTGGAAGTCGATGCCGGTGTGGCTGCCGGAGGACCACAGGGAGCTGCTGGCCTGGTAGCTGGTCGACACGTAGGAGCCGGTGATCGGCGAGACGAAGGTGTTGAGGCGCTTGCGCTCGGCCTCGCGGGCCGCACGCACGCGTGCCTCGCGCTCCTCCACGGCCTTCTTGGCGGCGGCCTGCCGGGCGGCCTCCTCGAAGGCCGCGTGCTTCTGCACGGCGACCTGGTCGTCGACCTGCTCCGCGACGGCCTCGGACGCGGTGACGACGGGGATCAGGCCGGTCTGCTCGGGGCTGGGCTCGGCGGCGAGGGCCGGGGTGGCGGCGACGGTGGCCATCACGCCGGTGGTGGTGAGCGCCGCGACGCCCGCCGCGCGAGCGGTGGTCCGCTGCATCCGGCCGGGACGACGGTGCTTGCCGGGCGCGCAGGTGAACGCCATGAAGTCGGGTGTGTCCTTTCCTTCCTTCTCGCCTACCGGGTTAGCTGACGGGTTCGGAGCAGGAAGGTCTCCTACGGACCCCCTCGCGATCACGCGCGGGCGTCCGATTCACCCCAGGGACTGCACATGGGTCCCCGGCTCCCCTGGCTCGCGCCGTACGGGGACTCGGCGATGACTGTCCGGTGCCGCGGCTGCGGCGCACTGCCTGACGAACAGCCCGCATGACGCTAAGCGGCGCGGGTTTCAATCCTCAAACGGATCCCGGTTTTTGTAGCGCATCCCACAGGGCAGACGGGCAACCTCCGCATCAATTCGGACATAGGGAAGCCCTGGTGACGCTTTCGCCGACCAGGGCCCCCACAAGCGCGTGCCGTTGCCGGGACCTACTCCGCGGACACGACCTTCACCTCGCCGATGCCGAGGGCCTCGACCGGCTCCTTGATCTGGGCCGCGTCACCGACCAGCACGGTCACCAGTCGGTCCACCGGGAAGGCGTTCACGGCCGCCGCGGTGGCCTCCACGGTGCCGGTCGCGGCGAGCTGCTGGTACAGCGTGGCCTGGAAGTCGTCCGGCAGGTGCTGCTCGACCTGGTCCGCCAGCGTGCCGGCGACGGCCGCGGCGGTCTCGAACTTCAGCGGCGCCACACCGACCAGGTTCTGCACGGCGACGTCACGCTCGGCGTCGGTCAGCCCCTCGGCGGCGAGGGTACGCAGCACCTTCCACAGGTCGTCCAGGGCGGGGCCGGTGTTCGGGGTGTCGACGGAGCCGCTGATGGCGAGCATCGCGGCCCCCGTGCCGTCGGGGGCGGACCGCAGGACCTGTCCGAACGCGCGGACCCCGTAGGTGTAGCCCTTCTCCTCGCGCAGGACACGGTCCAGCCGGGAGGTGAGGGTGCCACCGAGGCAGTACGTGCCGAGCACCTGCGCGGGCCACACACGGTCGTGCCGGTCGGCGCCGATCCGGCCGATCAGCAACTGCGTCTGGACGGCGCCCGGACGGTCCACGATGACGACCCGGCCGGCGTCGTCGGCGGTCACCGGCGGCACGGGCCGCGCCTGGGCCGAGGAGCCCTTCCAGGCGCCCAGGGTGTCGCCGAGAAGCGCCTCCAGGCCGACACCGGTGAGGTCGCCGACGACCACGGCGGTGGCCGTGGCGGGACGGACGTGCCTCTCGTAGAAGGCGCGTACGGCGGCGGAGTCGATCTTCTCGACCGTCTCCGCGGTGCCCTGGCGCGGCCGCGACATCCGCGCGGTGGCCGGGAACAGCTCCTTGGAGAGCTCCTTGGCGGCGCGCCGGGAGGGGTTGGCCAGCTCGTGCGGGATCTCGTCCAGGCGGTTGCGGACGAGGCGCTCGACCTCGCTGTCGGCGAACGCGGGGGCCCTGAGGGCGTCGGCGAGCAGACCGACGCCCTTGGCCAGGCGCGAGGCCGGCACTTCGAGGCTCAGCCGGACACCGGGGTGATCGGCGTGCGCGTCCAGAGTGGCGCCGCAGCGCTCCAGTTCGGCGGCGAACTCCTCGGCGGAGTGCTTGTCGGTGCCCTCTGAGAAGGCCCGCGCCATGATCGTGGCGACGCCGTCGAGGCCGGCCGGTTCGGCGTCCAGGGGTGCGTCGAGGAGGATCTCGACGGCGACGACCTGCTGGCCGGGACGGTGGCAGTGCAGCACGGTCAGGCCGTTGGCCAGCGCGGTGCGCTCGGGCGCCGGGAACGCCCACGGCCTGGCCTCGCCCGCCCGGGGCTGGGGGTGGAAGTCCATCGTGGCGAGCTCGGTCACCGGGCCGCCTCCTCGTTCTCGTCCTGGTCGGCGGGGGCTTCGGCGGCGGTCGGCTCGTAGACGAGCACCGCTCGGTTGTCGGGGCGCAGGCGGGCCTTGGCGATCTCCTGCACCTCGTCCGGCGTCACGTCCAGCACACGCTGGACGGCGTTGAGGGCGAGCTGCGGGTCGCCGAACAGGACGGCGAACCGGCACAGTTCGTCGGCGCGGCCGGCGACCGTGCCGAGCCGGTCGAGCCACTCGCGCTCCAACTGCGCCTGTGCACGCTCCATTTCCTCGGCCGTGGGGCCCTCCTCGGCGAACCGGGCGAGCTCCTCGTCGATGGCGGCCTCGATGACGGGCACCTCCACGTCACCGGACGTCTTCACGTCCAGCCAGCCCAGGGAGGGCGCTCCGGCGAGCCGCAGCAGGCCGAAGCCGGCCGCGACGGCCGTACGGTCGCGGCGCACCAGCCGGTTGTAGAGGCGGGAGGACTCGCCGCCGCCGAGGACGGTGAGCGCCAGGTCGACGGCGTCGCACGCGCGCGTGCCGTCCTCGGGCAGGCGGTAGGCGGCCATCAGCGCGCGGGCCGGCACCTCCTCCTCGACGATCTCGCGCAGCTGCTCGCCGATGACGTCGGGCAGCCCGCCGTCACGGGGGGCGGGCTTGCCGTCGTGGCCGGGGATGGAGCCGAAGTACTTCTCGACCCAGGCGAGGGTCTGCTCCGGGTCGATGTCACCGACCACGGAGAGGACCGCGTTGTTGGGCGCGTAGTACGTGCGGAAGAACGCGCGCGCGTCCTCCAGGGTCGCCGCGTCCAGGTCGGCCATCGAGCCGATCGGCGTGTGGTGGTACGGGTGGCCTTCCGGGTAGGCGAGAGCGGTCAGCTTCTCGAAGGCCGTGCCGTAGGGGACGTTGTCGTAGCGCTGGCGGCGCTCGTTCTTGACGACGTCGCGCTGGTTCTCCATCGACTCGTCGTCCAGCGCGGTGAGCAGCGAGCCCATGCGGTCGGCCTCCAGCCAGAGGGCGAGCTCCAGCTGGTGGGTGGGCATGGTCTCGAAGTAGTTCGTGCGCTCGAAGCTGGTGGTGCCGTTGAGCGAGCCGCCGGCCCCCTGGACCAGCTCGAAGTGCCCGTTGCCCTTGACCTGGCCGGAACCCTGGAACATCAGGTGCTCGAAAAGGTGAGCAAGACCCGTACGCCCCTTGACTTCGTGGCGTGAACCGACGTCGTACCAGAGGCACACCGCCGCGACGGGGGTCAGGTGGTCCTCCGAGAGCACCACGCGCAGGCCGTTGGCCAGACGGTGCTCGGTCGCTGTCAGGCCCCCGGAGCCTGCCTGGGCTGTGGCCGTGTGACCCATGGGCATGTACGTCCCTTCCGATCGCGGACGCGGTCGTCGAAACCGCGGTTTTCCTGCCGGTCCTGCCACTGTATGCAAGCGTGCGGACGGTCCGCGAAGTTCCCGGACGACATACGCCGAGAGCGAGATCGCGTAGCCTGCGGGCAGCCGTGGAGGAGATGCCTCTGCGTTCGGGCCGGACGGCCGACGCCGGGTCCCGCCCGCGCTGTCAGTGCCACGGTCCACAATGGTCCGCGTCAGATCCCGTATCACGCCCCAGCAAGGAGCCGGCAGCGATGGCCCGCCGCAGCACGAAGACCCCGCCGCCCGACGAGTCGTTCGAGGAGCGGATCCTCGACATCGACGTCGTCGACGAGATGCAGGGCTCCTTCCTCGAGTACGCGTACTCGGTCATCTACTCCCGCGCCCTGCCGGACGCCCGTGACGGCCTCAAGCCGGTGCACCGCCGCATCGTCTACCAGATGAACGAGATGGGCCTGCGCCCGGAGCGCGGCTATGTGAAGTGCGCCCGGGTCGTCGGCGAGGTCATGGGCAAGCTGCACCCGCACGGTGACGCGTCGATCTACGACGCCCTGGTGCGGATGGCCCAGCCCTTCTCGATGCGGGTACCGCTGATCGACGGCCACGGCAACTTCGGCTCGCTGGGCAACGACGACCCGCCGGCCGCCATGCGGTACACCGAGTGCCGTCAGGCCCAGGCGACGAGCCTGATGACGGAGTCGATCGACGAGGACACCGTCGACTTCTCGCCCAACTACGACGGCCAGGAGCAGGAGCCGGTGGCACTGCCCGCCGCCTTCCCGAACCTGCTGGTCAACGGCGCGTCCGGGATCGCGGTCGGCATGGCCACCAACATGCCGCCGCACAACCTGGGCGAGGTCATCGCGGCCGCCCGCCACCTGATCCGCTACCCCGGCGCGGATCTGGACGCCCTGATGAAGTACGTTCCGGGCCCCGACCTGCCCACCGGCGGCCGGATCGTCGGCCTCTCCGGCATCCGGGACGCCTACGAGAACGGGCGCGGCACGTTCAAGATCCGTGCCACGGTGTCGGTGGAGACCGTCACGGCCCGCCGCAAGGGCCTGGTCATCACCGAACTGCCCTTCACCGTCGGGCCCGAGAAGGTCATCGCCAAGATCAAGGACCTGGTCGGCTCGAAGAAGATCCAGGGCATCGCCGACGTCAAGGACCTCACCGACCGCGCGCACGGTCTGCGCCTGGTCATCGAGATCAAGAACGGCTTCGTGCCGGAGGCCGTCCTGGAGCAGCTGTACAAGCTGACCCCGATGGAGGAGTCCTTCGGCATCAACAACGTGGCGCTGGTCGACGGCCAGCCGCTCACGCTGGGCCTCAAGGAGCTCCTGGAGGTCTACCTCGACCACCGCTTCACCGTGGTGCGCCGCCGCAGCGAGTTCCGCCGCAGCAAGCGCCGTGACCGGCTGCACCTGGTGGAGGGCCTGCTGACGGCGCTCGTCGACATCGACGAGGTCATCCGGCTGATCCGCTCCAGCGACAACAGCGCGGAGGCGAAGCAGCGCCTGATGGAGCGCTTCTCGCTGTCGGAGATCCAGACCCAGTACATCCTGGACACCCCGCTGCGCCGGCTCACCAAGTACGACCGCATCGAGCTGGAGTCGGAGAAGGAGAAGCTCAACGAGGAGATCGCCGAGCTGACCCGGATCCTGGACTCGGACGCGGAACTGCGCAAGCTGGTCTCGGCCGAACTGGCCTCGGTGGCCAAGAAGTTCGGCACCGAGCGCCGTACGGTCCTGCTGGAGTCGTCGGGTACCACGGCCACCGCCGTGCCCCTCCAGGTCGCGGACGACCCGTGCCGTGTCCTGCTGTCCTCCACCGGCCTGCTGGCCCGCACGGCGAACGGCGAGCCCTTCACGGAGAACGCCGAGGACGCCGAGGACGGGGGTGGCAAGCGCACCAAGCACGATGTGATCATCTCGGCGGTGTCGGCCACCGCGCGCGGGGAGATCGGTGCCGTCACCTCCTCGGGCCGCCTGCTGCGGATCAACGTCGTCGACCTGCCGCAGCTCCCGGACACGGCCTCGGCGCCGAACCTCTCGGGCGGCGCCCCGCTGGCGGAGTTCGTCTCCCTGGAGGGCGACGAGACGGTGATCTGTCTGACCACGCTCGACGAGTCGTCACCGGGCCTGGCCATCGGCACGGAACAGGGCGTCGTCAAGCGGGTCGTGCCCGACTACCCGACCAACAAGGACGAGCTGGAGGTCATCACCCTGCGGGACGGCGACCGGATCGTCGGTGCCGTCGAACTGCGGACCGGCGAGGAGGACCTGGTCTTCATCGCCGACGACGCCCAGCTGCTGCGCTATCAGGCCTCGCAGGTGCGTCCGCAGGGCCGCGCGGCGGGCGGTATGGCGGGCATCAAGCTCACCGAGGGCGCGAAGGTCATCTCGTTCACGGCCGTGGATCCCGCGGTGGACGCGGTGGTCTTCACGATCGCGGGCTCGCGCGGAACCCTGGACGACTCCGTCCAGACGACCGCCAAGCTCACCCCGTTCGACCAGTACCCGCGCAAGGGCCGCGCCACGGGCGGTGTGCGCTGCCAGCGGTTCCTCAAGGGCGAGGACTGCCTGTCGCTGGCCTGGGCGGGTCCCGTACCCGCCAAGGCCGCGCAGAAGAGCGGCCTCCCGGCCGAGCTGCCGGAGATGGACCCGCGCCGTGACGGCTCGGGCGTGTCGCTGACCAAGACGGTCTCGGTGGTGGCCGGGCCGGTCTAGGCCTCGGCCTCCTGAAAGGCCTCGCCGTCGGGGGCCTGCACGTAGCGCAGGACGCCCCACATGCCGTGCTCGTCGGCGTGTGGGGCGTCGTCCTTGCACGCCTCGAGTTCCTTGCCGAGGGCCACGGCGTCAGTGCCGGATCCGATGAGTACGAGCTGGGTCAGGCGGGCGTCGGCGGCCGGCCAGGGTTCCGGGTAGAAGCGGAGGAAGCGCCCGACGGCATGCACGGCGTACCGGTTGGCCGGGTCGTGCGGACCGAAGTCGACATACCCCTTGATGCGGTACAGCCCCTCAGGCCTGCTGTCGAGGAACTCCATCAACCGGCGGGGGCCGAGCGGTACCTCGGAGGTGAAGGAGAGGCTGTCGTAAGAGCTGTGGAGGTGGTCGGCGTGATCGTCCCCGGAGCGGTCGTGCAGGTCGTCGAAGGAGAGCTGCCCGACACGCTCCTCGCCCGGCCGGCAGTCGAAGAGGAACTCGGGGTCGACACGGCCGAAGGTGGCGGGGACGACGGCGGCCCGGTCGGTGAGCGAGTGGACGAGCCCGAGGACCCGGTCGGCGTCGGACGCGCGGTCGAGTTTGTTCACCACGACGAGGTCGGCGAGGGCGAGGTGCCGGTCGATCCCGGGGTGCTTCGTCCGGGTCTCTTCGAACTCGGCGGCGTCGACGACCTCGACGAGCCCGCCGTAGACGATGCCGGGATGCTCACTGGCCAGCACCATACGCACGAGTTCCTGGGGCTCGGCGAGACCGCTGGCCTCGATGACGATCACATCGATACCGGCGGCCGGCCCGGCGAGCCGTTCGAGGTACACGTCGAGTTCGCCGGCGTCGACGGCGCAGCACAGACAGCCGTTGCCGAGGGAGACGGTGGAGTCACCGAGCGCACCGGCCACGGCCATGGCGTCGATCTCGATGGCGCCGAAGTCGTTCACGATCGCACCGATGCGGCTGCCGCCGCTGCGGTGCAGGAGATGGTTGAGCAGGGTCGTCTTGCCGGATCCGAGGAATCCGGCGAGTACGACGACCGGGATCTGCTGCGGACTGCGGCTCTGCGACACGTGCGACCTTTCCGAAACCTACGCGTGCACCGGCGCGCGGCCCGGGCGCGCGTACGAGGATTGACTGCCGCCCCAGGATACGAGCCGTGGGAATCACCGCGAAGTGAACGATTGTTAGCAGCATCCGCGGGGCAGATCCTGGGCAAGGCGCCCTGGCGTGCGACCCTCGCTTCCCTCCGTGCGCCTCCCCTCCGCCTCCCCCGCCGATCAGAGCCGCTCGGCACTCTGGGAGACGGCAAGCGCCGCCCACCGCTCGCCGGTCCCCGTCACGCCCACCCGCACCCCGACGACCGGCGCACGGCCGCTCGATCGGGGAGCGACCGAGCACTCAATGACGGGTCCTCGACTCTCATACGGCACATCCCGGACACCTGCTTGGTAACGAACGGCCCAAGCTCGCCAACACCGGCCGCGTCAGTAGGTTTTACTGCCTCACCAGCGGAGCGATTCCACAAGAATCGCCCACTCCCGCCGAGGCGCGAGACGCCCTACAGGGCCGCTTCCCGCACACCTTGTCCTACCGCCGCCCAGGCCTCGAGCCATGGACCAGAGGGAACAGCAGTGAGTGAAATCGTCCGACGGATCGGCGCTCCCCCGCGTGCGCGAGGAAGCGTTTCGGGCGCGAACTGCCCCGACATCTTCGAACTGAGCGACGGGAACTTCGCCGTCATCGGGACGGACGCCACAGAGAAGCTGGACGGAGAACTTCCGTCCGATGCGTCGCGAGGCCCAAAGGAGCGGATCGTTGTGATCACCAGGGCGACTCTCGTCCGCGCCAAGATGGACATTCCCGACATCTAATCCATGTGGCCGCGCCTTTGCGGTCATGGACCGGCCCGGTAAACCGGCGCAGTGAAGGGCCTGCGTCCCTGCGACGCAGGCCGGCCTCCTACGGCGTGGCCCGGTTCCCGGGAATGCACACCGGAACGATTCTGCAGACCTGGGGAGGACGACGTGGAGCATCAACCGATAGGACGTTCACTGCTCCGGATATCAGCATGGAGCGTCGCGACCGCCGTCTGCGCCGCGGCCATCGGGGCTGCGTCCATTGTGATGAGCGGTTGGCTTCTCGCTGGCGTAGAGGAGGCCAACGGAGGACGACACGCCGCTGCGGAGCGCAGTGCCATCGGGGACTATTTCGGCGGAATAAGTGCCGTTTTCTCAGGAATGGCCCTGCTGCTGCTCGTCGCCACGCTGATGTTCCAACAGCGGGAGTTGCGGCTGCAGCGTCATGAGCTCTCCATGCAACGTCAGGAGCTGGTTTCCTCCCGAGATGAGCTGCGCCGGAGTGCCGAGTCGGACATGCGCGCTCTGCACGTTCAGTTGACCCAGATGGCGATGGACGATCCCGCCCTTGCCGACGTCTGGAACGACTACCCCGGCGAATCCACCGAAGTAGTGCGCCAGCATCTGTTCGCCAACCTTGTCTTCGGTCACTATCTGCTCACTTACCGGTGGGGAGGAAGCACCGAAGCGGAGGTACTGGTGTACGCGCGCTCCCTGGTCCGAAGCGCGCCATTTCAGCGGTACTGGGAAGCTTCGCGCGCCGCAAAGGAAGAACTTCCTGCAGACAGTGCCGAAGGCCGATTGTTCCGGCTGTTCGAGCAGGCAATCCGAGAAGCACAGGACGGTGGTGCACCTACACCGCATTAGCCCACCGCATCCGGAAACGGATCTGTTCACATTGGCCGAGTCCACACCTGTTCCGTGGATACGGTGACCCCCATGCGCGATCACGAACCCGGCCCCCTCGAACGACGGCTGAGCACCAAGGAGGCCGCCGAACTGCTCGGTGTGAAACCCGAGACCGTGTACGCGTACGTCAGTCGTGGCCGGCTGAGCAGCCGGCCCACGCCCGGGGGCCGGGGCAGCACCTTCGACACCACGGAGGTCGAGGCGCTCGCGCGGCGCAACAAGCGGGAGAGCAGCGGGATTCCGGGTTCCGGGGCGGGACTGTCCGTACGCACGCGCGTCACCTTCATCGACCAGGACCGCTACTACTTCCGGGGCGTCGACGCGGTCGAACTGGCCTCCCGGCACTCCTACGAAGAGGTCGCGGAGTGGCTGTGGACCGGTCGGTTGCGGCCCGGCGTCACCTTCACCGCGCCCGAGGCATCCGTCGAGGCCGCCCGACGCGTCGTCGAGGCACTGCCCGAACACACCGGGCCCACCGACCGGTTGCGGGTCGCCGCGGTCGCCGCCGCGGCCTCGGACCCGCTGCGGTTCGACCTGTCCGAGGACGCCGTGCTCGGCACCGCGCGCATCCTGATCCCCACCCTCGTCGCCGCCCTGCCCCCGAAACTGCCCACGCACCGCGACGAAGGCCCGCTCGCCCTGCGCCTGTGGGGCCGACTCAGCGGACGGCCCGCCGAGAGGGCACAGCTGCACGTCCTCGACACGGCGCTCGGCCTGCTCGTCGATCACGACCTGGCCGCCTCGACGCTCGCGGTGCGTGTCGCCGCTTCGGCCCGTGCGCACGCCTACGCGGCCGTCTCCGCCGGGCTCGGAGTGCTCGAGGGACCGCTGCACGGCGCGGCCGGGGGCCTGGCCCACCGCATGCTGCTCGAGGTGCTCGACGTCGGCAGTGCCGCCCCGGTGATCGCCGAGGAGCTGCGCGCGGGCCGCCGCATTCCGGGTCTCGGTCACCGGCTGTACGCCGGCGAGGACCCACGCGCGCGTGCCCTGTTCGCCCTCCTGGAGGAGATTCCCGCCGCCGGGCCCGCCCTCGCCGCGGCCCGGGACATCGTGGCCACGACCGCGCGCCACGCACCACTGCACGCCAACGTGGACCTGGCGCTCGCCGTTCTCACCGCGTCCTGCGGCATGGAGTCCTCGGCCAGCGAGACGATCTTCGCCGTCGCCCGTACGGCGGGCTGGATCGCCCACGCCCTGGAGGAGTACGGCGAACGTCCGCTGCGAATGCGCCCGAGCGGGCACTACGTGGGGCGGAAGCCGCCCCAGCCGCTGCCGAAGTAGGAGGACCGCGCAAGCCGCCGCGCGAGCGGGCTCGCGTCACCGTTCAGGGCGCCACCCCCTGCTCGGTGCCACCCCCTGCTCGGTGCCATCCCCGCTCGGGTGTCATCGGCGCTCGGACGCCGCCCCTGCTCGGGCGGCGGCACCGCTGCGACCAGGGACGACGATCGGGCAGGCCAGGCTGCCCGTCCCTCGCCGCACGCGCACGCGTACCCACACGGCCGAGCACATACCCCGGCCGGAAGCCGCACTCCGGCAAGTCAGGTTAGGCTCACCTCTGTGAGTACGTGCACGACCGTCTCGCGGGATCTCGAAGAGCCCGTTTCCGGAACCGCGGCCACGGCAACGACCTGGCTCCTCCTGGAACAGCCCGGCCCCTGGGGCGCCGAAGCGCTGGTGTCGAGCCATCTGGACCCGGCCCTGGGCCGAGCCCTGGATGCCGCCGCGCGGGACACGGGCGTACGCGTCGCGCTCATCCGGCGCCCCGGGCGCCACGCGGACTTCGGCGCACCGGCCCTGCGGCAGGTGTACGCGGCCCACACCGTCCCCGGAAACGTGTGGCTGCGCAGCGCCGCCACCCGCGACCCACGGCAGCTGCTGGACCTCGATTTCGCCGCGCTCGGCAGGGGCGACCACCGCACCTTCGACACGGCACTGCGGGGCGGGCCCCACACGGGCGACCCGCTCGCCCTGGTCTGCACCAACGGCAAGCGCGACCGCTGCTGTGCGCTCCTCGGCCGTCCGCTGGCCGCCCAGCTCGCCGCCTCGGGGGTGCGGGGCGCCTGGGAGGTCACCCATCTGGGGGGGCATCGCTTCTCCCCCACCCTGCTCGTCCTCCCGTACGGGTACGCGTACGGCCGCGCCGATGCCCATGCCGTCAAGGAGGCCCTGCACGGCGTCAGGGACGGGCGCATCGTCGTGGAGGGGTGCCGCGGTTGCTCAGCCTGGGAGCGGCCCGGCCAGGCGGCGGAACTGGCGGTGCGCTCGGCGACCGGAGAGGACGCGGCGGAGGCGCTGAGCGTCGTCCGGACCACGGGCGGCGCGCCGCGCTGGGAGGTGACCGTCGCGCACCGGGACGGACGCCACTGGCAGGTCGTCGTGGACCAGGGCGCCGCACTGCCGCCCCGGCCGGAGAGCTGCGGCGCCTCGGTCCTCGGTTCACCCGCGCGGATGGACGTCGTGGCGGTACGCGAGCTGGCCGGAACGGCCCTGGTGGGCTGACACACCTCCGGACGCCGTGCGGCCGCACCCCTTGCAGGGCACGGAGGAATCGTTTCCTCTTGAGTCGGTCAAGAGATCCACACCACCCAGCCCTACGGCTGCGCCGGTCCACCCACGTACCGTCTTGGGTATGAGCCCCACTCCCCCCGCCCGCCGCCTGCGCCTCGGCATGCCGCGGCGCATGTTCTCGCAGGTCCTGCTCATGCAGCTGACGATCGCCGCGGGAGTCGTGGTGCTCGCGACCGGGCTGTTCCTCGCTCCGCTCAGCGATCAGCTGGACGACCAGGCGATGCGCCGCGCCCTCGCCATCGCGCAGACCACCGCGGCTGTGCCGCAGATCGCCGAGGACCTTCGGAGCACGCGGCCGTCGGTCGACGGACCGGTGCAGCACGAGGCCGAGCGGATCCGCAAGGCCAGCGGCGCGGAGTACGTCGTGGTGATGGACCTGCACGGCACCCGCTGGTCGCACGCCGACCCCGAGCAGGTCGGTGGCCATGTGTCGACGGACCCGAGCCAGGCCCTGGCGGGCAAGGACGTCATGGAGATCGACAGCGGCACCCTGGGCCGCTCGGCCCGGGGCAAGGTGCCCCTGCGCGACGGCGACGGCAGGATCATCGGCGCGGTCTCGGTCGGCATCGAGTACGACAGCGTGCGCGCCCGTCTGATCCACGCGATCCCAGGACTGTTCGCCTATGCGGGCGGGGCCCTCGCCGTGGGCGCGCTGGCCGCCTGGCTGATCTCCCGGCGGGTCCAGCGACAGACCCGCGACCTGGCCTTCTCGGACATCTCGGCACTGCTCGCCGAACGTGAGGCGATGCTGCACGGCATCCGGGAAGGTGTCGTCGCCCTGGACCGCGCCGGCCGCGTCCGGCTGCTCAACGACGAGGCCCAGCGCCTCCTCGGCATCGGGGAGGAGGCGGTGGGCGCTTCGCCCGACGAGGCGCTCGGCGACGGACGTACGGCCGATGTCCTGGCGGGCCGGGTGACCGGCACGGACCTGATCGCCGTCCGCGGACAGCGCGTCCTGGTCGTCAACCGCATGCCCACCGACGACGGCGGCGCCGTGGCCACCCTGCGCGACCGCACCGAGCTGGAGCAACTCGGGCGCGAACTCGACTCGACGCACGGCCTCATCGACGCGCTGCGCGCCCAGGACCACGAGCACGCCAACCGCATGCACACGCTGCTGGGGCTGCTCGAACTGGAGATGTACGACGACGCGGTGGACTTCGTCGGGGAGGTGGTCGGCGATCACCGGGCGACCGCCGAGCAGGTGACCGAGAAGATCGAGGACCCGCTGCTCGCCGCCCTGCTGGTGGGCAAGGCGACCGTCGCTGCCGAGCGCGGTGTCGCCCTGTGGGTCTCCGATCGCACCCGGCTGCCCGATCGCCTGATCGACCCGCGCGGGCTGGTCACGGTCGTGGGCAACCTCGTGGACAACGCGCTCGACGCCGTCGGGGGCAAGCCGCACGCGCGCGTGGAGGTCGAACTGCGCGCGGAGGGCCGTACCGCGGTCCTGCGAGTGCGCGACACCGGCCCGGGCATCCCGGCCGAGCAGCGCGAGTTGATCTTCACCGAGGGCTGGTCCACGAAGAAGCCCCCGGCGCACGGCAAGCGCGGGATCGGGCTCTCCCTGGTGCGCAGGCTCGCCGAGCGGCAGGGCGGCCACGCCACGGTGGACGAGGCGGACGGCGGGGGCGCCGAGTTCACCGTCGTCCTGCCCGAGGCACTCACCGAGCCCGACCTGGAACCCGCGCTGGCGGCACCGGCGAAGAGCACCGCCGAGGAGGAGGCGCGATGATCGAGGTCCTGGTCGTGGACGACGACACCCGGGTCGCCCAGGTCAACGCCGCCTACGTCGGGAAGGTCCCGGGCTTCCACGTCGCCGGCGAGGCCCACAGCGCGGCCGAAGCGCTCCGTCAGCTCGAGCTGCTGCCCCGCCTGGACCTCGTTCTGCTGGACCACTACCTGCCCGACGAGACGGGTCTCGAGGTCGTCCAGGAGATGCGCCGGCGCGGCCACCAGACGGACGTGATCATGGTGACCGCCGCGCGGGACGTCACGACGGTGCAGGCCGCGATGCGCCAGGGTGCCCTCCAGTACCTGGTGAAGCCGTTCGCCTTCGCGGGTCTGCGCGCCAAGCTGGAGGCGTACGCCGAGCTGCGGCGGACGCTCGACGGCGGCGGGGAGGCCGAGCAGGCCGATGTCGACCGCATCTTCGGCGCGCTGTCCGCCTCCTCGGAGCCCGGTCTGCCCAAGGGCCACTCCCCCACCACCGCCGAACTCGTACGCCAGTCCCTGATGAACGCCGAAGGGCCCCTCTCGGCCCAGGAGATCGCCGACCGGACCGGGGTGAGCCGCCAGACCGCCCAGCGCTACCTGAAGCTCCTGGAGCGCACGGGGCGGGCCCGGCTGACCCTGAAGTACGGCGACGCGGGCCGCCCGGAACACCGTTACGTGTGGGCGACCCGCGCCTGAAGGGCACGGTCCTCGGGGGCGGGGGAAGGAACGTGCCCCTCCTGGGATACGGATCCCGGCCCGCCGCCTGCTCGACCGTCAGCCCACGGCCTTCTCGACGAACTCGGTCGTGTAGGTCTTGCTCAGGTCCACGTCGGCGTTCTGGATGTTGGGGTTGAAGGCCTTGAGGACCTTCTCGACGGTCTCGGGACCGTTCTTGGGCATCACGCCGTCCTTGGTGAACATCGGCAGCGTGTTCTTGATGGCCACCGAGTACAGCAGCTTGTTCCCCTGGGAGTAGTCCGTCGGCATCTTCTCGGCGATCTCGGCCGCGCTGTGGGTGGACATCCACTTGAGCGTCCTGACGAATGCATTGGCCAACTTCTGGACGGTCTCCTTGTGACTGTTGACCCAGTCCGTCTGCATGTACAGGCTTGACGAGGGATACGGTCCGCCGAGCGCGTCCTCGGAGCCCTGCGGGGTGCGCATGTCGAGCAGGACCTTGCCGGCCTTCTTGTCCAGGATGGTCGCCACGGTCGGGTCGGTCGTCATACCGCCGTCGATGGCGCCCTGCTGGAGCGCGGCGATGAAGGTCGGCCCCGCGCCCACGGCGACCGGGGTGAACTCGCTGACCTTCACGCCGTTCTTGACCGCGAGGTACTTGGTGAGGAAGTCGGTCGAGGACCCGAGACCCGTGACGCCGAGTTTCCTGCCCTTGAAGTCCTCGGGCGAGGTGATGTCGCCCTCTGCCTCGGTGGAGACGATCTCCACCTCACCGGGCGCGTGCGAGAACTGCACGACGGACTCCACCTCCTTGCCCTTCACCTGAAGGTCGAGGGTGTGGTCGTAGAAGCCGACGGCTCCCTGCACCTGGCCCGAGACGAGCGCCGTCTCGGCCTGGACGCCGGCCGGCTCGCTCAGCATCTCGACGTCCAGGCCCTCGGCGTCGAAGTAGCCCAGGCGCTGGGTGAGCATGGCGGGCAGGTAGATGACCTTGTCCAGGCCACCGACCATGATCTTGACCTTGGTGCCCTTGCCGTCTCCCTTGCCACCGGACCCCGTGGACGCGGTGCTCGCCGCGTCGTCGGCACAGGCGGTGAGCGAGGAGAGGGCGAGCAGACCGGCGGCGGCCAGGGCCGTGTATCTGGCGGTTGTGCGCATGGCGGGTTCACGTCCTTGTGAGAGGGCGATGCGGGGATGGGGCGGCAGTGAGGGGGCGGGGATCTGCCCCGAGGAAGGTCCGGAGGACCCTTTCGCGGGAACGAATCCTCGTTGGATCGTCGAACGAAGAGTCAGCTGTCGGAGCCCGACGGCTTCCACCGGAAGATGCGGCGCTCGGCGAAGGTCAGCAGCCCCTCCGCGACGAGCGCGACGACGGCGAGGATGACCATCGCGGCGTACACACCCGCCGCGTTGAACGTGCCCTGCGACTGCGCGACGAGCAGTCCGATCCCCTTGGTCGCGCCGATGTACTCACCGACGATGGCACCGATCAGAGCGAATCCGAAGCTCACGTGGAGGCTGGTGAAGATCCAGGAGGTGGCGGACGGGACGACGACCTGGAGGGTCACCCTGCGGTCGCTCGCGCCGAGGATGCGGGCGTTGGCGACGAGGTTGCGGTCCACCTCGCGGGCGCCCTGGAAGGCGTTGAAGAAGACCGGGAAGAACACCAGGACGACGGCCGAGGCGACCTTGGAGGCGGGGCCGAGGCCGAACCAGATCACGAAGATCGGGGCCAGCACGATCCTCGGTATGGAGTTGAGCACCTTGATGTACGGACCAAGGATGTCGGCGAGGAAGGTGATCCGCCCCAGTGCGATACCGCACACGACACCGGCGACCACACCGATGATCCAGCCGAGCAGGGCTTCGTAGAGCGTGTACCAGATCTGCTCGCCCAGAGAACCGAGCGCGGTCCCGTGCGTCACCCAGGTCCAGATCTGGTCCCAGATCCTGGACGGCATCGAGAAGTTGAAGGGATCGATGACCTCGGCCCGGGAGAGCGCCTCCCACAGCGCGAGCACGGCCACCAGGAGCAGGACGCGCGCCGCCGTCACCACGGCCTTGCGTCTGCGAGCGGCACGCGCGCGTGAGCGGGCCCGGTCCGGCACCTTGGCCGTGTCGACGAGCGGTGTGCTGAGAACCTCAGGCGACATGGGCGGCACCTCTCTCGCGGGTGATGCGGACCTCTTCGCCGAGGGACTCCCAGATCTCGCGGTAGATCTCGATGAACCGCGGCTCCAGACGCACCGACTCGACCTTGCGCGGCCTCGGCAGGTCGATGTCGAAGACCTGTTTCACGGTGGCGGGGCCGGCGGTCATCACGACGACCTTGTCGGCCAGCGCGATGGACTCCTCCAGGTCGTGGGTGACGAAGACGACGGACGCGCCCGTGCCCTCCCACAGCTCCAGGAGCTCGTCCGACATCAGTGCCCTGGTCTGCACGTCGAGCGCCGAGAAGGGCTCGTCCATGAGGAGGATCTCGGGGTCGTTCACGAAGGTCGCGGCGAGGGCCACGCGCTTGCGCTGACCGCCGGAGAGCTGATGCGGGTAGCGGTCCTCGAAGGCGGTGAGCCCGACCCGGGCGAGCCACTCGCGCGCTCTCCGCTTCGCCTCCGCCTTGGGCACACCGCGAAAGCGGGGCCCGGCCATGACGTTGGACAGGACCGTACGCCAGGGAAAGGTGGCGTCCTGCTGGAAGACGAAACCGACCTTGTCACCGACGCCACGCACGGGCTGCCCGGCGACCATGACCTCGCCCTGGGTGGGCTCTTCCAGGCCGCTGACCAGGGTCAGCGTGGTCGACTTGCCGCAACCGGTCGGGCCGACGACGGCCACGAACTCGCCACGGCCGACCGTGAGGTCGAGTTCCCGCACGGCGGTGTGCGGAGCCCCCGACGGGGTCCTGAAGACCTTGCTCGCGCCCCGCAGCTCGATGGCGGGGCTGGTGTGTGCGCTCATGGCCGGGGACGGTAGAGGCGACCCGGGAAGCGGCATCAGCCTTCTGGGCGCATGCGCTTCTTTTGCCTGCAGTAGCCTGTTGTGCTCGTTTTGCTCGCGCTAGAACAGCGAAGCCGAAACACGGGCTCAACGCCCGCCTGGCCTTGACGGAGAGAGGCCCGATGATTGACGTCCTGGTGGTGGACGACGACTTCCGTGTCGCCGAGATCAACGCCAAGTACGTGGGAAAGGTTCCCGGCTTCCGGGTGGCCGCCCGCGCGCACAGTGCCGCCCAGGCGCTGGGAACCATCGAGCGTGGAACCATCGACCTGGTGCTGCTCGACCACTACCTGCCCGACCAGACCGGCCTCCAGCTCATCCACCGCATGCGTGAGCAGGGCCACGGCACCGACGTCATCATGATCACGGCGGCCGGTGACGTCACGACGGTCCAGACCGCGATGCGCCTCGGGGCCCTGCACTATCTGGTCAAACCGTTCACCTTCGCCGCCCTGCGCACCCGCCTCGACTCGTACGCCGCCCTGCGCCGCACGGTGGACCGGGTCGGCGGGCACGGGATCGCCGGCCAGGAGCAGGTCGACCGGATCTTCGGCGCCCTGCGCACCGGACCGGCGCCGTCCTCGCCCGGCCTGCCGAGCGGCCACTCGGAACCGACCACGGACCTGATCTGCGACGTTCTGCACCGCGCGAACCACCCTCTGTCGGCCCACGAGGTCGCCGCCGAGACCGGCCTGAGCCGCTCGACCGCCCAGCGCTACCTGCGCCACCTGGAACAGGCGGGACGCCTGCACCTCTCCCTCAAGTACGGCGACACGGGCCGCCCGGAGCACCGCTACGCCTGGGTGGCGCCGTAGCCGCGCGCAGGCACCCCGATGCGGTACGGCGGTGCGGCGTAGCCCGTTACGCGGCTCCCGCCCCGGTCAGTGACCGCACCTCGGTCTCCGCGTGCTTGGCCTCGTCCGCGACCTCGGCCGAGGTGACCGTGCCGAGCCAGCCCGCCAGGAAGCCCAGTGGAATCGAGACCAGGCCGGGGTTCTGCAGCGGGAAGTACTGGAAGTCCACGGTCGGGAAGAGCGACTCGGGGCTGCCGGAGACCACCGGGGACAGCACGACGAGCGCCAGGGCCGGAACCAGTCCGCCGTACACCGCCCACACGGCTCCCCGCGTGGTGAAACCCCGCCAGAACAGCGAGTACATCAGGACCGGCAGGTTCGCGGACGCCGCGACGGCGAAGGCCAGCCCGACCAGGAAGGCGACGTTGAGATCGCGGGCCAGCAGGCCGAGTGCGATCGCGACCACGCCGACGCCCACGGCGGCTACCCGCGCCACCGCGACCTCGCTGCGGGGTTTGGCCTGCCGGCGGCGCAGGGAGGCGTACAGGTCGTGCGCCACCGATGCCGAGGAGGCGAGCGTGATCCCGGCGACGACGGCGAGGATCGTGGCGAAGGCGATGGCCCCCACGACCGCGAACAGCACCGCTCCGCCGGTGGAGTCGGCGCCGCCGCCCAGGTCGAGTGCCAGCAGCGGAACCGCCGTGTTCCCTGCCGCGTTCGAGCCGCGCACCGCCTCCGGGCCGACGATCGCCGCCGCACCGAAGCCGAGGACGATCGTCATCAGGTAGAAGCCGCCGATCAGCCCGATCGCCCAGACGACGGAGCGACGGGCGGCCTGCGCGGTCGGCACGGTGTAGAAGCGGGACAGGATGTGCGGTAGTCCCGCCGTGCCCAGCACCAGCGCGAGCCCCAGGCTCATGAAGTCGAAACGCGCGGTCCAGTCCCCGCCGTACTTCAGCCCGGGTACCAGGAACGCGTCACCGTGCCCACTGCGCGCGGCAGCCGTGCGCAGCAACTGGTCGAAGTCACCGTGGAAACGCACCAGGACGAGGACGGTGAGCGCGACCGTGCCGGCCAGCAACAGCACCGCCTTGACGATCTGGATCCATGTGGTCGCCCGCATCCCTCCCAACGACACATAGATCACCATGAGCGCACCCACCCCGATGACGGCCCAGTACTGGGCCGCCTCGCCGGTGTTCCCGAGGAGCAGCGCGACCAGGCTGCCGGCGCCCACCATCTGGGCCACCAGGTAGAGCACGGACACGGTGACCGAGGCGGTTCCCGCCGCGATCCGCACCGGCCTCTCGCTCATCCGCGCGGCGACCACGTCGGCGAGCGTGAACCGCCCGCAGTTGCGCACCAGTTCGGCGACGAGGAACAGCACCACCAGCCAGGCCACGAGGAAGCCGACCCCGTACAGCAGCCCGTCGTACCCGAACAGCGCGATGAGCCCGGCGACCCCGAGGAAGGAGGCGGCGGACATGTAGTCGCCCGCGATGGCGAATCCGTTCTCCATCGGCGAGAAGAGACGCCCGCCGACGTAGAACTCCTCCTCCGAGCCATGGCGGTTGCGGCTGACCCAGGTCGTGATCCCCAACGTGACCGCGACGAAGGCGCTGAACAGCAACAACGCCAGCGCCTGATGGTTGCCGGTCACGACGCACCGCCCTTTGCTCCCCGGGTCAGTTCCTGTGTGTCCCAGCGCAGTTCGAGCGCGGCACGGTCCCGGCGCAGCCGCGCGTGCCGGGCGTAGGCCCAGGTGAGCAGGAACGTGCTGAGGAACTGCCCCAGCCCGGCGAGCAGTGCCACGTTCACCGCGCCCGCCACCGGCCGCGCCATGAGTCCGGGCGCGGTCGTCGCGGTGACCACGTACGCCACGTACCAGACGAAGAACCCGGCGGCGGCGGGCACCACGAACCGCCGGTACCGGCTGCGCACCTCCTGGAAGGCCGCGCTGTGCTGCACCTCGAGGTAGATCTGAGCCGCCGCGGCGGTTCCGGTCGCCCGCCGACGTGCCGCCGGAACCTCGGGTCCTGGCGTGCCCATGATGGCCGACTCGCCCCAGCCCGAGGCGAGCGCGTCGTACCACGGGTCCTCGTAGCGCACTTCGCCTGGCACCTCGGCGTACGCCTGGCCCTGGCCTTGATGGTGCTCGTACGTGTGTGGTGTGGGGGGACCGCTATCGGGACCGTCCCCGTCGGCGCGGGCACGACCGTTGCTTGACTGCATGCCCAAGGATGGACAGAACGGGAAGATCCCCGACTATTGTTCCCCGAACACTTCACCCCATCAGGTGACCAACGCGCCGTTCACCCCGCAGGCGGCCGGACCAGCCCCTTCCCGTACGCGTAACGCACCGCCTGGGCCCGGTCCTTGAGTCCCGTCTTGGAGAACATGTTGTTGATGTGTGTCTTCACCGTCGCGGTGGACACGCTCAGCCTGCGTGCGATCTCCTGGTTGCTGAGCCCCTCGGCGATCAGGACCAGCACCTCCGCCTCGCGTGTCGTGAGCCCGTCGGGGACGACAGCGGGCGCGGCCGGTTCCGGTTCGGGGGCCGACAGGCGCTCCAGCAGCCTCCGCTGGACACTGGGCGACAGCCCCGCGTCCCCGGACAGCACACTGTGCACGGCCCGTACGATCTCGTCCCCACCCGCGTCCTTGGTGAGGTACCCGCGTGCGCCCGCCTTCAGCGCCGGGAAGAGGGA
The DNA here is from genome assembly GCF_032248645.1 of Streptomyces zaehneri. Lineage (NCBI taxonomy): Bacteria > Bacillati > Actinomycetota > Actinomycetes > Kitasatosporales > Streptomycetaceae > Streptomyces > Streptomyces zaehneri. The sequence goes on from NZ_JASTTJ010000025.1 coordinate 50,044, forward strand.
TTCGTCGTCCGCGTAGGTCGTGAGGACCACGACCTGTGTCCCGGGATACTCGGCCCGGATGCGCCGGGTCGCCTCGACCCCGTCACAGCGAGGCATGCGCAGGTCCATCAGCACCACGTCGGGGGCGAGTTCGGCGACCAGCCGCACGGCCTCTTCCCCATCCCCTGCGGCACCGACGACCTCGACTCCCGGCAGCAGCCCGAGCAGCATCACGATGCCTTCCCGGACGACCGTCTGGTCGTCCGCGACCACCACCCTGGCGGGCTCCCTCGCCGCCGCCTCCGTCATACCGGCACCTTCAGCGTCACCACGAACCCTTCCTCGTCCGGCCCGGCAGCGAGCGAACCACCCAGCAGTTCGGCGCGCTCCCGCATACCCAGCAGACCGTACCCGCCGCCGGCCTCGGCGAGTTCGCCCGGCGAGCCACCCGAGTCCCGCACGTCCAGGGTCACTTCCTGCCGGCCGTACTCCAGCCGGACACGGACCTTGGCGCCCGGTGCGTGTTTGTGAACGTTCGTCAAGGCCTCCTGAGCGGCCCGGCGCACGGCCTGCGACGCCTCGACCGGCAGCGGTCTGCGTTCACCGCCCACGGTGACCTCGGCGCCGTCGGACGTGCGGACGAGATCCGTCAGGAAGTCCTCCAGCGGCGTCAGTTCACCGCGCAAGGCGGAGAGCGACTGTCTGGTCTCCTCGAGCCCGTCGCGGGCCATTCCCCGTGCCGCCACCACTCGGTCGAGAATCTGGTCGCGGTCCGCTCCCCGCTCGATGAGCAGCCGGGCCGCCTCCAGGTGCACGAGCTGCGCCGAGAGACTGTGGGCCAGGACGTCGTGGATCTCCCGGGCGATGCGGGCCCGCTCCGCGAGTGCGGCCGACTCGGCCTCGGCCGCGCGCGCGGCCCGCTCCTGGGTGAGCAGTCGCTGTGTGGTGCCTCTGGCTTCGGCGTCCAGACGCAGTGCGTATCCGGCGAGGGCCATGCCCGCTATGGCGGTGGCCGTGGTCACCCCCGAGACGCCGTTGACCACGGCGAAGGCGGCGAACCCGGCCGAAGCCGCCGGCAGCGCCGCGCCCAGAGGCAGTCGCTCGAGTGCCGCGATGGCGCATCCGCACCACAGGACCGCGGCCGGGGAGTGGAAGTCCGCGGCCTCGGCGCCGGCCGCCAGCCCCAGCAGCAGCATGAGAACGGCCAAGGACGGCCACAGCCGATGCTCGAGCGTGGTCCGGAACAAGGCCCACGCCAGGCCACCGGCCACAAGAACGCCCCCGACGCCGGCGACCGCGATCCACCCCTGGATGCGGCTGTCGTGGAGGGCGCTCCACACCAGGGCGCCCACGACCAGCAGCCTCACGGCCCAGGCCAGCAGCCTCCTGGGGCGCGATACCCCTCTGGGGCCCAGCGCCTCCCGTGAGGGCCAGCGTGTCCAGACGTTCTCCGTCACACGCGCTCCTTCCACGAGGACCGGGGCACGGGGTCACCGTACGCCGCGGCGTACACCGGAGCCTGGTCCGAAGACCGCACGCGCCAGGTCAGGATCCCGGAACGGACCAGCAGAGTGGCCGCGAGTCCCAGCATCAGGGCCGCGCTGTCCTGGTGGATGCCCAGCAGTGCGCCCACCCCGAAGAGACCCACCCGCAGACCGATGCCGGCTCCCCACACGGCCACGCTCGCTCTGGTGCTCTTGCTCCACACGGCGCCGTCCGGCTCCACCCAGATACGAGTGGTCCATGCCCAGGCGGCTCCCATGGCCAGGGCGACGATCAGTTCGGCGCCGAGCACCAGGGCCGATTCGGTGTGGTGACGGGTGCCGAGCAGATCGGGTTCGCGCAGCGCTATGACGGCCACGATTCCCGGCAGGAGCCACCATCGCCGGTCCGTGTCGATGCGGCTTGCGCGGAACTGCCGCACGATCACGAGTGCGGCCACCGCCACGATCACCAGCGCGTTGACGAGCCCGGACATCGCAGCCTCCGTGAGCGGGAAGGGGAGGCCGGCAGCGAGCGCTGCCGACGCCTTCGACGCTACGGAAACGGGCCGGTCCACAGATCGGAGCGGGGGTGGATCATGGGTGGATCTCGGGAAGCCCGGGTTCTCCACCCATGGGTGGAGAACCCCCAGCCGGACCTGCCCGGCGACCGGCCGGACCTGTACGAGATCCGGCCGGATCCACCTGGGGCCCGGCCGGACCGAACACGGCGTCTACGCGTCGATACGGGACCGGTCCAGCGTCGCCGCCGAGCTGGAGATGAACTCCTTGCGCGGTGCCACGTCATTGCCCATGAGCAGATCGAACACCTGCTCGGCCGCCTCCAGGTCGGAGAGATTGATGCGGCGCAGGGTGCGGTAACGCGGGTCCATCGTCGTCTCGGCCAGCTGGTCGGCGTCCATCTCACCGAGACCCTTGTAGCGCTGGATGGAGTCCTTGTACCGGACGTTCTTGCTCTGGAACTCCATCAGCTTGTCGCGCAGCTCACGGTCCGAGTACGTGTACACGTACTTGTCCTGGCCCTTCTTGGGCTGGATGAGCTCGATGCGATGCAGCGGCGGGACCGCGGCGAAGACCCGCCCGGCCTCGACCATGGGCCGCATGTAGCGGTGGAACAGCGTCAGGAGCAGCGTCCGGATGTGGGAACCGTCCACATCGGCGTCGGTCATCATGATGATCTTGCCGTAGCGGGCCGCGTCGATGTCGAAGGTGCGCCCGGAGCCCGCTCCTATGACCTGGATGATCGCGCCGCACTCGGCGTTCTTGAGCATGTCGGTGACGGACGACTTCTGGACGTTGAGGATCTTGCCCCGGATCGGCAGCAGTGCCTGGAACTCGGAGTTCCGGGCGAGCTTGGCCGTACCGAGCGCGGAGTCCCCCTCGACGATGAACAGCTCGCTGCGCTCGACGTCGTCGCTGCGGCAGTCGGCGAGCTTGGCGGGCAGGGACGATGACTCCAGAGCCGTCTTGCGACGTTGCGCGTCCTTGTGCTGCCGGGCCGCGATACGCGTGCGTGCGGCGGCGACCGCCTTCTCCATGACGACCCGCGCCTGAGCTGCGGCATCGCGCTTGGCGGAGGTCAGGAACGCTTTGAGCTCCCTGGCGATCACGGTGTTCACGATGCGCCGGGCCGCCGAGGTCCCGAGGACCTCCTTGGTCTGGCCCTCGAACTGGGGCTCGGCGAGACGCACCGTGACGACGGCGGTCAGGCCCTCCAGAGCGTCGTCCTTCACGATGTCGTCCTCGGCCACGCGCAGCAGCTTCTTGGCGCGCAGCACCTCGTTCATCGTCTTGGCGACCGCCTGCTCGAAGCCCGCGACGTGAGTGCCGCCCTTGGGCGTGGCGATGATGTTGACGAACGACTTGAGGTTCACGTCGTAGCCCGTGCCCCAGCGCAGCGCCACGTCGACGCCGAGCTCACGGGTGACCTCCGTCGGAGTCATCTGGCCGTGCTCGTCCAGGACCGGGACGGTCTCCTTGAAGGTGCCCTGTCCGGTGAAGCGGAGGACATCGCAGACGGGCTTGTCGGTGGCCAGGTACTCGCAGAACTCACTGATGCCACCGTCGAAGCGGAAGGACTCCTCGCCCTTGCTGCCGCCCTCGCCGAGCCCGTACTCGTCGCGGACGACGATGGTCAGGCCGGGCACCAGGAAGGCGGTCTGGCGGGCGCGCTGATGGAGGTTCTCGAGGGAGAGCTTGGCGTCCTTGAGGAAGATCTGACGGTCGGCCCAGTAGCGCACGCGCGTGCCGGTCCGGTTCTTGGCGACCCTCTTGATCTTCCGAAGGCCGCCCGTCTCGAACTTGGAGTCGGGGCCGTCCGCGGCGAAGGCGCCCGGAACACCGCGCCGGAAGCTGATCGCGTGCGTGTGGCCGCCGCGGTCCACCTCGACGTCGAGGCGGGCGGACAGGGCGTTGACCACGGAGGCGCCGACACCGTGAAGACCGCCGGAGGCCGCGTAGGAGCCGCCGCCGAACTTGCCGCCGGCGTGCAGCTTGGTCATGACGACCTCGACGCCGGACAGGCCCGTCTTGGGCTCGACGTCGACCGGGATGCCACGGCCGTTGTCACGGACCTCGACCGAGGCGTCGTCGTGGAGGATCACCTCGATGTGGTCGCAATAGCCGCCAAGGGCCTCGTCGACGGAGTTGTCGATGATTTCCCACAGGCAGTGCATCAGACCACGGCTGTCGGTCGAGCCGATGTACATACCCGGGCGCTTCCGCACGGCCTCGAGTCCCTCGAGGACGAGCAGGTGCCGCGCGGTGTAGTTGGAACCGTCCCGGTCTGCTCCTGCCAGCAGCGCTGTGGACGGCACGGACGTTTCGGCGGTCACGCGGTTCGCTCCTCGCTGAATTTCACTTGAGGCCCTTCTGGGCAAGGGCGCGGCTTGGGTTGCCGCCAAGAGGGTACCGAGGCCTGGTAGAGCCGTTGTAACGCCACCCTCGTGTGGAACTGAGACTAGTCCAGCTTCGCATACGTGTTCGATCCCTCGATTGAGTGAAGTACATATCACGTTCCCTTCGGGGCATGAACCATTTAGGCTCCGGGCACGTCCTCATGAACAACCGGCAACCCAGCCGGGAGGATCGAACCATGACCGACAGCGCGAAACCGTAAGCACTACAGACCACGCAATACGGCACATTCGCCGCCAAACCGGCAGCAGACGGCCACCTCGGAAAGATTTTTTCGAGGACAAGCCACGAGCGGGAACGTTTTGGGGCTGGTTGGATGTTGACCCTGGTACGACAGCTCGTCGAGCTAGAGAAGAGGCGACGTGACTACTGTTCTGACCCCCGCGAGCCCGCTGACGGCCGCGGACCGCTGCGACCGCTGCGGCGCCCAGGCGTACGTACGCGTCGTGCTGCTCAGCGGCGGAGAACTGCTCTTCTGCGCCCACCACGGCCGCAAGTTCGAGCCGGAACTCAAGAAGATCGCCGCTGAGATACAGGACGAGACAGAGCGGCTGACGACCGTTCCGGCCTCTACCCCGGAAGAAGAGCGCTGATCTGCGCGTCCACGACGAGCCATGACCGGCACAGGCCGGTATACGGGCGGCCGCCCCTGCTTCAGGGGCGGCCGCCCGCTCTCGTGACCCGCAGATCAACCACGAGGGGGCGGGGCTTGCTCAGGCGCCCCCAGGAAGCCTCGTGGGGTCCCCGAGCGCCCGCGACCAGCCGAGCGTCTTCACGGCGTCGGACACACGCGTGTAGACACCGGGATTTCCCGGCCGCCCACAGCCGCTGCCCCACGACACGAGCCCGATGAGTCGGCCCTGTGCGACCAGCGGCCCGCCGCTGTCCCCCTGGCAGGCATCGCGACCACCGCGCTCCTCGCCGGCGCACACCATGCTCCGCGCGTCGTAGGTGCCGTCGGAGGTTCCCGGGTAGGCCCGCTCGCAGGACGCGTCGGACAGCACATGCACACGAGCCGCTCGCAGACTGTGGGCGTACGCACCGAACCCGGTGCTGTCGCCCCAGCCGTAGACCACGGCCTCCGTGCCGGCGTCGTACGCCGGATCACCCTCGGCGGCCATGGGGATGACCGCCGCCGCCGGAAGCGGCTGGGCAAGGGTGAGTACGGCGAAGTCGCCGGCGTTGCTGACACCGTCGTAGCCCGGATTCACCCAGACGCTACGCACGGAGACCTCCTGTCCGGTGTCCCTGTGCAGGTCCGTACGGCCCGCGACGACCTTCAGGTCGGCCAGCTGCCCAGGCGGTGCCCCCAGGACGTCCTCGCCCATGCAGTGGGCCGCAGTGAGCACGGTGGAGGGGCCGACCGCCACGCCTCCGCAGAACTGCCCGGAGCGCATACCTCCGAACCGGTCACGACTGGACAGCGCGACCGTCCACGGGCTCTGGGAGACATCGACCGGGAAGCCGCCCACGACAACACCGTCGGAGGCCGCCGGGGCGGCGGAGCCCAAGGGTATGGCCACCGCCGCGGCCGCCAGGATCAACGGCCGGGACAAGGCCCGGACAAGGGGACGACGCATGCGTGCTCCTCACTCTGAAGTGACTGATGGACACCCAGAGTGATCCAGCACGCGGCAGCCCGCACCCCCGCGCCGAAGCCGAAGGCCCGGCCCCCTCGACGGGAGACCGGGCCTTCGGCTTCGTACGGCTACGACCTAGTCGAGGTAGTCGCGCAGCACCTGCGAACGGGACGGGTGGCGCAGCTTGGACATGGTCTTGGACTCGATCTGGCGGATGCGCTCGCGCGTCACGCCGTACACCTTGCCGATCTCGTCGAGGGTCTTCGGCTGACCGTCGGTGAGACCGAACCGCATGGAGACGACGCCCGCCTCGCGCTCGGACAGGGTGTCGAGGACGGAGTGCAGCTGCTCCTGGAGGAGCGTGAAGCTGACCGCGTCGGCCGGGACCACGGCCTCGGAGTCCTCGATGAGGTCACCGAACTCGCTGTCACCGTCCTCACCCAGCGGGGTGTGCAGCGAGATGGGCTCACGGCCGTACTTCTGGACCTCGATGACCTTCTCCGGAGTCATGTCGAGTTCCTTGGCCAGCTCCTCCGGGGTGGGCTCGCGGCCCAGGTCCTGGAGCATCTGGCGCTGCACGCGCGCGAGCTTGTTGATGACCTCGACCATGTGCACCGGGATACGGATGGTGCGGGCCTGGTCGGCCATGGCGCGGGTGATCGCCTGACGGATCCACCAGGTGGCGTACGTGGAGAACTTGTAGCCCTTGGTGTAGTCGAACTTCTCGACCGCGCGGATCAGACCGAGGTTGCCCTCCTGGATGAGATCCAGGAAGAGCATGCCGCGACCGGTGTAACGCTTGGCCAGGGAGACCACCAGACGGAGGTTGGCCTCCAGGAGGTGGTTCTTGGCGCGTCGGCCGTCCTCGGCGATGATCTCCAGCTCGCGCTTGAGCTTCGGGGCGAGCTTGTCGGCGTTGGCCAGCTTGTCCTCGGCGAACAGACCGGCCTCGATGCGCTTGGCGAGCTCGACCTCCTGCTCGGCGTTGAGCAGCGGGACCTTGCCGATCTGCTTGAGGTAGTCCTTCACCGGGTCGGCGGTGGCACCGGCCACGGCGACCTGCTGGGCGGGCGCGTCGTCCTCGTCGTCGTCGGAGAGGACGAAACCCTTGTTCTCGGTCCCCTCCTCTTCCTCTTCGCCGGGCTTGGCGTCCTCGAGGACCTCGTCCTCGGCAACCTCGGCGTCGTCCTTGCCTGCGGTCTTCTTGGCCGCCGTCTTCTTGGCGACGGTCTTCTTCGCGACCGCCTTCTTGGCGGTCGTCTTCTTGGCAGCCGCCTTCTTGGCAGGGGCGGCTTCGTCTGCGGAATCGTCCACAGTGGGAGCGGCCGGGGTGGCCGGGGCGGCCGTGGCGGTGGCCTTCCTCGTGGTCACCGCCTTCGCCGCGACCGTCTTGGTGGCGGTGCGCTTGGCCGGACTCTTCGCTGCGACGCTCTTTCGGGTGCGCTTGGGCTCCGCGGCACTGACCATCAGCGTCACACCCTCTTCCTCGAGGATCTGGTTGAGGCTGCGCAGTACGTTCTTCCACTGAGTGGCCGGAATCTGGTCAGCTTCGAAGGCCCGACGCACATCGTCGCCGGCGATCTGCCCCTCAGCCTTTCCCCGCTCAATGAGCGCCATGACAGAGACGGACTCGGCGATCTCAGGCGGGAGCGTACGGGATGTGCTGGCCGACACGAACAACCTCTCGGAACGTTGGAAAACGGCTTCCGGCCCCGTCCGTGACGGACAGGAGCCGACCACCGGCCTGGGGGTGGGCCGACGGCGCGGGCGGGGGCCGGGAGGATTCACAGCGCCTTGCACGGCGTCCGTATTCCCTCCGCGGCAGTCACCTCTTAGGTCATCGCGTTGTTTCCACAAGCGTTACGCCCAATCTTCGTGGCCCGAGTCACACCCCGTAAGCACTCAAAAACGGTCAGACGCGGGCAGATGAGGTCACCGTCGAGCGTACCCGTACCGCCGGGGGCCTATTCCGCCACATCGACCGTCGGACCCCGCAGGCCCCGTTACGGGTTCTGCGGGGTCCGAGGGAAGTACGGATGGAGCGGCCGAGGACGATGCGGAAGCGGGGAGGTGCCCCGACCGTCCCCCGCGCGGTGGGGTCAGTGTTCGCGCGGCGCCGGCACGACGCGCTCCACCTCGGGATGGACGGTGAGCAGCGCTCGCATGGCCGTCTCGGCGGCGGTGCCGTCGCCCGCAGCCAGGGCGTCGACGATCCGGCCGTGGTGCCCCAGCGACGCGTCGTTGGGCCGGTCACAGCCTGTGACCGGGCCGCCGGAGACCTGGAGGGCGGACGAGACGATCCCGGAAAGGTGTTCCAGCATGCGGTTGCCCGCGACCTGGATGAGCAGCGAGTGGAACTCCGCGTCGGCCCGGGAGTAGGTGAGGGCGTCACCCTGCCCCATGGCGTGCGCCATGATCTCGACCATGTCGGACATTCGCTGCTGGATTTCGGCGCGCCCGTGCCCCGCGGCAAGGCGCGCGGCAAGGGGCTCGATCGTCCAGCGCAGCTCGTTCAGCTCCCGCCGCTGATCATCGCGCTGGGGGCCGAACGCCCGCCACTCGATGATGTCCGGGTCGAGAAGGTTCCAGTCGCTCACAGGACGCACGCGCGTGCCGACATTCGGCCGGGCACTGACCAGGCCTTTGGCCTCGAGGACACGCAGCGACTCGCGGACGACGGTGCGGGACACCTCGAACCGCTGACCGATCTCCTCGGGCACCAGCGGACGGTCGGCACCCAGGTCGCCCGAGACGATCATCTGACCGAGCTGCTGGACGAGCTGGCCGTGCAGTCCGCGTCCGCGGCTGCCCGCGGCACGGCGGCCCACGCGGCCCAGCTCAGGTTCCGCGGACTCCCATACGGGGGCTCCGACGCGTTCGGCCACGGGTGCCTCACCGAAGGGATAGCGGTCGAGTTCGCCCGGGCCGGCCAGACCGGAGTCGGTGGAGCGGGCGGCGGTCATCATGGTGTGCGCAAGGGTACTCACGGATCCTTTGTCGGCGCTGCTCCCAACTCCCTTGAGGTCTTTGGTGAAAAGCACACGAAAGGGTGATCGCTCACCCCGTCGCAATTGACGCCTTATCGGAAAGAAATGGGCTTTCTTCGGGGAGTTGCGCACACGCCGGGATCGGATCGGCCCGGACGATGGTCACCGGACTCTGTTTCGCAGGCTCGTGACCAGGTAGGCGCACAGCAGAGCCGTCAGCGACAACGTCATTGCGCCGCCGACCGGTTGGACGATCACACGTGCCGCGGCGGCCAGATAGCGCTCTCCACCGAAGGGCCACTGCACCAGGAGCAGCTCGCGCACCCGCATCGGGAATCCGGCCGCCGTCCGCACGGACGCGCTCTCCACGGCCTTCTGTACGACGGGCAGGACGACGACGGGCATGGCGACCACCGCCGCCATCCCGGCCGTGGTGGAGCGGAAGACGCCGGCGGCCAGCACACCGGTCCAGGCGCAGCCGACCACGAGGCCGATCCAACTCGCGCTCAGCGAAAGCCAGTCCCCGGGAACCTGTGCGACCTCCCGTCCGTAGACGAGATAGAGCGCTTCGGCGTCGCAGCCCACCGTGACAAACGCCAGCATCAGTGCGGTGAGAGCGGCGACGAGGAGCTTGGCGGTGAGTACCCCCAGCCTTCGGGGCACGGTACCGCGGTCCGCGGCCAGGGCAGGGTGGCGGAATTCGTCTCCGAAGGCCAGCGCACCGAGCAGCCCCGCACCGAGCGCCGCGGGCGGCAGCGGAAGCTCCACGGGCCACGCGGCCAGCAGCCGTGCCTGCGCGGTGTGACCCGCACGGGCCAGGAGCAGGGCGGTGAGGGCGGAGACGATCAGCACGGCGGCGCCGGTGGTGAATCCGGTGCCGACCCCGGTGGCTCGACGGAGTTCGTAGCGGAGCGGACGCAGCGGGCTGGGGGCCGGGCGGACGGAGATGGGAGGCGGCAGGGCGGGCAGGGTGCGGACATCGCGAGACGCGGCGCGGCGGACGGGACGCTGAGCCGAGGACATAACAAACGCGGCCGAGGAACGGGAGGGTGCGGAGCCGGCAGCAGGGGCGGTGCCGTCGGCGGTGTCGGCTTCTCCGGGCCGCCGGAGTTCGTCGACGATCGCGCCTGCGGAGACGGCCGGCGCGCTCGCGGGGTGCCTACCGGGGGCAGCCGGCGACGCCGTCGCGTCCGGGCTGTCCGCGGCTCGGACGACGGCGACGGACGCCGCGATACCGGACGGGGAGCCGCCACCGGAAGCCGTGATGCCGTCACGAGGCGCCGCGGCGACCGGCCGGTACGGCGCTGGGGACGGCAGCGGTTCACCGTCGGGGCCGAACAGCGCGTCCGCGGTGCCCGTGCGCCGGGATTCACTCGCCACCCGCGCGTCTTCCGGGGCCTCCGCGCGTTCCGTGCCCGGCTCGGAGGCGGCGGCGAGGGCCGCCGGTTCTCCGTCCGAAGGCTCCCGGCCTGCTTCCGCCAAAGAGCCCTGCCTTGCTTCGGGGTGCGCCCGCCGCTGGTCCTCCGCCCCTGCTCCCGGCCCCATGTCGCCTGTCTCGTCGGCGAGTTGATGGACCAGGATGTCGTGCCGGAACGCCGTCTCGCCGACCTGGGCACAGCTACTGCCGTACACGGAAAGCCGGTTGCCGTCCTCCTGCACGACCTCGACCGAGCGTTGCGCGGCTCGCGCCTCCCTGGCGAGCAGGGCGGCCAGGCGGGCGGCGTGCGGGCTGCGGACGGCCACCCGGGGGCGCAGCCGGGTGCGGGCGAAGTCGGCGGCTTCCTGGTCGGCGACCACTGCGCCCCGCTCCAGGGTGATGACCCGGTCGGCGGCGCGGGCGGCCTCCTTGGGATCGGTCGTGGTCGTCAGGACGGTGCCGCCCTGGTCCGCGTGGGTGCGCAGCATGCCGTGGAGCCAGCGGTTCTCCCGCCCGGAGAGCCCGGTGGCCGGATCGTCGAGGACGAGGGTGTGCGGGTCCGCGAGAAGAGCGCAGGCCAGGCCCAGCCGCCGGTCCATGCCGCGGGACAGGGTGCCGAGGCGTTCGTCGCGCAGACTGACCAGGCCGACCACCTCGAGCACTTCGTCGGCCCGCCGCACCGGAACCCCGGCGGCCGCGCACAGCATGCGCAGGTGACCCCGGACCGTGCGGGCCGGGTGGCCCGGAACATCGCCGAGGAGCACGCCGACCTCGCGCGAGGGGTGGGCGATGCGGTGCAGCGGACGGCCCCGGAAGTAGGCGAGCCCGCGGCCCTGTTGGAGTTCGAGCATCAGTCTCAGCGCCGTGGTCTTGCCCGCGCCCGGCGCTCCGAGCAGCACGGTGACGCGGCCCGCGTGCGCCTCGAAGGAGACATCGTCGACGGCGGGCGGAAGCGCCTTGCGGGAGTTGCTGGTCAATCCGAAGGCCTGGATCACCTGTAGCAAGATAGCGCGGTATATCCCATTTCTCCGTTCACCGCACGGTGGCACCATGCGTACGTTGCGCAGCCGCGACCGACCGGCTCAAGCCCCTCCCGCGCCTGTGGGCCGAGGCGGTCGGCCTGCGTCACACCTCGGGCCGCAGCATCGGCGGATTGAGCAAGGTGGCGCCGCCCGCTCGGAACAACTGCGCCGGGCGGCCGCCCTGCCGAGTGGTGGTGCCACCGGTGGGCACCAGGAAGCCGGGTGTGCCGGTCACCTTGCGGTGGAAGTTCCGCGGGTCGAGCGCCACGCCCCACACCGCCTCGTAGACCCGGCGGAGCTCGCCGACCGTGAAGTCGGTGGGGCAGAAAGCGGTCGCCAGAGACGAGTACTCGATCTTGGAACGGGCCCGCTCCACGCCGTCCGCGAGGATCTGGGCGTGGTCGAAGGCGAGTGGCGCGACCGGTTCCCCGTCCCGCCCGTAACCGCCGTGCTGAAGCAGTTCCTCGACCGGCGCCCAACGCGCGTTGCTGGCGTCTCCGCCCGCTCGCGGCGCCGGCAGGTCCGGTGCGAGCGCCAGGTGCGCGACGCTGACGACGCGCATCCTGGGGTCGCGCTTGGGGTCGCCGTACGTGGCGAGCTGCTCCAGATGGGCACCGTTGTCGTACGCCGGGGCCGAGGGGTCGTGGGCGCGGAGTCCCGTCTCCTCGGCCAGCTCGCGCGCCGCGGCCTGGGTAAGGTCCTCGTCTGCCCGTACGAAGCCGCCCGGGAGCGCCCACCACCCCTGGAACGGCGCCTCGCCCCTGCGCACCGCCAGCGCGCACAGGGCATGACGGCGCACGGTCAGCACGACCAGGTCCACGGTGACGGCGAAGGGCGGAAAGGCTGACGGGTCGTAGGGCATGCGGCGATCATAGTCGTCTTCCTGACGATAAACACTCCCTTCGTCGGCCGCTTCGATGGCTGATCCACTTCGGTACCGCACGGCGGTCGTCGTCCACCCGAGCCGACGTACGGAGCCGCGTCGTGCGAGGTCACACTCCCAATTGGAGGCCCTCGGCCGCTTCCTCGACCACGGCGAGACCGAGCCGACTGACCCGTACGGAGAAGGGGGCGCCGACGACCCGCAGCCCGGTCACGCAGATCTCCCCCAGGGGCGCGCCGCCCAAGGGTCGCAGCGTGACGGTTCCGGCCGGGGCGTCGGGCCTGACGCCGACCAGGGTGGTCAGCAACAGGACACCGGCCGCCGCCGCGGTGGCTGCGGGACGGCAGGCGGCCGGATGGGGAAGCGGCGCTGTCCCGTCACCGCGTTGCTCCCCGGCGTACATCTCCGGGAGGCGGTGTCCGAAGGCCTCGGCCGCCGTCAGTACGCCTCGCAGCAGCGCGGCGCCCTCCTTCTCGTGGCCTGCGGCGGCCAGACCGGCAACGGCGATCGCCGTCTCGTGGACCCGGACGGCACCGCTGCGGTGGCCGAAGGGGTTGTAGCCGGCCTCCTTCGCGCCGAGGCCACGGAGCCCCCACCCCGAGTCCATGACAGGGCTGCCGAGCAGCCGGGCCAGTTGTTCGGTCTGCACCCGGTCCAGCAGCCCGGGGGCGTGGGCGCCGCCGCCCAGCAACCCGGTGTCGAGCAGGTGGACGGCCGTCGCGCAGAGGTGGGGCAGCGGCCGTCCGTCCGGTGTACGGGCGGCAGCGGGCCGGCCGCCTCCGGGGTCGTCGATCCAGAAGTCCCGCCGGAAGGTGGCGCGCAGCTTCCAGGCCCACTCCCGGAGCCGGTCCCCGCCCGGTCTGCCGCAGGCATCGAGCAGGTCGGCGCCGAGCAGTGCGGCCCGGTGGGCGTGGGCCTGTGTCTCGCAGCGGACGGGCCCACCGGGCTGGGGATCGCTCAGGTAGGGCCGCTCGCCGACCGTGGTACGCAGCCAGGTCAGGCAGCGCTCGGCCGCCGGGAGCAGTTCCTCCGTCTCGTGGTCGGACAGGCCCCATCGGCGGGCCTCCGCGAGGAGCACCGGGAAGAGCAGCGTGGCCTCGGTGCCCGTGCATCCCGGCGGAAGGTGCGCGCCCGCGTCCCGACGGGGGCCGGGGATCATGCCGCACCGTGGCCCCGGAGCCGTGACCTGTGTACGGGCCAGGGTGCGCAGCGTCCCGGCGGCGAGGCGGGTACCGAGAGGCAGTGTCATGCGGGCCGCGGCAAGCGCGTCCGCCGGTGCCAGTCCGCAACGCCACGGCGCCCCGGCCGCGAGGTGGGTGTCCGCCGGATGCGCGGGGTCTCGCACCAACAGGGCCTGAAGATCCGCGACGCTCGTCGCCAAGAGCGCCCGGATGCGTGGATCGTCGCCCGTCGCCTGTGCCGTGGCCAACGGGCTCGTGACCGCCAGCCCCACGGCTCGGACCGGCCCCGCACCGTCCAGGCGGACCCTCAGCTCCACACGGACAGTCCCCCCGGGAGGCACCTCGAAGTCCCAGCGCAGCAGCCCCGCGGAGGCGATCGCGTCGGCCGGGGGCGGGTCGGCCGTGACGCTCGAGGCCCCGGCGGCGCAGGACCACCGCAGGCCGGAATCATGGACGGTGGCGGCCAGTTCGGGCCCCGCGGTGCCGGACGCGATCGCCCCCAGGTCGGCCAGATCGGTGCCGAGCGCCACCTCGACCGGGAGGCGCAGCGGCCGGACGGCGGCACTGTGCAGCATGATCAGTTCCGTGCCGTCCGCGGAACGGGTCCGCTCGACGACGATGTCCGGGTCCGGGCCGCCGTGCGGTGCGACACGGAGCGTGCCGACGAAACGCGCCCGGTCGGCCGAGGTCATCCGGGCCTGGACCGCCAGCGGTTCACGTCCCGCCACGCGCACCTGGCAGCGGGACAGGATGCGACGGCCCGCCCGGTAGTACCCCTCCAGCCCATGTCCCGTCAGTTGCCCCTGATCCGTCGAGATGGCGAGGCCCGGCAGGGCGACGCAGATCATCGCCGTGTGGGCGGGGGGCAGGCCGACCGAGCGAGGCTGGGCCGGCGTCCCGGGCGCAGATCCGGCGGCTCTGGACGAGGGCGGCGGGCGACGCGTTGTGCCGCCCGTCGGGAAGGCGGACATGCCACGGATGCCCGGACCGGTGGACAGACGCGGGCCTCCCGCCGGACCGATGGGTGGAGCGGGTGGTGAGGTGCGCCGGCCCTCGCCGGGAAGTCCGGCCCGTTGCGGACCCGGCCCGTCCGCGAGCGGTGGGTCGGTTCCCGCGCCGGGGACCGGCGTCGAGGTGTCATGGCTGGAGCGTTCGTCGGCGGCTGAGGGCGGAGTCGGCTGATGCATGCGGTGACTTCTTCTGCTCTCTGTGCGCCTCGGGCATGGTCGAGGCCGGGTGGACGGCTCCGGCAGGGCGGGTGCGCTGCGGCGGCACGCCCCGTGCAGGCGTTCCGCCACTCAGGTGAACGGGGTGGGGCTCCCCCAGGTCACGCCCCTGGGCCGCAGGCCCCACCGAATGGCCGCCGGATCGGACAGGCCGGGCCGGCTTCGGAGCCTGGTGAGCCGACTTCGAGGCCACGCCAGGCTGGCTGGGCGGGGTGTCCGACCACGGGCGTTCACCGGTGGGGCAGTCGGTTGACCCGGCCCTGGTCATCGCAGGCCAGCCCGCGCAGCGGCACCGACTTTCACCACAGCGGCCGAACGGGCGTCACCCCTGCCCCGTAGTGTCGTCACTGTCGGACCGCAGGCCTTCCGGGCAGTCCAAGCGGCGCCGTGTGGAGGCCTTCCCCACAGGTCGGGTTCGGGATCCGCCTCGGCTCTGTGCGGCAGGGCGCGCGACATGCGGCCTCGGTGTGCGAACGCGAAGCTCGTGCGCTCCCCGCGCGCGAGGTTGCTGTTCCTGGCCTTCCGTTCCGGCCGCAGCCTGTGCGTGGACCGCGCCGACCCCGGTGGGACGGACACGGCGACCCCTGCGAGCAGCCGCGGGGGCGGGTACCGGCGCAGATTCTGATGCGCACATGGCCGGAGCGTCCGGGAGTGTGCCGGAGGTGCGGCCCTTCACTTCGCCGGGTCGGTCCTCGGGCTCGGCTTCGCCGGAGCCGTCCAGGTCGTCCGCCTCGCTGCAGCGGCCTTCCTCGCCGGAGCGGCTCCCCTGCTCGGGGCAGCTTCCCTCATCGGGGTG
Organism: Streptomyces zaehneri; assembly: GCF_032248645.1. Lineage (NCBI taxonomy): Bacteria > Bacillati > Actinomycetota > Actinomycetes > Kitasatosporales > Streptomycetaceae > Streptomyces > Streptomyces zaehneri. The sequence goes on from NZ_JASTTJ010000025.1 coordinate 65,533, forward strand.
ATTCTCCGTGTCTGGACACCGGAAGCCGGCGGACACCTCCTCCCTCTCTGTTCCGCGCAGGCCTGCGCGGAACTCCGTCCCGCCCGGGTCCTTCACGCCCTCGGAGTCTTCGGAGCCCACGGCCGCAGCAGGCCCGCCAGGCGTCTTTGCTGCCGTGGGCAGCCCGGGTCCCTCGCGCTCGGCGCGCAGACAGCGCCGTACCGACTCGGGGTCGAGGCCCTCGTTGCAGGCCTGGTGCAGAAGGCGCGCGAACAGATAGTCCGGGTCCGCGCCCAGGGCCATGGCGAGGGCCTCCCTCGCCTCGAGTTCATCGCCGGTGGACCAGGCGACCCAGCCGGCGAGGGTGAGGAGCGCCGCCGCGTGTTCGCCGTACGGTCCGACGCAGCGCCGTGCCAGGGCCCGCCAGAGGCGCAGGGCGGGGGCCGCCTCGTCGCCCTCCATCCACCCCGCCGCCCGGTCACGCGTCACCCGGTCCTGGAGGCCGAGAATCAGAGCGGCGGCTTCGTCGCATCCGAGCAGTTCGTCGTCTCGGCGGTCCGCCAGGAGAGCACCCGGCACGACGGGCACCTCGGCGAGTCGGCGCACGACCCGCCCGGCCAGGTCCAGCGTCTCCTCGGCCACCGCCGCACGACTCGCCTCGTCGAGGATCCTCGGGACGAGCACCATGCCTGCGGTGTCCAGGGCGATCTCCTGCTCCAGTGCCGCACCGGTCTCCAGGGGCAGCAGTCGGGCACGCAACTCGCGCAGGGTGCCCCGGACCTGGATGCCCGCGTAGGTCGCGGCCGCGGCCAGCACAGAGGTGCCGGGCAGGCCCATGGCCACCCCTTCGACCGGGCAGCAGCCCTTGCCGCCGCAGCAGTACGACCAGAAACGGCCGTCGGCGATACAGAGCGCCTCGATCACGGGGACGTCGAGGCGGCCGCACTCGAGACGCAGTCGGTGGGCCAGCGGTTCGAGCCGCTCCATGACCTGACGGCCCGTCTCCCCCTTCACCGGTTCCTGGCAGAGGTAGGCGACCATGCTGGCGGGACGGGTGCCTCGGCGTTCGCTGCCCTTCACGAGTCCTTGCGTCAACTGCTGGGCGACGGCTCCCCAGTCGTCCGGGTTCGCTGGAATGCCGAGCCGGGCACGGCCGCCGAACCGGCCTCGTCCGCCGCGGTCGTGCAGGGCGACCAGGACGATGCTGTCCTCCGGTCGGTACCCGAGCAGGTAGGGCAGGGCGTCGGCCAGCTCCGCCGGAGTCCGCAGGGTGACCTGGTGGTCGGCGGGGCTTGCGCCGTATCCGACGTCTCCCTCGAACACCGTGTGGCCGACACAGGCCGGGTGCTCACGTCCGTCCCGTCCGGTGATGTCGCCGTTTTCGGAGGATCCAGTGCTTTCGCTGTGATTCGTCATGCGCCGACGATCTCGCGGATCACGAAGTTCCGCTTGGCCTGTGGATAAGTCCGATCAGGAGCACGTCAGATACCCGAGCGGAAGGGCCGCGGGACCGTCGGGCAACGCCGTGCCTCCACCCACCCGCCGCTGACCGGATTGTCAGCGCCGTCCTGTTGTATGGGGGCATGGAGCACACGAACAACGCGGATCTCCGAGCCGACGCCGACGCAGTCCTCGCCCGCCTCGTCGGCGGCGCCACGGGCGTGGCCCGGCTGCGCGAGGACCAGTGGCGGGCGATCGAGGCACTGGTCGCGGACCGGCGCCGGGCCCTGGTGGTACAGCGGACGGGGTGGGGCAAGTCCGCCGTCTATTTCGTGGCGACCTCTCTGCTCCGAGCACGGGGTTCCGGCCCCACGGTGATCGTCTCTCCGCTGCTCGCCCTGATGCGCAACCAGGTCGAGGCCGCGGCCCGGGCCGGCATCCACGCACGGACCATCAACTCCTCGAACACCGAGGAGTGGGCCACCGTGCAGGCCGAGATCGCCGCCGGCGAGGTCGACGTCCTGCTCGTCAGCCCGGAGCGGCTCAACAACCCTGATTTCCGTGACGAGGTGCTGCCCGCGCTGGCCGCCGCGACCGGACTGCTCGTGGTCGACGAGGCCCACTGCATCTCCGACTGGGGTCACGACTTCCGCCCGGACTACCGTCGGCTGCGGACCATGCTCACCGATCTCCCGCCGGGCGTACCGGTGCTCGCGACGACCGCGACCGCCAATGCGCGCGTGACTTCCGATGTCGCCGAACAACTCGGCACCGGTGGCACCTCGGACGCCCTGGTGCTGCGCGGCCCGCTGGACCGCGAGAGCCTCAGCCTGAACGTGCTGCGACTGCCCGACGCCGCGCACCGCATGGCGTGGCTCGCCGATCACTTCGACGACCTGCCCGGCTCCGGAATCGTCTACACGCTCACCGTCGCCGCCGCGGAGGAGGTCACCGCCTTCCTCCGCCAGCGCGGCCACATCGTCGCCTCGTACACCGGACGCACGGAGAACGCCGACCGGCAGCAGGCCGAGGAGGACCTGCTGGCCAACAAGGTCAAGGCACTGGTCGCCACCTCCGCGCTCGGCATGGGCTTCGACAAGCCCGACCTCGGATTCGTCGTGCACCTGGGCTCGCCCTCCTCTCCCATCGCGTACTACCAGCAGGTGGGACGCGCCGGTCGCGGTGTGGAGCACGCGGAGGTGCTCCTGCTGCCGGGGAAGGAGGACGAGGCGATCTGGGAGTACTTCGCGTCTCTGGCCTTCCCGTCGGAGGAACTGGTGCGCCGCACCCTGGATGTCCTCGCGCGCGCGGAGCGCCCCGTGTCGCTGCCCGCCCTGGAGCCCTTGGTCGAGCTGCGCCGCTCCCGTCTGGAGACCATGCTCAAGGTCCTCGACGTGGACGGGGCGGTCAAGCGGGTCAAGGGCGGCTGGCTCGCGACCGGGCAGCCGTGGAGGTACGAGACCGAGCGGTACGAGTGGGTCGCCCGGCAGCGCAAGGCCGAGCAGGAGGCGATGCGGCGGTACGCGTCGACGACGGACTGCCGTATGGAGTTCCTGCAGCGCCAGCTCGACGACGAGGGCGCCAAGCCCTGCGGCCGCTGCGACAACTGCGCGGGGGCGCGCTACACCGCCGAGACGTCCACGGCCGCGCTGGACGCCGCGCGAGTGGACCTGGGTCGCGCGGGCGTCGAGGTGGAGCCCCGCCGGATGTGGCCGACCGGCCTCCCGGCGATCGGCGTGGAGCTCAAGGGGCGCATTCCGGCCGGTGAACAGGCTTCGACCGGACGTGCGTTGGGGCGCCTCTCCGACATCGGCTGGGGCAACCGGCTGCGCCCGATGTTCACTGCCCAGGCTTCCGACGAGCCGGTTCCGGACGATGTGGCGAGGGCCGTGGTGGGGGTGCTGACCGACTGGGCGAAGGGTCCCGGCGGTTGGGCCTCCGCGGTGGCCGACGCCTCGCCGCGCCCGGTCGGCGTGGTCACCATCGCCTCCCGCACCCGACCGCGGTTGATCCACTCCCTGGGCGCGCGCATCGCCGAAGTCGGCCGACTGCCGCTCCTGGGCTCGGTGGAGTACACCGCTGACGCCTCGCCGATCTCCCGGAGCAACAGCGCCCAACGTCTCAAGGCGCTCCACGGCATGCTGGAGGTGCCGCCCGCACTCGCCGCCGCGCTCGCCGAGGCCCCAGGGCCCGTTCTGCTCGTGGACGACTACACCGAGACGGGCTGGACCCTCGCGGTCGCGGCCCGGTTGCTCCGTCGCGCCGGCGCGCAAGGGGTGTTGCCTCTGGTACTGGCCGTGCAAGGCTGACCACGGGTTGCGACCGACGAAGCCCGCCCCGAGCGTCCCGGCCGCCTTCCGGTGGCGCCTCGGCGCCGGTGTGCCGGTATGGCTGTCCGCCGAATCCGCTGCTTCGGAAGCACTCACAAGGCGTGAGCTGACGGCTCACGTGTCCTTCCGCGAATCACTGGGTAAGGATATAAGTCACTCATCGTCACATAACGGTCGGTGGCCCCAATTGCTCGTTGCCGCATCCAAGTTCGGCAGGAAGAATTGAGTTCCGCTCCCCGCACGGCTTGCCCGTAGTCCGGTAGGGCTCTGCTGCGGCGTGCGCTCCCCCGAATCCGACCCGCCCGCAGTGTGGGCCGTAGCCGAAGGGAGGATCGTGACCTTCGGATTCGCTCCGTCCTCGGCGGCATCGTTGTCGACGTCCACGTCCGCCACCTCCGCCACCCGCTTGCTCGAGCCCGCCGAATGGGCAGCGGCCGGCATCCCACTGCTGCGCAACCCGCGGGAGGTCGTCAGCGGTCTGCACTCACGGCACAGACCACGGCCGGCCACCGCGATCGTGGCTGTGCTCGACCCGGACGAACGGGTGCGGGCCAGCGCCTCGTTCACCCGGCGCCAGGCATCGTCCGACGGCTGGATGTTCCGCAACGCCCTGCTCGCCCAACTACGCCGGGTCATCCCGCACGATCTGCGGCTGCGCACGCCCGTACGCACCGCCGTGCTGCTCTACTGCCGGGACGGCGACGCACGCTGGACGGAGGAGGACGGGGCGTGGATGTGGGGTCTGCGCGACGCCTGCACGTTGCACGGGTTGCGCTGCGGGGCGTACATCACTCTCACCCGGGACGGCTGGCAGGTCCTCGGCGAGGGGCGCGGAGGCCGCCGGCCCCACGCCGATTCGACTCCGGAACCCTTCGCCCTGTCCGAGGCCCCACCGCCGCTGCCCCGAACCGGCGGCGCCGCCTCGGAGGTACTCCGTCGCGCCGCGGCCCGCTGAGAGACGGCCGGGCGGCAAAGAGAGCCCGTAACCACGTCGGCCCCCGGGAGGCGCAAACCTCCCGGGGGCCGACCCGCATCGTCGCGCGCCGAGACCTGGGCCGTCCGGCACGCGCAAGGCGGCGGTGCCGTCGGCGCACACACCACAGAGGCGCCGCACAAGCGACGCCTCCGTGACCCCGGCGCCTGCCGGCCTACCGGAACCGGTTCAGACGCCCGCGCCCAGCGCCGCGTTGATCTGCTGCGGGTCGCCACAGACGATCAGCAGTCCGGCGGCCCGAGCGCGGGCCAGCGGCAGAGCCGTGGCGGCCACGGTGTCGGGGCCGCCGTTGACGGCGACCACGACGACGGGACGCACGCCCGCCCGGTCCAGCGCTGCGGCATCGGCGTAGAAGACGTCGTCTCCCGCGTCATGCTGTGCCCAGTAGGGCGCCTCGCCGAAGGACAGTTCGTGGGTGGCCCAGGGGTGCTGCTCGCCGGTGGTGACCACCAGCACGTCTCCCGGCGTACGGCCCGAGTCCAGGAGGAGGTCCACGGCCTCCTCGGCGGCGTCCAGCGCTCCCTCGGCCGAGGCCGGGATCAACTGGACCTGGGGAGTCGCCGAAGCGGGCGCTGCGACGGCGGGGGCGGCCGGGGCCGAGGGCCCGGGCTTGGCGGCCGCGTCACGCGGCGCGCGTTGCGCCGGTGGTGTGGGCCGGACGGGTCCGGGACGACCGGGACGCGACGGAGCCGCGGGACGGGGTCCGGGTACAGGTCGAGGGGTCGGCGCTGTGCGGCCGCTGGCCGGAGTGGCGCGGGGACCCTGGGCACTCTCGTGAATCTGAGGCTCCTGGGGAATGAGAGGCATGAGCTGTTATTTATCAAACGTTGGTGCGGCAAGCGCCAGCGGGTGGCACATCAGTGCGACCGGAATCGTCAGAAGTCGAAGCCGAGTTGACCTTCGACTCCCGGAACGCTCCCGTTCGCCCACGTACGGGCCTTCTTGAGGTGCCGCCACTGGGGCAGCGCATCAAGATACGCCCACGACAACCGGTGGAACGGAGTGGGTCCCCGCTCCTCCAGTGCGGCCTTGTGCACGGGCGACGGATACCCGGCATTGTCCGCAAAACCGAAGTCTGCATGGTCGACACCCAGTTCGGCCATCATTTTGTCGCGCTGGACCTTGGCGATCACCGAGGCCGCCGCGACCGCCACACAGGACTGGTCACCCTTGATCACCGTACGGACCCGCCACGGGGCGCCGAGGTAGTCGTGCTTCCCGTCGAGGATCACCGCGTCCGGACGGATCGGGAGAGCCTCCAGGGCCCGCCCGGCGGCGAGCCGGAGCGCGGCGGTCATCCCCAGGTCGTCGATCTCCTCCGGGGAGGCGTGGCCCAAGGCGTGCGAGGTCACCCACGTCAGCAGCTCCTGAGAGAGCTCGTTGCGCCGCTTGACGGTGAGCAGCTTGGAATCGGTGAGACCCGCGGGGGGTCGACGAAGTCCGGTGACGGCCGCGCAGACGGTGACGGGTCCGGCCCAGGCACCGCGGCCCACCTCGTCGACACCGGCAACGACCTTCGCTCCGGTCGTGGCGCGGAGGGAGCGCTCGACGGTGTGAGTGGGTGGTTCGTACGGCATGGCGCCCTTAGATTACGCCGCCATGGTCCCGTCGCGACACCCCGGTCGGCACCGGCCCCCCGCCGACCGGTCGCCAGGGCGCCGAATCCGCGCTCAGGACCGGTCAGGCCGCAGCAGCGGCAGCATGAGCCGGTCGATCATCTCGTCGAGATCTCGATCACCCCATTCGCATCCGCACACCTTTGATCGATACATCATCATGGCCGGAATGGCATCGAAGACATAGCTGTTCGCCGCGTCGGACCGCACGTCACCTCTCTCGATTCCACGGGTGATGACCTCGTGCAGCAGTTTCACGGTCGGCTCCACCACTCCGTCGACGATCAGGGCATGGAAGCGTTCAGCCTGAATTGGATCGCATTCGTGAATGATTGAACGCAACGCGGACCCCGGAGGGGAGAACATCGCGTCACGCGCGTCACGGCACAGCGCCATCAGATCCGCACGCACACTGCCCAGATCGCGTACGGCGTCCAGCCGGGGCAGTCCGGCCCGCAGGGCGTCCGTGACGAGGGCCTCCTTGGAGGGCCAGCGGCGATAGACGGCGGCCTTGCCGGTCTGAGCCCCGGCCGCCACGCCTTCCATCGTGAGGCCGTTCCAGCCGACGGTGCCCAACTGCTCCAGCGTGGCATCGAGAATCGCACGTTCGAGCACGGCACCGCGCCGGCGGGGAGAGGACGCCTGAGCGGGGGCGGCCGTCCAGCGCGAAGTATCCATCCAGGTGTCTCCAGCGAGCAGAAGAAGCGGGGATCAGGGGGAGCGGGGATCAGGGGGTGGAGCGAGGCTCCGCGCGACCGCGACGGGGGACACGCCGAGAGGCGACGCCACAAGTGAACGCTTGCGTTCACTACGAAGGACTCACTACCGTTGACGGCCAGTGAACGCCATCGTTCACTAATGCTCTTGTGGGGGACTCATAGTGACAACCTCTCAGCTGACTCAGAACCAGAAACCCGGGGCGGCCCGTCGGGAGGGACATCCCGGCATCGCACTCACCGTGATCGCGGCCTGCCAGCTCATGGTGGTACTGGACGCGACGATTGTGAACATCGCGCTTCCGCACATTCAGGACTCGCTCAAGTTCAGCACCACCGATCTCACCTGGGTGGTCAGCGCGTACACGCTCACCTTCGGCGGCCTGCTGCTGCTCGGCGCCAGAGCGGGTGACATCCTCGGCCGGCGGCGAGTGTTCATGGCCGGCATCCTTCTCTTCACCTTCGCCTCGCTCCTGGGCGGACTGGCTCAGGAACCGTGGCAGTTGCTCGCCGCACGCGCCCTCCAGGGCGTGGGAGGCGCCATCGCGTCGCCCACCTCGCTGGCGCTCATCACCACCACGTTCCCCGAGGGGCCGGAGCGGAACCGGGCATTCGGCGTCTTCGCCGCGGTCTCCGCGGGCGGCGGCGCCATCGGCCTGCTCGCGGGCGGCATGCTCACCGAGTGGCTCGACTGGCGCTGGGTGCTGTTCGTCAACGTACCCATCGGCATGCTCATCGCCTTCCTCACGCCGCTCTACATCAGCGAGTCCGAACGCCACCCCGGACGCTTCGACATAGCCGGCGCACTGACCTCGACACTCGGCATGGCCTCCCTGGTCTACGCGTTCATCCGCGCGGCGGAGGAAGGCTGGCGGGACGGTCTGACAGTCGGCGCCTTCGCGGTCGCGCTGGTCCTGCTGATCGCCTTCGTGTTCACGGAGTCGCGGGCCAAGGAGCCGATCACTCCGCTGAAGATGTTCGCCGACCGCAACCGCTCCGGTACGTACGTGATCATGCTGAGCCTCGCTGCGGCCATGTTCGGCATGTTCTTCTACATCGTGCTCTTCGTACAGAACGTGCTGGGCTACAGCCCGATCAAGGCGGGCCTCGCCTTCCTCCCCGTCACGGTCGCCATCGCCGCGGGCGCGGGTCTGTCGCAGCGCTTCCTGCCCACCGTCGGCCCCAAACCGTTCATGCTCGTCGGTTCCGCGCTGGTGGCGGTCGGCCTCACCTGGCAGGCCTTCATCAGCCCCGACAGCTCCTACGTCGGCGGAGTGCTCGGGCCGATGGTGGTCTTCGCCTTCGGCATGGGTCTGAACTTCGTGACGGTGACGGTGACCGCTGTCTCGGGTGTCGCCCCGCACGAAGCGGGCGCCGCGTCCGGTCTGCTCAACGCCACTCAGCAGGTCGGCGGTTCGCTCGGCCTGTCCATCCTGACGACCGTCTTCGGTACGGCCAGCAAGGACGAGGCGGAGAAGCAGCTGCCGAAGTTCCTCGCGGATGGAACCCCGCAGCAGAAGGCCGAGTTCGCCAAGACGCACCAGTTGCCCGCTCCCTGGGGGCATGACGTACTCGCCCACGGCATCTCGACGGCTTTCGTCCCGGCCGCCGCGATGGCCGTACTCGCCCTGGTGACCGCCTGGCTCGTCATCCGTGTCCAGAAGAGCGACCTGGAGGCGCTGTCCGGCACGGCGGGCCCCATGGCCGGCTGACGGACCAGCGCTGCCGGCCGGCCCGGGAGTGCCACCGCCTGTCCCCACGAAGGCGCGTCGATCTCTTCCGGGTCGGCCCGCGCGACCTCTCGATACCGACCTCATGATCGCCAACAGATCGAACCGCACGCGCACCCCCTGTGTCGTCCCACGGCCACCCGCCGACCCGCATGCACAGGCCGCACAGCGGATGTCCGAACAACGCCTGGGCGATCACGCAGAGTTCCCATCGAACACCGAGAGTTCTCGACGGCCACCGCACCGCCTCCGCCGGTCCGAGAAGCACACCGGCACCGGGGAGGTGATGGTCTGCAACCCGCCGTCACCGGTGCGCTCGACCGCGCGGCGCTGGAGTTCGGCACGCCGACCCCCCGACAAACGGCATGCGGCATGCGGCATGCGGCATGCGGCATGCGGCAGCTTCAGGCTTCTGGCACCGCGTGGCGCACAGGCATCCACCCCGGCAGCGCTTCCACCTGCCGCGTCCACGCCTGCGGAGGAGTCCCCGCCTCGCCGGACGCGAGTATTCCGCCCACGATGGCGCAGGTCGTGTCGACGTCGCCGCCGACCTGCGCGGTGGTCCAGAACGCCGTCTCGTAGTCATCGAGGGCGCGCGCCGCCGACCAGACCGCGAAGGGGACGGTGTCGTGGGCCGACGTCCGCCTCCCGCAGCCCAGCACCGCCGCGACGGTGGCCGCGTCGGCGTAGTCGAGCATGTCCCTGGCCCGCCGCAGACCGGCACCGACGGCGCTCTTCGGAACAAGGGCGACGACGCCGTCCAGAAGCTCTTCGGCGCTGGGCGGCCCTCCCGGGGCACCGACCAGCGCGGCGGCCGCGGCGACGGCCATGGCCCCGACCACGGCCTCCCGGTGCTGATGCGTGGGGTAGGCGGAGATTTCTGCTTGGTGGGTCGCCTGCTCGGGATCGTCCGCGTACCAGGCTCCCAGCGGGGCGACGCGCATGGCGGCGCCGTTGCCCCAGGACCCCTGCCCGTTGAACAAGGCGGCCGACAGCTCACGCCAGTCGGCGCCTTCTCTGACCAGCCTCAGCAGCCGGTTGACCGCGGGACCGTACCCGCGGTCGAAGTCGTGGTGCTGCGCGAAGGACCGCGCCAGTGCGTCCTGGTCGATGCGGTGGTGGGCGGCCAGGACGGCCACGACGGAGCAGGCCATCTCGGTGTCGTCGGTCCACTGCCAGGGTCCGGGCGGCAACGCGCGGCGCTGGAGCAGCGGATAGTTCACCGGCACGAAGAACTGTGAGCCCAGCGCGTCGCCAAGGGCGAGGCCGCGCAGGCTGGCCAGCGCGCGCTCCAGGCGCCGGTCGGGAGAGGAGTCAGCGGTCATCGCTCTGCCACTCTATCCGGTGATCCCGTACGGTTCCGGATCTCGCCAGCGGTTGAAGGGCCGGTCGAGCGTGTACCGGTCCTCGTCCCCGAGAACGAGCATCCGCATCTCGGCGTTCCCCGGATTCGCGAGGGACTCGAATTCCGCGACCGTCCAGTGGAACCAGCGCATGCAGAACAGTCGCATCGCGAGGCCGTGGGTCACGATGAGCACGTTCGGTGGGTGGTCAGGGGCCTCGAAGCTGCGGAAGAGGCTCTCCAGGAAGCCGCCGACCCGGTCGTAGACGTCGGCACCGCTCTCGCCCTGGGCGAAGCGGTAGAAGAAGTGCCCGTAGGCGTCCCGGTAGGTCTTCTGCAGCCGCACGTCGTCGCGGTCCTGCCAGTTTCCCCAGTCCTGCTCGCGCAGCCGGGGCTCTTCACGTACCCGTATGAGGTCGGGGTCCAGGTGGAAGGCCCGGAGGGTCTCATGCGTACGCCGGTAGGGGGAGACGTACACGCTGACCCGCTCGTGCCCGAAGACCTCCCGCAGGGTCTTTCCCGTCTCCTCGGCCTGCTGCCACCCTCGCTCGGTCAGGGCCAGTGCATGGTCGGGTTCACGCTCGTAGACGGTGTCATCAACATTGCCCGTTGACTCCCCGTGCCGGACAAGGACGATGCGCCGTGGTCGTGCCATGCCAAAACCCTAGATCGGGTGACGGCCGACTGAGCACTCGTACGGCCTTCATACAGCGTAGGTCACACAAATCCCGCAACAGAAAGCGCATACCGCACACGATCGGCGCGTCCGGCGGACTCCTACGAGCCCGTCTGGGCGTCAGTCAATGAGTCCGGATTTCAAACCGTCCAGGTCGACTCGAGTTCGACGATGTCACCGGTGAGGGCGGATATGTCCGCCTCCGTCTGGGCGCGCAACGCGAGCCGCTCCACGCGTTCGGTTCGGTACTTTCCGTGTTCGGCCGCCGAGCGCCACATCGAGAGCACCATGAACTCGTGCCCGGGCGCCTCGGCGAACAGCCCCCGGATCATGCCGGGCGAGCCGGCCATGGCGGGGTTCCACACCTTCTCCTGCATGAGGGTGAAGTGCTCGGCGCGTTCCTCGTGGACCCGGCAGAGGGCCACCCGCAGCAGGTCGGAGTCGGTGAAGCGCGGCTCGAAGCCCGTCTTCACGTCGAAGCGGTAGTCGAACAGCCGCACCTGGGCGTCCTTGAAGGTGCCCGACTGAGCCGCCGCCAGCCGGTCATGGGAACGCGCCATGAAGGAGTCGTAGAAGGCGCGGCTCTCCCAGAACGCGAAGACATGCGCGACGGAGGGCCGCCCCCTGCTCCAGCCCCCGCCCTGCCCCCGGAACCCCGGCTCCCCCAGAAGCCCCGCCCACTTTCGCTGTCCCCGTTCGAAACCGCGGCGGTCCACCACGGTGCAGCGAATCCACTTGACCAGCACCGCGCCATCGTACGGCCAGTGGGCGTGGCGTTGGTCACCCTCGTTCGCAGAGCGACGCTGCGATGCCGCACACGCGCGTGGCAGGATGGACAACCGGCCCTGAGAGTGGGCGGGTTCGGGGCGATATCAGATGGGGAAACGGGGAGGGGAATCCGGTGAGCGGCCTCAACAAGGGAATCCGCAAAGTCGAGATGGCGCTGAAGTGGGACCCGAGTCCGGCGGGTCGGCCACCCACCGACCTGGACATCGTGGCCGCGACCTACCTGGAGAGCGATCCGCATGGCGCCCCTGCCTATGTGGTGCACTTCGACAGTCGCTCCCCCGACGGAACGATCTACCTCAACCGGGACAGCAAGGACGGCAAGGGATTCGGCTGGGACGAGGTGATGACACTGGAGCTCGACCGCCTGGACGCGCGGTACGGGCGCGTGGTCGTCGGTGTCGTCATCCAGCAGAACCAGGAACACCGGACGTTCGTCGGTGTGCTCAACCCCGCCTTCCGGATACGGGAGGGCTACACCGTCCTGGAGGAGGACGACTTCGCCGGCGTCCTCGGCGCGACCGCGGCGACGGTCGGGGAGTTCCTGCGCGAGTCGTCCGACGGATGGTCGTTCCACTCCGGCGTCCAGGGCTTCGAGGACGACCCTGCGGCGTTCACGAGGATCATGGGCCAGGTGCGCCGCTCCTGAAGGCGCGGAGGACGCCACCGCCGTATCGCTGACGGTGGAACCTCCGGAAAACACCGAGGGCGGTGGAGCCGGGAACCGGCTCCACCGCCCTTTGTCAGGTCATCGCGACCTGACCGGCACCGCAGTAATCAGCTGCAACCGCTGGTCGAACCGCAGCCCTCGCAGATGTAGCAGGAACCGGCCCGCTGCATCTTCGTACCGCAGGAGAAGCACAGCGGGGCGTCGGCCTGGATGCCCAGCTGCATCTCCACCAGCTCGGCGCTGGTGTGAGCCTGCTTCGGGGCGGGCTCGATCACCTCGACGTCGGCCTTGGGGGCGGCCACGGCCTTCAGGTCCGTCGGACGCGGAGCGGACTGCGCGAGCCCCTCTACGTCCACGTTCTCCTCCTCGAAGGTCGGTTCGTACGAACCGGTCTCCAGGTGGCGCTGACGCTCCTCGGCGGAGTGGATGCCGAGCGCGGAACGCGTCTCGAAGGGCAGGAAGTCGAGCGCCAGGCGACGGAAGATGTAGTCGACGATCGACTGCGCCATCCGCACGTCCGGGTCGTCGGTCATGCCGGCCGGCTCGAAGCGCATGTTGGTGAACTTCGAGACGTACGTCTCCAGCGGCACGCCGTACTGGAGACCGACGGAGACCGCGATGGAGAAGGCGTCCATCATCCCGGCGAGGGTCGAACCCTGCTTGGACATCTTCAGGAAGACCTCGCCGAGACCGTCGTCCGGGTAGGAGTTGGCGGTCATGTAGCCCTCGGCGCCACCCACCGTGAAGGAGGTCGTGATGCCGGGCCGGCCCTTGGGCAGACGCTTGCGGACCGGGCGGTACTCGATGACCTTCTCGACCGCGGTGCGGATCGTCTCCTCGGCCTTCTCGGTGATCTCGGTCTTCTCCTTCTCCTTGGTCTTCGCGGAGAGGGGCTGACCGACCTTGCAGTTGTCGCGGTAGATCGCGAGCGCCTTGACGCCGAGCTTCCAGGCCTCGAAGTAGATCTCCTCGACCTCCTCGACGGTCGCCGTCTCCGGCATGTTGACCGTCTTGGAGATGGCACCGGAGATCCAGGGCTGGATCGCGGCCATCATGCGGACGTGGCCCATCGGGGAGATGGCGCGCTCGCCCATGGCGCAGTCGAACACCTCGTAGTGCTCCGGCTTGAGGCTGGGGGCGTCGATCACGTTGCCGTTGTCGGCGATGTGGGCGACGATCGCCTCGATCTGCTCCTCCTGGTAACCCAGGCGACGCAGGGCCTGCGGGACGGTGCCGTTGACGATCTGCATCGAGCCGCCGCCGACCAGCTTCTTGAACTTGACCAGGGCGAGGTCGGGCTCGACGCCGGTGGTGTCGCAGGACATCGCCAGACCGATGGTGCCGGTCGGGGCGAGCACGGACGCCTGGGAGTTACGGAAACCGTTCTTCTCACCGAGCCGCAGGACGTCCTGCCATGCCTCCGTGGCGGCGGCCCATACCGGGGAGTCCAGGTCGTCCATGCGGACGGCCGTCCCGTTGGCGTCGGAGTGCTGCTTCATGACGCGGTTGTGGGCGTCGGCGTTGCGGGCGTAGCCGTCGTACGTGCCGACGACGGAGGCCAGTTCGGCGGAGCGGCGGTACGCCGTGCCCGTCATCAGGGAGGTGATGGCGCCGGCCAGCGCGCGGCCGCCGTCGGAGTCGTAGGCGTGGCCGGTGGCCATCAGCAGGGCGCCGAGGTTGGCGTAGCCGATGCCGAGCTGGCGGAACGCGCGCGTGTTCTCGCCGATCTTCTGGGTCGGGAAGTCGGCGAAGCAGATGGAGATGTCCATCGCGGTGATGACGAGCTCGACGACCTTCTGGAAGCGGTCGGCCTCGAAGGACTGGTTGCCCTTGCTGTCGTCCTTGAGGAACTTCATCAGGTTCAGCGAGGCGAGGTTGCAGGACGTGTTGTCCAGGTGCATGTACTCGCTGCACGGGTTCGACGCGGTGATCCGGCCGGACTCGGGGCAGGTGTGCCAGTTGTTGATCACACCGTCGTACTGGATGCCCGGGTCGGCACAGGCCCACGCGGCCTCGGCGAGCTTGCGGAACAGCGCCTTGGCGTCGACCTTCTCGATGATCTCGCCGGTCATACGGGCGCGCAGGCCGAACTCGGTGCCGTTCTCGACGGCCGTCATGAACTCGTCGTTCACGCGGACGCTGTTGTTGGCGTTCTGGTACTGGACGGACGTGATGTCGTCGCCGCCGAGGTCCATGTCGAAGCCCGCGTCGCGCAGGGCGCGGATCTTCTCCTCTTCCTTCACCTTCGTGGCGATGAAGTCCTCGACGTCCGGGTGGTCCACGTCGAGGACGACCATCTTGGCCGCGCGACGGGTGGCGCCACCGGACTTGATGGTGCCGGCGGAGGCGTCGGCACCACGCATGAAGGAGACCGGTCCCGAGGCGTTGCCGCCGGAGGAGAGGAGCTCCTTGGAGGAGCGGATGCGGGAGAGGTTCAGGCCGGCGCCGGAGCCGCCCTTGAAGATCATGCCCTCTTCCTTGTACCAGTCGAGGATCGACTCCATGGAGTCGTCGACGGCGAGGATGAAGCAGGCGGAGACCTGCTGGGGCTGCGGCGTACCGACGTTGAACCACACAGGGCTGTTGAAGCTGAAGATCTGGTGCAGGAGGGCGTACGCCAGCTCGTGCTCGAAGATCTCGGCGTCGGCGGGCGAGGCGAAGTACCTGTGGTCCTCACCGGCCTTCCGGTACGTCTTCACGATGCGGTCGATCAGCTGCCTGAGGCCGGTCTCGCGCTGCGGGGTGCCGACGGCACCGCGGAAGTACTTGCTGGTGACGATGTTGACCGCGTTCACCGACCAGAAGTCGGGGAACTCGACGCCACGCTGCTCGAAATTGACCGAGCCGTCGCGCCAGTTGGTCATGACGACGTCACGACGCTCCCAGGCCACCTCGTCGTAGGGGTGCACGCCGGGGGTCGTGTGGATGCGCTCGATGCGCAGGCCCTTGGTGGTCTTGGTGCCCTTGGCTCGGGAACCTCGTGCCGGACCGCTCGCCGTCTCTGTCATGCCGCCTCCCTCTACGGGCGAAAACGCCCTAAAATGCCACGTTTGTTCCCGTGACACGGTGTTCTGTCTTGTGCTGTGGGCCCCACGCGCTCTCACCCACAGCAGGTCTTGGTCCGCCGCCGCCCGGCCTTCCTCAGGCTCGAAACCCCGGTTCCGGCCCTCCGGTCAGTCGGCGGCGTGGGCGGGCTCGGGGACCTGCGCGGCCCCTCCGGGCCCGCCTCCGTCTCCCCGGCTCCCCACTACAGTCCCTGCATCGCCCTCGCGGTCGTCGTCGTCCGCGGCGGGGCGAGCCGTCTGGTCCCTGAGTTCCGCGATGGCGGCCTCGAAGTCCTCGAGCGAGTCGAACGCCCGGTAGACGGAGGCGAATCGCAGATAGGCGACGAGGTCGAGCTCCTGCAACGGGCCGAGTATGGCCAGCCCCACGTCATGGGTGGTCAACTCGGCACTTCCGGTGGCCCGGACCGCCTCCTCGACCCGCTGGCCGAGCTGAGCCAGCGCGTCCTCGGTGACAGGCCGCCCCTGACATGCCTTGCGCACGCCGTTGATGACCTTGGTACGACTGAAGGGCTCGGTGACTCCGGACCGCTTCACCACCATGAGCGAGCACGTCTCCACGGTCGTGAAACGACGGGAGCAGTCAGGGCACTGGCGGCGCCTGCGGATCGACGTGCCGTCATCCGTCGTACGGCTGTCGACGACACGGCTGTCGGGGTGCCTACAGAAGGGGCAGTGCATGAACTCCAACCCTCCTCACAGCAGACTCAATGGCCTCGCCGGGCCTCACAGGCCCCTCGAAGCAGCCCCAAGCATAGGGGATCCACGAGCATCCGAAGACACCGGGACCACAACTTCTGGGCCACTGGTGCAATCCAACCACTACATATGGGGGCTTGGCCCATACACCCAGGTTGCGACGCGTGTCGCGTCCGACACCTTCACCCCTCGCGATCCCGCCGTCACACCCAGCACCCGAAAACCACCCGCGCACGCGTGCGTGCACCCGCGTCGGCGCGCCGTATACGGCGATACCGTGGGCGCCACAGGGAGGAGAGGTGGGACTCTCGCGCAGAGCGGGGCCAATTCCCGGCCTGCGGGGCGCCGGATGGCAGACTGAGGCCACGCCTCACAAGGTCATCCGTCTCGGCGGTGAAGAGTACAACAATGAGCTCTTTTGTCCGCCGGGCGGCACGTTAGCCATACACCCAGACACATGATCAAGTCCGGCTATCCACGCTTTTTCACTCGAACGTGTGTTTGGCGCAACCTTTCGAAAGCAACTACCGTTGTCCAGCAGGGAGACAATCGAGAGGGGCCGACGTGACCACCACCGCAGACAGTGCCACCATCACTGCCCAGGACCGCTCCCAGGGCCGACTCGAGCCGGTGCATGCGATGAACGAAGCCATGAATCCCGAGGGACACAAGCGCTCTCTGCCTGGGCGACCTCCAGGCATCCGCGCCGACAGCTCGGGACTCACCGACCGGCAGCGCCGAGTGATCGAGGTCATCAGGGACTCCGTACAGCGGCGTGGATACCCGCCGTCCATGCGGGAGATCGGTCAGGCGGTCGGCCTGTCCAGCACGTCCTCGGTCGCCCACCAGTTGATGGCACTGGAGCGGAAGGGCTTCCTGCGCCGCGACCCGCACCGGCCACGCGCCTACGAGGTGCGAGGTTCCGACCAGGCCAGCTCCGTGCAGCCCACGGACACCGCCGGCAAACCCGCCGCGTCGTACGTCCCACTGGTCGGACGCATCGCCGCCGGTGGCCCGATCCTCGCCGAGGAGTCGGTCGAGGATGTCTTCCCCCTCCCGCGGCAGTTGGTGGGTGACGGCGAACTGTTCGTCCTGAAGGTCGTCGGTGACTCGATGATCGAGGCCGCGATCTGCGACGGCGACTGGGTCACCGTCCGCCGTCAGCCCGTCGCCGAGAACGGCGACATCGTGGCGGCGATGCTGGACGGCGAGGCCACCGTCAAGCGTTTCAAGCGCGAGGACGGCCATGTGTGGCTCCTCCCGCACAACGCTGCCTACGAGCCGATCCCGGGTGACGACGCGACCATCCTCGGCAAGGTGGTGGCCGTACTCCGCCGCATCTGAGTACGGCGGTGGACGGGACACCTCCGTCCGCCCCTTGAAGCTGGGCCCCGGGATCCCTGCGCCGGTTCCGGGGCCCTGTGCTGTGCCCGATCAGCCATGAACCCGATCAGCAGTGAAGGAGGGGGCCGTCCCGGAAGCGGGACGGCCCCCTCCTTCACTGCGCCTCCGCCTGCTTGGCCACCGCGTCGATCGCCGCGAGCGACCTGCGGACCTGATTGCGGTCCGTCGTGTACCAGAAGTCCGGCAGGGACGCCTTCAGATAGCTCCCGTAGCGGGCCGTCGCCAGCCGCTGGTCCAGAACGGCGACCACACCACGGTCCCCCGACGCCCGCACGAGTCGTCCCGCGCCCTGGGCCATCAGCAGCGCCGCATGGGTGGCCGCGACGGCCATGAAGCCGTTGCCGCCGGATTCCTCCACCGCTTTCTGGCGGGCGCTCATCAGGGGATCGTCCGGGCGCGGGAACGGGATCTTGTCCATGACGACCAGCTGGCAGCTGGGACCGGGGACGTCGACGCCCTGCCAGAGCGACAGCGTGCCGAAGAGGCATGTCTGCGGATCCGCCGCGAAGTTCTTGATCAGCTCACCGAGTGTCTCCTCGCCCTGGAGGAGGATCGGGAACTCGGGAACACGCGTGCGCAGTTCCTCGGCGGCGAGCTGCGCGGCCCGCATGGAGGAGAACAGGCCGAGCGTGCGTCCGCCGGCCGCCTGGATCAGCTCGGTCAGCTCGTCGAGCATGTCGCCGCGGTCGCCGTCCCGCGCGGGACGCGACAGGTGCTTGGCCACGTAGAGGATGCCCTGCTTGGGGTAGTCGAAGGGCGACCCCACGTCGATGCCCTTCCACTGCGGGACGTCCTCACCCTCGGTGCCCTCCGGCGCCAGCCCCATCGAGGCGCCCACACCGTTGAAGTCCCCGCCCAGTTTCAGGGTCGCCGAGGCCAGGGTCACGGAGCGGTCTGCGAAGAGCTTCTCCCGCAGCAGGCCCGACACGGACATGGGCGCGACGCGCACGGAGGCACCGAAACGGTCGTGCCGCTCGTACCAGACGACGTCGTACTCGGAGCCGTTGACGATCCGCTCCGCCACGTCGTGCACGCTCTCCACGGATGCCAGGGCCTGCTTGCGGACCGCGTCCTCGTCCTGCACGGACTTGTCGCGGGTCGCGCCGATCCCCGAGATGACGGTCCGCGCGGCGTCACGCAGCGCCATGAGGGCATACCCGAGGTCTTCCGGGATCTCCTCCAGACGGCCGGGCAGCGCCAGCTCCATGAGCCGCTCGAAGCCCTCGGCTGCGGTCTGCAGCTGGTCGGCGGCCTTTTCGTTGACGAGCTTCGCCGCCCGGCGAACGGCCCGGTTGACCTGGCCGGGAGTGAGCTCGCCGGTGGCCACACCGGTGACCCGCGAGACCAGCTCGTGCGCCTCGTCGACGATCAGCACCTCGTGCTGCGGAAGTACCGGCGCACCCTCGATGGCGTCGATGGCGAGCAGGGCGTGGTTGGTGACGACGACCTCGGCGAGCTTGGCGCGCTCGCGGGCCATCTCCGCGAAGCACTCGGCGCCGTAGGCGCACTTCGTGGCGCCCAGGCACTCCCGGGAGGACACCGACACCTGCGCCCAGGCCAGGTCGGAGACACCCGGCGTGAGGTCGTCCCGGTCGCCGGACTCGGTCTCGTCCGACCAGTCCCGCAGCCGGAGCAGGTCCTGGCCCAGCTTGCTCGTGGGCGCGGCCGCCTCGAACTGGTCGAAGAGGCCCTCCTCCTCGTCCTGCGGGACACCTTCGTGGAGTCGGTGCAGGCACAGGTAGTTCGACCTGCCCTTGAGCATCGCGAACTCGGGGCGACGGCGCAGCAGCGGGTGCAGCGCGTCGACCGTACGCGGCAGGTCCCGCTCCACGAGTTGGCGCTGGAGGGCCAGCGTGGCGGTCGCGACCACGACGCGCTCCCCGTGCGCGAGCGCGGGCACGAGGTAGCCGAGCGACTTGCCGGTGCCGGTGCCGGCCTGGACCAGCAGATGGGATCCGTCGTCGATCGCCTCGGCGACGGCTTCGGCC
Source organism: Streptomyces zaehneri (assembly GCF_032248645.1). NCBI lineage: Bacteria > Bacillati > Actinomycetota > Actinomycetes > Kitasatosporales > Streptomycetaceae > Streptomyces > Streptomyces zaehneri. The sequence continues at coordinate 84,965 of NZ_JASTTJ010000025.1, forward strand.
ATGGTCACCTGGCCGGGGCGCTCCGTGCCGCCGACAGCGGCGACGGCGGCGTGCAGGAGTTCGGGGAGTGAGGGCTTCGTCATAGCGCGACCACCCTACGGCGCGGCACTGACAAACGTGTGGTCAAGGCGGACGGGAGGGAAGGGATCAAGACGGTGGGCTTCTCGGTGCGAGTGGGGAAGCCGGGCTTCGGCGGGGTCGGGAACCGATGCGCCGCGACGAGCGTTCCCTTTGTGACAGCTCGATCACTCAGCGTCATTACAGATCACCCGGGGCTCGGTCCCGCACCATGAGGGCGGCCCGCTTGGTGGGCAGGTCGACCTCTGTGAGGAACCGGAATCCCGCGCTCAGGAAGGTGGCGATGGACGGAATGTTGCGCAGGTCGGGTTCGGCGACGACACGGGCACAACCGGGCCTCCTGTCGAGGATCAGGTCGGCCACGGCTCTGAGCAGACGGCTGCCAAGGCCTCGCCCTCGGTCGGCGCCACCGCCGATGAGGAGGTGGACCCCGGTGTCGTGCGGTCGGGCCGGGTAGTGGCACGCCAGCGGGTCGAGGTCCGCCCGGTAGATCTCCCAGTAGCTCATGGGCCGGCCCTCCAGTACCCCGAGGCAGGGGATGCTGCGCCCGTCGTCGTCGAGTTGGCGGCGCAGGTGCAGCGCCGTCCTGGATTCGGGCCCCGCCAGTTCCCAGAACGCGGCGACTACGGGGTCGTTCATCCACCGGCAGACGAGCGGGAGGTCCCTCTCGACCTGTACGGGAACCAGCTGGAACGCACCCGCCGCGGTGGGGGCGGGCCCCCAGCCGCAGACACTGTCGAGCAGGTCGGAGGAGGCGGGAAGGGTACGGCGGCTGTCGGAGGCTGTCTCGACGGGAACCACGGCAGCTCCTCTCGGCAGGTCGGGCGGGATGTATTCCTCGGAGAAGGGCAGGGGGCGGGGTGGCCGGTGAAGCGACGGCTCAGGACCACAGGGGGTTGGCGATGGTGACGTAGACGGACTGGGTGTCCACGGGACCGACGAGTTCGTCGAGGCCGTGCAACCGGGTGAGCAGATTGGCCTTGCAGCGCAGGCGGGGCGAATCGAGCAGTCGGGTGGGCAGCGAGCCACGCAGCCGGCGAGGGCCGGAGGCGACGTCGGCGAGAAAGCGCCGGAAGGCGGCGAGCAGCAGTTGCTCGTCGGCGAGCCGCTGGGAACCGAACGCACCGATGAGTCCGAGCACGTTGTTGATGCCGAGGTAGTAGGCGAAGCGCTCGTCGGTGACGTCGTCGGACACGAAGGTGTCGCTGTGTTCGCCGATGCCGGGCAGCCGGGCCTCGAGTTCCGCGCGGCTGGACTCGCGGAAGTAGTAGCCCTGGTTGTCGCGGTAGCGGCCGCCGACGGGCCAGCCGTCGGGGTCCAGGAGGAGAAGCGTGTTCTGCTGGTGCGCCTCCAGGGCGATGCCTGCCGCACCGTCGAGCCACAGGACGGGGCGGACGACCTTCTCCAGGTAGCGCAGGAACCACTCGGCGGCGACAGCCGAGAGCGGCCGGCCTGTCCGTGCGGCGAGGTTCCCGACGATCGCGGCCAGCCGGGAGCGGCCGGCGCAAGCCGTGTCCGGCCGGGGTGCGACGAGACCGGCGATGCAGGAGACGTCGTCCTCCGGGGCGAACGGGTTGTGGCGGATCATCACGTCGAGGCCTGTCAGCGGGAGGCCGTCGGCACCGTCGACCGCGAGCCAGGCCGGATCTCGGACGATGTCGAAGTCCGGGTGGGCAGCCTGCCACTGCCTGGCCAGGCCCGCGCGCAGTAGCCGGTGCACCTCGACACCGCGGTGGAGTTCTTTGCGGAGGTTCTCACGACGGGAGTTGGTGATGCGCAGACCGAGCGAGAGCTTGAGCATCGCGGGGGCTCCGGTCCGATGCACGGTGCGTACGGAGGAGGTCGGATGCCACGAAGGGCCGTGGGCGCCCAGGTCCTGGAGGAGCCCGGCGTCCAACAGGGCCTCGACCTCGGGGCGGTGCCTGGCCTCGCGCAGTTGCCAGGGATGCACCGGCAGGGCGGCGAACCCGGTCGGCAACGGCAGCCCGGCGCCGCCGAGTCGGGCCGTCAACCGGGCGGCGGGGACGGGACGGCCGCCTTCGGTCCAGGCGGAGTCGGTGGCGACCACGGAAGGAGCGACAGCGAGCCAGCAAAGGGGGAAGGAGCCACGCGACTCCGGTGAGTAGAGACGCGCTTCGCCCTCCGAGAGGCCTTCCCGGCTCTTCGGCGTCGGGTGCAGCGGATGCCCGAGCAGCAGTGCCTGTTCGGCGGTGAGGAACAGGTCGGGTTGGTCGTCGGAGCGTTTCCGGCGCTCGCCGATGAACACCGCGGTGCGGCGGACGGAATCGGCGACGCGGGCGACGAGGTCGATGCCTTCGCCGCTGCTCCTGTTCGTGTGCGCGGGACAGGGGGTCGGCTCGGCAGCGGTGGCGTGCTCCTCCGGGAGGATACCCGCCTGGGCCGCTGCCACGGCTTCGGCGGTTCCGTCGGACGGGCCACCGTCCTGGAGCGTCTCGCGGACCAGCAGGGCCGCGACCGTGACGGCGTCCGCAGGCGGGGAGTGCTCGGGTGCGCCGGCCAGACGAGGGAGGCCGAAGCGGTGCCAGCCGGCCGGCGACCAGTAGTGGACGGGAGCGAGCAAGGTGATGCCGCTGGCGGGCATCGGCACGCGCAGGACGCCGTCGTGGGGTGCGGGCAAGCCCGTCTCGCGCACCCAGCAGCGCAGCAGGCTCTCCACGGCGGCCACGTCGGCCGCCGTGTGCGGATCGGGGTGGTCGAGGAGATCGGCGGCGCGGCTCGGCGATGCCACGTGGACGGCGTCGCCCTGCTGATGGGGGACGGGGGACGTACGGGAGATGGACAGGTGGGAGGAGGTGGTCAAGGTCGTTCCTCGTGAAGTGCTGGAGTCGGCCGCGAGCAGGCAGTGGTGCGGAGCCCGCGCGCCCGCGTGCCGCGTGGGCGACCCACACCGATGGAGGGGTCGGCACCGGTGCCGTCGGCGTCCGCGGGCCCGGGGGTACGCCGCCGGTTGCCCGGCGCTACCCCGTCCATCCGGCACGACCGTCCTGGCACCGGTCCGGCCCCGGCGGCCGTCCTGGCCGGTCCAGTGGCTGGGGTTGGTTCTGGGGTTGGTTCTGGGGTTGGTTCTGCGATCGGTGCTGGGGTCGGTGCTCCGGCTGGTGTCGGCGCTCGGGCTGACGGTTCGGCTGATCGGGCACCCTGGGTCCCGCACCGCGGAGGTGGCTTCGGGACACCGCCGCCATCGCGTCCGACAGCCGGTCGAGCACCGCGGCGGCCTGCTCGTCGGTGATCGTCAAGGGCGGAAGCAGCCGTACGACGCTGGCGTGACGCCCGCCGAGTTCGACGATGAGGCCCCGGCGCAGGCACTCCTGTCGGACGGCGGCGGCCAGCTCGGGCGCGGCGGGGCAGGGGGCGCGCCCGGGAGCCGAAGGCCGCGCCGGGCGGGGCGTGACGTCATGGGCCCGGACACCGTCGGCCGACGCGCCGGGCTCGTCACCGGTCCACGCGGCGGCCTGCGGAGCGCCGATCGCGCCGGGCCGGCCACCGCCCTCGGGGTCCACCATCTCGACCCCGATCATCAGCCCGCGGCCCCGCACATCTCCCATGCACGGGAACTCCTGGGCGAGAAGGCGGAGTTGACCCAGCATGCGGCCTCCCAGGGTGGCCGCGCGTTCGGCGAGACGGTTCTCGCGGACGTAGGCGAGGGTGGCCGTACCGGCGGCCATGGCGAGCTGGTTGCCGCGGAACGTGCCCGCGTGGGCTCCGGGTTGCCAGACGTCGAGGGCGTCGCGGTAGACGACGACGGCGAGCGGCAGGCTGCCTCCGATGGCCTTCGACAGGACCATCACGTCGGGGACGACCCCGCTGTGCTCCACCGCCCAGAAGGCGCCGGTCCGGCCCACGCCCGTCTGGACCTCGTCGGCGATCAGGGGGATCGAGCGCTCGGCCGTGATCTGCCGCATACGCCGCAACCACCCGTCCGGCGCGGGAATCACACCACCCTCGCCCTGGACCGGTTCGAGGATCATCCCGGCGGGCTGCCGCACCCCCGACTTGGGGTCGTCGAGGACGGACTCGGTCCAGCGGGCGGCGAGTTCGGCGCCGCGCTCGCCGCCGATGCCGAAGGGACAGCGGTAGTCCTGCGGATAGGGCAGCCGCGCCACTCGCACGTCGAAGGCGCCCCCGGAGGCTTCGAGGGATCCGGCGGTCATCCCGTGGTACGCACCGGTGAAGGCCAGGACACCGGAGCGGCCGGTGGCGGCCCGGACCAGCTTGAGGGCGGCCTCCACGGCGTCCGTACCGGCCGGCCCGCAGAACTGCACGCGCGCGTGGTCCGCGAGACCCGGCGGCAGGGTCCGGAACAGTTCGGTGACGAAGGCGTCCTTGACCGGGGTGGCGAGATCGAGGACGTGCAGGGGTGCCCCCGAGTCGAGGACCTTGCGGATGGCCTCCAGTACGACGGGATGGTTGTGGCCGAGCGCGAGGGTTCCGGCCCCCGAGAGGCAGTCGAGGTAACGGCGGCCGTCCGCGCCCTCGATGGTCAGCCCGCGCGCCCTTACCGGCACGATCGGCAGGGCACGCGCGTAGGTACGCGCCGCCGACTCGCGAGCCGACTGGCGCCGCAGGATCCCCTCGTGCGCGGGCCGGCCGTCCGGCCGGCTCCCCGCGGCGGCCGTTCCGGCGCCGAGGGCTCCCGTGACGGAGGATCCGGCCACGGGCGATGCCGGGCCGGAGGCTCCGTCGGCGCGAGTTCCGATGGCACGCCCCGAGGGGGCCTCCTCGGGTACTGGCTCGGTCACGGCCACGCCTCCCCCTGTCCTCCCGCCCGTCGAAGGGCGAGCACAAACACAGCAGACCTCATCGCTACCAACACCGGACGGCCGTGCCGGTTACGGGTCGTTACGAGAATGACCGTGCCCCACGTCGGCGCCGAGGCGGCCACGTGCCGCCCACCGCGGTCCCTCTCCTGGCCGGTTCCGTCAGCGGTCTGTGGCGGAACAGTTGCCATTCGGTCGGGAGTCGCACGCGGCGACCGCATATCGTGTGGTGGCATCACACATGGCCGTGAGACCCGTTTGAACTCGGTGTGAGATCACCATGAGTTCCACTCGGCGGGGGCGGCCGGTACTTCAAGTTCGTTGACAGCAGGGGGAGTCAGATCATGCGATCCATACGGCCGTCGTTCACCGCTCGGCGGGGGAGGAACGCGCGCCGCAGAACCTCCCCCGTACTGGGCGCCGTGGCCCTCGCCTCGGTGCTCGCGCTCACCGCGACCGCCTGTGATTCGGGCGACACCGAGGCGGACAACCAGGCCGGCGCGACGGCGTCGACCGGCAGCGACGGCAAGATCACGATTCCGGACGACATCAAGGACAGGCTCAAAGAGCACGGGATCGACCTCGACAAGTGGAAGAACGGCGCCTGGAAGAACTGGGACAAGGACGACTGGCTGCGTGAGGCGCAGGACTACGTCAACCCGATCATCGAGGGGCTGTGGGACCCGGACCGGATGCGGGAGGCCGAGGACCCGGACCGGAGCGTCGACGAGAACGACCTCTCAGGCGACCAGGGGGTGACCGACCCGACGCCGCAGGAGGTGGACGCGAAGGCCGTTTCGCCCTCGTACCACGAGAACGCCGCCGAGGCGGGCAAGGTGCTCTTCGACTCCCCCGAGGGCACGATGGTCTGCTCGGCGACGGTCGTGAAGGACCCGGCTCACCCCGGGAAGTCCAACCTCGTGTGGACGGCCGGCCACTGTGTGCACGCCGGCAAGGGTGGCGGCTGGTACCGCAATATCGCGTTCGTGCCGTCGTACAACGATTCGGGCATGTCGGCCGAGCAGTTGGAGACGGCCACCAAGGAGCAGGTGGCCCCCTACGGGGTCTGGTGGGGCGACTGGACGAAGACGTCCGACCAGTGGATCGCGCAGGGCGGGCAGACCGGCGGTGACGGTGCCTCGTACGACTACGCCGTGATCCATGTGACGCCGGAGGCGGGCGGTACGGGCAAGTCACTGGAGGAGACGGTCGGTTCGGCGCTCCCGGTGAACTTCAACGCCCCGGCCGTGCCGAAGGTGAGCAGCATCACCGCGACCGGCTACCCGGCGGCGGCACCGTACGACGGGCAGAAGCTCTACCAGTGCCAGGACAAGCCCGGACGGTTCTCGCTGAGTTCCTCGGACCCGACGATGTACCGCATCGGCTGCACGATGACCGGCGGTTCGTCGGGCGGCGGCTGGGTCGCGGCGGGGTCGGACGGGAAGCCCGCGCTGGTGTCCAACACCTCGATCGGCCCGGTGAACGCGGGGTGGCTCGCGGGGCCGCGGCTGGGCGATGTGGCCAAGGGTGTGTACGACTCGGTGAGCGACAAGTTCGCCGGTCAGTAGCTTGATCGGCGGTGGGACGCCACGCCTGACGGAAATCTTCGCCGTCCCACCGCCGATCGTCCCGAATTCCCCGGGCATGACGGGGTGTTGCCTGTGAGCGAGCGCGGCGTCGACCCGAAAGCGCGTCTGGCAGGCTCATGACACTGCGGGCTGGCTGTCCGGGCACCGGCCCGGCCGGGAGGCCGCGGCGCTCTACCGGAACATGAGCAAGACGCACGGCGGTCGGTGAGCCGAGCACGCCGGAAGGCCCGCCCCCTGCTCGACGCAGGGGGCGGGCCTTCCGGCGTAGCGCGGGCCGCGAAGAATCAGCCGAGCGGAGCTGGTACGTACGGCGCGAGGTCCGCCGCCAGCTCCTCGTGCACCCGCACCTTCAGCAGGGTGCCCTCCGCCGTGTGCTCCGCGGAGATCACCTCGCCCTCGGTGTGGGCGCGGGCGACCAGGCCACCGTGGGTGTACGGCACGAGCGCCTCCACCTCGACCGACGGCCGCGGCAGCTCGTTGTCGATCAGCGCGAGCAGCTCGTCGATGCCCTGGCCGGTGCGGGCCGAGACCGCGATGGAGCGCTTCTCGATCCGCATGAGCCGCTGGAGCGTCAGCGGGTCCGCCGCGTCCGCCTTGTTGATCACGACGATCTCGGGCACGCCGGTGGCGCCGACGTCACGCACCACCTCGCGTACGGCGGCCAGCTGCTCCTCCGGGTTCGGGTGCGAGCCGTCCACCACGTGCAGGATCAGGTCGGACTCGCCGACCTCTTCCATGGTGGAGCGGAACGCCTCGACCAGGTGGTGCGGCAGGTGCCGGACGAAGCCGACCGTGTCCGCCAGCGTGTACAGGCGGCCGCTCGGCGTCTCCGCCCGGCGCACGGTCGGGTCCAGCGTCGCGAACAGGGCGTTCTCGACCAGGACGCCCGCGCCCGTGAGGCGGTTGAGCAGCGACGACTTGCCGGCGTTGGTGTAGCCCGCGATGGCCACGGACGGCACCTTGTGGCGCTTGCGCTCCTGGCGCTTGATCTCGCGGCCGGTCTTCATCTCCGCGATCTCACGGCGCATCTTCGCCATCTTCTCGCGGATCCGGCGCCGGTCCGTCTCGATCTTGGTCTCACCGGGGCCACGGGTGGCGAGGCCGCCGCCCTTGCCGCCGCCCATCTGACGGGACAGCGACTGACCCCAGCCGCGCAGCCTCGGCAGCATGTACTGCATCTGCGCGAGCGCGACCTGCGCCTTGCCCTCTCGGGACTTGGCGTGCTGGGCGAAGATGTCCAGGATCAGGGCCGTACGGTCGATGACCTTGACCTTGACGACGTCCTCGAGGTGGATCAGCTGGCCCGGGCTGAGCTCACCGTCGCAGATGACGGTGTCCGCGCCCGTCTCGAGCACGATGTCGCGCAGCTCCTGGGCCTTGCCGGAGCCGATGTAGGTGGCCGCGTCGGGCTTGTCACGGCGCTGGATCACGCCGTCGAGCACCAGCGCGCCCGCCGTCTCCGCGAGGGCGGCCAGCTCCGCGAGGGAGTTGTCCGCGTCCTGTGCGGTTCCCGTGGTCCACACACCGACGAGCACGACCCGCTCCAGGCGGAGCTGGCGGTACTCGACCTCGGTGACGTCCTCGAGTTCGGTGGAGAGGCCCGCCACGCGGCGCAGGGCCGCGCGCTCGGAGCGGTCGAACTGGTCGCCGTCCCGGTCTCCGTCGATCTCGTGGCTCCAGGCGACGTCCTCTTCCATCAGGGCATCGGCCCGGAGACCTTCGGGGTAGGCGTTCGTGACGCGCTGGGTGTCCTGGGAAGGGGAAGAAGAGGAGGTCATTGGGTCCTTACGTCGTTGGATGCCGGTACGGCTGCCTTCATGGTGGACAACGCGCGAGCGCCCCGGGAGATTCCCGCGTCCCGCGCTGCACCGACCTCACGATGGTCGCACGGTACGGCCCGTCTCGTCACGGCCTTATTTCGCGGCCCGCGCTGCCGGCGGGGCGACCTTCGGTACGGCCTTCGGCTCGCCCTTGGCGAGCAGCGCCGCCGGCTTCCAGTCCGGGTGGCCGGGCATCGGCGGGGTCTTCTCGCCGTACAGCCAGTCCTTGAAGAACCGGGCGAGATCGCGTCCGGAGATCTCCTGGGCGAGGCGCTCGAAGTCGGCCGTGGTCGCCGTGGAGTCCCGGTGGTTGTGGACCCACGCCCGCTCCAGGTGCTCGAACGCGGTGCGGCCGATCTCCTGGCGCAGGGCGAAGAGGACCAGGGCCGCGCCGTCGTAGACGTTGGGCCGGAAGATGCTGATCTTCTGGCCGGGGTTGGGTGCCTTGGGCTGCGCCGGCGGGCCCCCCGTGGTGCGCCAGCGGTCGGAGGCGCCGTACGCCGCCTTCATCCGCGTCTCCAGGGTGCGCCCCGCCGTCTCCTCGGCGTACAGCGCCTCGTACCAGGTGGCGTGCCCCTCGTTCAGCCACAGGTCGGACCAGGTGCCCGGGCTGACGCTGTCGCCGAACCACTGGTGGGACAGCTCGTGCACCATGATCGACTCGACGTACCACTTGGGGTAGGCGGGCTCCGTGAAGAGGTCTCGCTCGAAGAGGGAGAGGGTCTGCGTCTCGAGTTCGAACCCGGTGGAGGCCTCCGCCATGAGCAGGCCGTAGGTCTCGAAGGGGTAGGGGCCGACCTTGCGCTCCATCCAGGCGATCTGGCCGGGAGTCTTCTTCAGCCACGGTTCGAGGAGTTCGCGGTCCTTCGTGGGCACGACGTCCCGTACGGGCAGTGCGTGCGGCCCCTCGCGGTGTACGACCGTGGAGCGGCCGATGGACACCTGGGCGAGCTCGGTGGCCATGGGGTGCTGGGTGCGATAGGTCCAGGTGGTGGCCTCGCCGGTCCGCTCGACCCCGGTCGGCAGCCCGCCCGCGACGGCCGTGTAGCCGTTGGGAGCGGTGATCCGGACGGTGAACATCGCCTTGTCGGAGGGATGGTCGTTGCACGGGAAGACCAGGTGCGCGGCGTCCGCCTGGTTGGCCATGGCGAGGCCGTCGGCGGTCCGTACCCAGCCGCCGTCCCGGCCGCCGGTGCTCACGGGATCGCTGGTGTGCCGCACGGTGATCCGCATCCAGCTGCCGGCCGGCAACGAGTCCTCCGGGGTGACCACCAGGTCGTCACCGGCGCTGACGAACGTGGCTGGTGCGCCGTCGACCTCGACCGATTCGACCTTGCCCTGGGCGAAGTCGAGGTTGATCCGGTCCAGGGCGGTGGTGGTCCACGCGTCGATGGTGGTGACCGCCTGGAGGGGCTTGGTGTTGGTGCCGGGGTAGGTGAAGGCCAGGTCGTACGAGGCGACGTCGTACCCGGGGTTGCCCAGGTACGGGAAGAGGCGGTCGCCGACGCCGAGCGGGACCTCCGGAGCGCTCGCGGCGACGAGGCAGACGGAGACGGCCGAGGCGAGGAGCGCGGATTTCAGCCGGGCGCGAGGGGTGAGCAGCATGCACCACCGCTACCAGCGCGCGCGTCCGTGGCGTCGGCGACGCGCACCCGGCCCACTCGAACGGGTTGCGCACGCGCACGCGCTTGACGCTCGGGAGGACGACCGCGCGACGCGCCCTCGCTCCACGCGCGCGTGGACACCGGCGCGGCCGTCCACGTCACGCGCGCGTGAGCAGGCCTACGCCGGTTCCGGGGAGGCGGGAGCGTGATGCTGCGCGCGGCCCACGTCGTAGACGCCGGGCACGTTCCGCATGGCGCGCAGGAGGGTGGGCAGGTGGCCGGCGTCCGGGAGTTGCACGGTGTACGTGTGGCGCACCCGCTGCTGGCTCGGGGGCTCGACGGTCGCGGAGACGATCTCGGCACCCTCCAGTGCCATGGCCTCGGTGAGGTCGGCGAGCAGATGCGGGCGGCCGAACGATTCGGCGACCAGGGTGACCCGGCAGCCGCTGGTGTCGCCCCAGCGCACGTCGACCTCTTCGCGCCCTGCGTCGGCCATGCGCGCCACGGCGGAACACTCGGCGCGGTGCACGGTCACCACTCCGCCGCGCACCGCGAAGCCGGTGACCTCGTCGAAGGGCACGGGCGTGCAGCACCCGGCGAGCCGGACGCTCGCTTCGGGCCGGTCGACGACGGTGATCGCGGCGCCGGGCCGCGGGGCGGGGGCCTCGGGCTTGACCGTGTCGGCCGGGGTCCGGGCGGTCCCCTCTGCGGCCTTGGTCGGCTTGGCGGCCCCGGAGTGCTCGGCCGGCTCCGCGCCCTCGTGCTCGGCCGGGGCGGGGTGTGTCGCCAGCCAGCGTTGGATGGCGATGCGGGCCGCGGGGGTGTGGGCGTGCTCCAGCCACTCCCTGGAGGGTTCCGAGGCGGGGTCCTGGCCCATGAGGAGCTGGACCGTGTCGCCGTCCCGCAGAACGGTGCTGAGAGTCGCCAGACGGCCGTTCACCCGGGCGCCGATGCAGGCGTGGGCGTCCTCGCCGTACTGCGCGTACGCGGCGTCGACGCAGGTGGCGCCCTCCGGCAGGCCGAGCGTGCCGCCGTCGGGGCGGAAGACGGTGATCTCGCGGTCCTGGGCGAGGTCCTCGCGCAGGGTGGACCAGAAGGTGTCGGGATCGGGCGCGGCCTCCTGCCAGTCCAGGAGGCGGGAGAGCCAGCCGGGCCGGGTCGGGTCGACGCGTTCCTCGTCGGCCGGAACCCGCCCCCGGGCCTGCTCCTCCGCGGGAGCCGTGTAGGGATTGCCGAGAGCGATGACGCCGGCCTCGGCGACCTTGTGCATCTGGTGGGTGCGGATGAGGACTTCGGCGACCTGGCCGTCCTCGCGGGCCACGGCGGTGTGCAGCGACTGGTACAGGTTGAACTTGGGAACCGCGATGAAGTCCTTGAACTCCGAGACGACCGGCGTCATACAGGTGTGCAGTTCGCCCAGGACGGCGTAACAGTCGGCGTCCTCGTTCACCAGCACCAGCAGCCGGCCGAAGTCGGCGCCCCGCATCCGGCCGCGCTTGCGGGACGCGCGGTGCACGGAGACGAAGTGCCGTGGCCGGATGAGGACTTCGGCCTGGATGTCGGCGTCGCGCAGGACCGTGCGCATCGCCTCGGCGAACTCCGCGAGGGGGTCGTCCGCGCGGGAGGCGTTGTCGACGATCAGTTCGCGGGTGTGCTGGTACTCCTCGGGATGGAGGATCGCGAAGACGAGGTCCTCCAGCTCGGTCTTGAGGGCCTGGACACCGAGGCGTTCGGCGAGCGGGATGAGGACGTCGCGGGTGACCTTGGCGATGCGCTCCTGCTTCTCGGGCCGCATCACGCCCAGGGTGCGCATGTTGTGCAGCCGGTCGGCGAGTTTGATCGACATCACGCGGACGTCGTTGCCGGTGGCGACGAGCATCTTGCGGAAGGTCTCGGGCTCGGCGGCCGCGCCGTAGTCGACCTTCTCCAACTTCGTGACGCCGTCGACGAGATAGCGCACCTCGGCGCCGAACTCCTCACCGACCTGATCCAGCGTCACATCGGTGTCCTCGACGGTGTCGTGGAGCAGCGAGGCGGTCAGGGCCGTGGTCTCCGCGCCGAGTTCGGCGAGGATCAGGGTCACGGCGAGCGGGTGGGTGATGTAGGGCTCGCCGCTCTTGCGCATCTGGCCGCGGTGCGAGGACTCGGCGAGCACATAGGCACGGTGCAGCGGTTCCAGGTCGGCGTCCGGGTGGTGGGCGCGATGGGCCTCGACGACGTGACCGATCGCGTCGGGCAGCCGGCCGCGGGAGGCCGGGCCGAGCAGCGCCGCCCGGCCGAGGCGACGCAGGTCGATCCGGGGGCGACTGCGCCTGCGGGGCGCTGAAGGCACTACCGGGCCTGGGGTCGCGGGATTCGTGGCCTCCGCACTCATGGGCACCTCCGGCTGCGTGGACCGGCGGACGGGGTGTCCCAGGGCGGACACGGCTCAGGGGACTGGCGAACGGTCCCCCGTCCGGGCCGGTGCTTGATGCTACCGAGCCCATCACGTGCGACTGACCGCCTCTCGCCGAGCGTGAAACGGATCACCCATTCGAGCGACGGATCGGAGGTTTACGGTTTTGCGCCACCCGGCCTGATCTCGATCGCGAATTCGAGCCCACGACCGGACCCCCGGGAGCGGCTCTTCGGGTCGGCGAGCCGCTCCCGCCTCCGATGCCAAGCCCGCGCGGAATCAGCGGGCAACCGTTTCCAGCCACTCCGGATCGATCTCGCCTGTGGCCACGATCACTGCGGGCCCGGTCATCTCGATCTCGCCGTCGGGCCGCTCGGTGATCACCAGACGTCCGCCGGGGACGTCCACGACGTACGTGGCCGGCACACCGGTGGCCGCCGGGTCGGCGCCGTCCCGGCGCGCGGCCGCCACGGCGACGGCGCACGCGCCCGTGCCGCACGAGCGGGTCTCCCCTGCCCCGCGCTCGTGCACGCGCAGGGCGACGTGCTGCGGACCGCGGTCCACGACGAACTCGACGTTGACCCCGTCCGGGTAGGCCGAGGCGGGGGTGAACGGCGGCGGGGCCGACAGGTCGCCCGCGTGCGCGAGGTCCGCCACGAAGGCGACGGCGTGCGGGTTGCCCATGTTCACGTTCCGCGCGGGCCAGCTGCGCTCGCCGACGCTCACCGTGACATCCCCTTCGGGCAGGCGGGCCCTGCCCATGCCGACGGTGACGTCACCCTCCTTGTCGAGGTGCGCGCGCTTCACGCCCGCGCGCGTGGCGACCGCGATGTCGCCCTCGGTGACGAGCCCGGCGTACTGGAGGTAGCGCGCGAACACCCGGACGCCGTTGCCGCACATCTCCGCGACGGAGCCGTCGCCGTTGCGGTAGTCCATGAACCACTCCGCCTCGGCCGCCATGCCCTTCGCCTCGGGGTGCGCCACGGACCGCACGACGTGCAGCAGCCCGTCACCGCCGATGCCCGCACGCCGGTCGCACAGGGCGGCGACAGCGGCCGGGGGAAGGTCGACGGCGTTCTCGGGGTCCGGGACGATCACGAAGTCGTTCTCGGTGCCGTGACCCTTGAGGAAGGCGATCCGCGTGCTCATTCCTCGATCGTACGGGGTGGCCAGGACACCCCGTCCCGGGGTCGCGGCGCCGGTGAGCACGCGCCCGTGGGGCTCAGTGCCGGTGGACAGCGCGCGCGTGGAGCTCAGCGCAGCCGGGCGACCCGCCCGACGGCCAGGGCGACCACCGCGGCGACCAGCACGACGTACGCGAGGACGACCCGCCAGTCGGGACGGCGCCCGGAGCCGCGCTGGGGCAGACCGGGCCACGTGTAACCCACGCGGCGCGCGGCCGTCATGCCCCAGCCGGCCGCGCAGAGGCAGATCAGCAGCCCGAGCATGGCGATCATGGCGCCGCTGTCACCGAAGTCGAAGGCCAGCGGGAAGGCGAACATCAGGGAGCCGCCTGCGGCCAGCGCCACGATGGGCGCGAGCTGCCAGATCCGGAGCCGGCGCTGCGGGCGCAGCTCGACCTCGACCTCGGGTCCGCCCGCGAACATCTCCTCGGGCTCGGGACCGTCGTCGCTCACGCCGTCCCGGGTGTCGTCCTCGTCCGGCCCGTCGGGGCTCAGACGGCCTTCCTCGGGCTCCGGTTCACCACGCTCGGTAGTGAGGTGCTCGGTGCCTTTTGCGGTGTCGCGAGGGCCGGCCTCCATCGCCACGCGCCCTCCCAACTCGGACTCCACTTGGTCGATCGAAGCTCGATGATGGCACGGCGTCGGACGCCCGGATGACGGCCTGGGCGTCCCGATGCCATGACGTGATCAGGCTGTGACCGGTCGTTCCACCAACGCCAGCGCGAGCTCCGGAAGTTCTGTGAGGTCAGCCGCGGCCCCACTCAGCCAGTGCACCCGCGGATCGCGCCTGAACCACGAATCCTGACGGCGCGCGAAGCGCTTGGTGGCACGGACCGTCTCCGCGCGCGCCTCGTCCTGCGTGCACTCGCCGGTCAGGGCGGTGAGGACCTGCTGGTAACCGAGCGCGCGCGAGGCCGTGCGCCCCTCACGCAGGCCTCGCGCCTCCAGCGCGCGGACCTCGTCCACCAGCCCCGCGTCCCACATCCGGTCGACGCGGCGGGTGATGCGCTCGTCGAGTTCGGGGCGAGCCACGTCGACGCCGATCTGGACGGTGTCGTAGACCGAGTCGTGACCGGGCAGGTTGGCCGTGAAGGGCTTGCCGGTGATCTCGATCACCTCGAGGGCCCGCACGATACGGCGGCCGTTGCCGGGCAGGATGGCGTGCGCGGCCTCGGGGTCGGCGGCGGCCAGCCGGGCGTGCAGCGCACCTGAACCGCGCAGCGTGAGCTCCTCCTCCAACCGGGCCCGGACCTCGGGGTCCGTGCCGGGGAACTCCAGGTTGTCGACGGCGCCACGGACGTACAGCCCGGAGCCGCCGACGAGGATCGGCCAACGGCCCTCGGCGAGCAGGGCGTCGATCCTTTCCCGGGCCAGCCGCTGGTACTCGGCGACGGAGGCGGTCTCCGTCACGTCCCAGACGTCCAGGAGGTGGTGCGGGACGCCGCCGCGCTCCTCGGGCGTCAGCTTGGCGGTACCGATGTCCATCCCTCGGTAGAGCTGCATGGAGTCGGCGTTGACGACCTCGCCGCCGAGCCGCTGGGCCAGGAAAACGCCCAGATCGGACTTTCCGGCCGCGGTCGGTCCGACGACGGCGATGACGTGGGGGACGGGGGGTGCGCTGCTCACGGCACCAGTCTCGCAAACCCCGGCCACCACCCTCGAACGAGTTACGTGACAGCGCCGGTCCGAGGTCGTTGCCCGTTGCGAGATTCCCGTCACCCTTCGCGGGGGCGGTGACCCCGGTGACGCGGACGGACGCACCGGTCAACGCGGGATTTCGCCCGCACGAGTACCGTATGGAGTGGATATGGGCGTATTGGCGCGAATTTTCCGGAGGTCGAAGGCGACGGCGGAGGCGGCGAGCGCCGCCGACGCATGGATCGGAACTCCGGTGGACGGCGTCGAGGCGGAGCGGACGGGCGAGCCGACGTCGGCGCGGGACTCGGTCGATGCCGAGGTCGAAGCCGAGAAGGCCGGGAACGCCGCCGAGCCGGAGACGGAAAAGACGACGGAACCGGCTGCCGTCGCCGGCACCGACGGGGTCGAGATTCCCCGGCAGCAGTCCGCCGAAGAGGCGGCCGACAGCGAAGCGGGCGAAGGCGCCCGCGCGTAGCGGAACCCGCGAGGAAGGTGCCCCATGCGTCTTTTGGACAGTTTGAAGGCCAGACTCTCCCCGGCCAAGGGCAAGGTCTCCGACCTGGCGCAACAGCATGGGGACAAGGTCCAGCACGGTCTCGACAAGGCCGCGAAGGTCGTCGACGAGAAGACCAAGGGCAAGTACAGCGACCGGATCCAGTCGGGCACCGGCAAGGCCAAGGGCGCCATGGACCGGCTCGCGCACAAGGACGGACCCGCCGGGGGCGGCGACACCTTCACCCCGCCGAACACTCCCCCGCCGGCCTCCTGAGCAACACCTCACGCCGGCCCATCGATCGGCGGACGGCCGCGCGGCGCGGACGCTCGCGGCCGTCCGCCGTTCGCCCGGTCGGCGCCGCTCGGCCGGGCGCCGCAGGACGCCGCCGTCCGGCCGCCTACGACCAGGTCGCGACCACGTATCCCACCCCGTAGGGCGCGTCCTCGTAGAGCAGCGCGCCCGCCAGTCCGGCGTCCTCGGCCGCGCCAGCCAGCACCTGCCATGGTGCCCGGCCCGAGGCCTTGAGCTCGTACGCCAGCTCGGCGTCGAGCGCTTTGAGGGCCTCGATGTCCGCCGTGCCGAGCGCCCGCGCGACTTCGGCGTCGAACGGTGCCGCGCGCTGGTCGAGGTAGCCAGGCGCCTTCAGCGTCCGGCACGCGCTGGCGTCACCCATGACCAGGAGCGCGACCCGATCCGCCGCCGCGCCGATGCCCCTGCCGACGTCGACGCACCGGTCGGCCGCGAGCGGTTCCCCGACGCCGAGTCCCTCGACGGGGGCGGCCGACCACCCCGTCCGGTCGAGCAGCCACGCGGCGACGGCGAGGGACGGCGGCAGTTCGCGTGCCGGCGGCGGGTCCCCGCCGCCCCGGCCCAGCCGTACGACGAGATCCACCCCGAAGCCGGCGAACGAACCCCGGCCGCCCTCCGGGTGCGGGCCACGCCCGGACTGCCCGGCCGGCCCGACTACCACGAGCCGGTCCGGCCGGGCGGCGGCCAGCACGGCCAGCGCGTCCGAGCAGGCGGCTCGCGCGGTGTCCAGCTCGGCAGCGGCGCCCGCGGCGACCTCGGGCACCAGCAGGGGCGGACAGGGACAGACTGCGGCGGCGACAAGCATGACCGGCAGGGTAACCCCGTACCGGAACCACGGGGGCACCGACCAGGCGTTGCGTCGCCGTCAGTCGCAGCCGCAGCCGCTGCCCGTGGCCACCGGCAGCGGCGCGGGCACGCCGATCCCGGGCAGGCCGAGCAGGACGCCGGCCGGCTTCGCCGCCTTCTCGGCGGTGCGCTTCTCCCAGGCGTCCCCCGCGCGCGTGCGGCGCACTTCCAGGACGGGGCCCTCGGCCAGCAGGTGGTGCGGGGCGGCGTACGTCACCTCGACGGTCACGACGTCGCCGGGGCGCACCTCCTGCTCCGGCTTGGTGAAGTGGACCAGCCGGTTGTCGGCGGCGCGGCCGGAGAGGCGGTGGGTGGCGCCGTCCTTGCGGCCCTCGCCCTCGGCCACCATCAACTCCAGGGTGCGGCCGACCTGCTTCTTGTTCTCCTCCCAGGAGATCTCCTCCTGAAGGGCGACAAGACGCTCGTAGCGCGCCTGCACGACCTCCTTGGGAATCTGGTTCTCCATGGTCGCGGCCGGGGTGCCGGGGCGCTTGGAGTACTGGAAGGTGAACGCCTGCGCGAAACGGGCCTCGCGGACCGCGTGCAGGGTCTGCTCGAAGTCCTCCTCGGTCTCGCCGGGGAAGCCCACGATGATGTCGGTGGTGATCGCCGCGTGCGGGATGGCGGCCCGCACCTTCTCGATGATCCCCAGGTAGCGCTCCTGCCGGTACGACCGGCGCATCGCCTTCAGGACCGTGTCCGAGCCGGACTGGAGGGGCATGTGCAGCTGCGGCATCACGTTGGGCGTCTCGGCCATGGCCGCGATGACGTCGTCGGTGAAGTCACGCGGGTGCGGGGAGGTGAAGCGGACGCGCTCCAGGCCCTCGATCGCGCCGCACGCGCGGAGCAGCTTGCTGAAGGCCTCGCGGTCGCCGATGTCGGAGCCGTAGGCGTTGACGTTCTGGCCGAGCAGGGTGATCTCGGAGACGCCCTCGCCGACCAGCGCCTCGATCTCGGCGAGGATGTCGCCGGTACGGCGGTCCTTCTCCTTGCCCCGCAGGGCCGGGACGATGCAGAAGGTGCAGGTGTTGTTGCAGCCGACGGAGATCGACACCCACGCCGCGTAGGCGCTCTCGCGCCGCGTCGGCAGGGTGGACGGGAACGCCTCGAGCGACTCGGCGATCTCGACCTGGGCCTCTTCCTGCACGCGCGCGCGTTCCAGCAGGACCGGGAGCTTGCCGATGTTGTGCGTGCCGAAGACGACGTCCACCCAGGGCGCCCTCTTCACGATGGTGTCGCGGTCCTTCTGGGCGAGACAGCCGCCGACCGCGATCTGCATCCCGGGCCGGCTCGCCTTCCTCGGCGCGAGCCGGCCGAGGTTGCCGTAGAGGCGGTTGTCGGCGTTCTCGCGCACCGCGCAGGTGTTGAAGACGACGACGTCCGCGTCACCGTCGGACCCCTCGGGGGCGCGCACGTAGCCGGCTTCTTCGAGCAGCCCGGACAATCGCTCGGAGTCATGGACGTTCATCTGGCACCCATAGGTGCGGATCTCGTAGCTCTTGGGTGTGTGAACGTCCACTGCGAGGCTCCGGTCGCTGCTGCTGGTCATGGCTCAAGGGTAGGCGCTCCCCGAAGAACGCCCGCCCGTCCGGCCTCCTCTGCGCCCTCCACCGCCAGCCTCTCAGGGCGTCAGGGCGTCAGGGGTCGATGAGGCCCGCGCGGATCGCGTAGCGGGTGAGCTCCAGGCGGTCGCGCATGCCGAGCTTCTGCAGGAGGTTGGCGCGGTGCCGTTCCACCGTCTTGGCGCTGATGAACAGCAGCGCGCCGATCTCCCTGGACGTGTGCCCCTCCGCGACGAGCTTGAGGATCTCCTCCTCGCGCTCGGTGATGGGCCGCTCGGGCAGCCCGTCGACACCGCCGCCGCGGTGCAGCCGGTCCAGGTACGAGCGGACCAGGGCCCGCTCCGCGCCCGGATAGATGAACGGCTCGTCCCGCACCACCGCCCGGCACGCCTCGACCAGGTCCCGGTCGGCGACCGACTTCAGGACGTACCCGCCGGCGCCGGCCTTCAGCGCCTCGAAGAAGTACTGCTCGTTGTCGTACATCGTCAGGATGAGGATGCGCAGGGCCGGAAGGCGACGGGAGAGTTCACGGGCCGCCTGAAGACCGGTCATCCGGGGCATGGCCACGTCGAGGACGGCCAGGTCGATGTCCCCGGCCCGAGCGCGCTCGACCGCCTCGGCGCCGTCCCCGGCCTCGGCGACCACCGTCAGGTCGGGCTCGCCGTCCAGGATGAGCCGTACCCCCCGGCGTACGAGGGTGTGGTCGTCGGCGAGCAGGACGCGCGTCGCGGACAGCCCCGAACCGGACGCGGCCGGTGCTGTGCCGTCCGCCATCAGCGGCCTCCCACAGGGGCCGCCACGGCCGCCCGGCCGGCCCGCGCGGCCGCCCGCAGCCGTATGTCCGTCCCGCCGCCGTCGGTCCTGGACGACACCGTGAGGGTCGCGCCGATCAGCAGGGCCCGCTCCCGCATCCCCCGGATCCCGGCGCCCTCCCCGGCAGTCGGGCCCAGACCCCGCCCGTTGTCCTGTACGAGGAGCTCGACGCCGTCGGTGACCGGGCGCAGGCTCAGCTCGGCGCGGTCGGCGCCGGAGTGCCGGGCGGTGTTGGTGAGGGCCTCCTGGGCCACGCGGTAGAGCACGAGTTCCGTCTCCTCGGTCAGCGGGGGCAGGCCGGTGCGAAGGTCGTGGCGCACCGTCAGTCCATGGGTGGTGAACTCGCCCGCGAGCGAGCGCAGGGCGCTGAGCAGCCCGAGTTCGTCGAGGACTCCCGGGCGCAGCCGACGGGCGATGCGGCGGATCTCGTCGAGACCGGCCCGGGTGGCCTCCTGCGCCTGGCCCAGTTCCTCGCGCAGGTCCCGCGGGGCCCGGTCGGCAACCCGCTTGAGCTGGAGCAGCACGGCGGTGAGGGTCTGACCGACCTCGTCGTGGAGTTCACGGGCGATGCGGTGGCGCTCGCGTTCCTGGGCGGACAGCGCCCCGGCCGCGCTGGCGGCGCGCTCGGCCTCCAGCCGGTCCAGCATGGCGTTGTACGTCGTGATCAGCTCGGCCGTCTCCACCGGTCCCGACACCACGGCACGGGCCCCGGGGTGCAACAGGTCGGCGTCGGCCATGGCGCGCCCCAGCCGCCCCAGCGGGGCCAGTCCTACGCGCAGCACGACCGCGTTGACGGTCAGCAGCGCGGCCAGACCCGCGACCACGACGAGCACCTCGCCCGGCAGTATGGGCGTGGAGACGGTGACCGGGCCCAGCAGCAGCGCGGCCGCGACGATCAGACCGACGGCGTCGAGCACGAAGATCCGCCAGAACAGTGACATGTGCGCAGCTCCTCCTTGCCCCACTCGCCCTACTTGCCCTACTTGCCTGACTCGACTGTCTCGACTGTCTCGACCGACTCGCTTGTCGCGTGCGTCTCGCCTGTCGTGTCGGGCCGGCTCGTCGCGCCCGTCCCGCCTTTCGTTTCCGTCCGGCTGGTCCCGTGCGGCTCGTGCCGCACCTCCGCCCCTCCATGGCACTGCCGTGACCAGCCTCTCCGCCCACCGCCGGCCCTGTCCATCCGTCACGACACCCATGTCGTCACCGTACGGGGGAATGGCAGCATGACGGTTTTGGGCACTCGTCCCAGACGTCGCAGGAAACGACCAGCAACGACCAGCAAGGGGAAGAAACGTGTCTGCTCCACGCCTCCGGACGACACCGCTACCAGGCATCGGAGTCCAGTACGACCTCGTGACGCGGGAGCAGCGCCACCTGTCCGTGGTGGCCCACCGCGACGGCACACGGACGGTCGGCCTCTACCAGGCGGACGACCCCGACTCCTGCGCCCATTCCCTGCGGCTGACCGGTGCCGAGGCGGGCTCGCTGATCGACGCGCTGATGCCTTCCCACCACAGCGCGAGCCTGCTGTACACGACGGACCTGGGGCTGGTCGCCGAGCGCATCGAGGTCGCGGCCGCCTCGCGCTGGAACGGACGGCTGCTGGGCGATACCCGGATGCGCACGGAGACCGGCACCTCCATCGTCGCGGTGCTGCGGCGGGCCGAGGCGATCCCGTCCCCGACACCGGACTTCCGTCTCGCGGGCGGCGACACCCTCATCGTCATCGGCACCCGCGAAGGTGTGGACGCGGCCGCGGCCATACTCGGTCGGGAGTGATCGAGTGCACTCCGCGGTCCTGCTGATCGAGTTCGGTTCCATCATCCTCGGCCTCGGCCTGCTCGGCCGGTTCGCCGCCCGTTTCCGGTTCTCGCCGATCCCGCTGTACCTGCTGTCCGGTCTGGCCTTCGGCGAGGGCGGGCTGCTGCCGCTCGGCGCGAGCGAGGAGTTCGTCGCCACCGGCGCCGAGATCGGCGTCATCCTGTTGCTGCTGATGCTGGGCCTGGAGTACACGGCCAGCGATCTGGTCTCCAACCTCAAGGCCCACTATCCGGCCGGTCTCGTCGACTGCGCCCTCAACGCCCTGCCGGGCGCGGCCGCCGCGCTGCTGCTGGGCTGGGGGCCGGTGGCGGCCGTGGTGCTCGCGGGCGTCACCTGGATCTCCTCGTCCGGGGTGATCGCCAAGGTGCTGGGCGACCTGGGCCGGGTCGGCAACCGGGAGACTCCGGTGATCCTCAGCGTGCTGGTCCTCGAGGACCTGGCCATGGCGGTCTACCTGCCGATCGTCACCGCCCTGGTGGCCGGGGTCGGGCTGGCGGCCGGCAGCATCACCCTGGCGATCGCGCTGGGCGTCGCGGGGCTCGTGCTGTTCGCGGCGGTGCGCTACGGCCGGGTCATCTCCCGGTTCGTGTCGAGCGACGACCCGGAGAAGCTGCTGCTCGTCGTGCTGGGGCTCACCATCCTGGTCGCCGGCGTGGCGCAGCAGCTCCAGGTGTCGGCGGCCGTGGGGGCGTTCCTGGTGGGCATCGCCCTGTCCGGAGAGGTCGCCGAAGGCGCGCACACGCTGCTGAGCCCGCTGCGCGACCTGTTCGCCGCCGTCTTCTTCGTCTTCTTCGGGCTGCACACCGACCCGGCGAGCATCCCTCCCGTCCTGCTGCCCGCCCTCGCGCTGGCCGTCGTCACCGCCGCGACCAAGATCGCCACCGGCTACTGGGCGGCCCGGCGGTCCGGCATCTCGGTCAAGGGGCGCTGGCGTGCGGGCGGCGCGCTGGTGGCGCGCGGGGAGTTCTCGATCGTCATCGCGGGGCTGGCGGTGACCGCGGGGATCGAGCCCTCTCTCGGACCGCTGGCCACGGCGTACGTCCTGATCCTGGTCGTGCTGGGCCCGCTGACCGCCCGCTACACGGAGCCACTGGCGGCCTGGTGGGCGCGGCGCCGGACACCCCCCGACCACGGCACCACCGAGCGGCTTCCCGAGGCCAGGACGCAGACGGCGGTGCGCGACTGAGGCGTACCACGGGAATGCGCCACGGGGCGCGGTGGGCGCCCGGACCGCACCCGGCACGGTCACCGGCACCGACTCGGTGTTCGAAGCCGACGGTTCCCGGGCCGCGTACGGCGGTGTCGAACCGAGCGGCACCCTGCGGCTGCGGCTGAGGGTCTTCGGCACGCCGGTGTTCCGGCGGGACATCCGCTGGGCGCGCTGCACCGGGAGTGGAAGCAGGCGGGCGGCGGGTCACCCGCCTGAGCGGTCCACCGGATTCAGGCCGCGCCGCCGGGGTTCCAGCCCTGGCGGCGCAGCACGGCGGACACGTCCGGTATCTCGTAGTGCTCCCCCTTGAGGACCTTGCCGTCGGCACGACGGGCGACCCGGCCGTCGGGGCCCAGCTTCGTCATGTTGGACCGGTGGATCTCGGCGAGCACCGCGTCGAGGTCGATCCCGTGCACCAGGGCCGTGCCGTAGGCGACGTAGACGACGTCGGCCAGCTCGTGCGCGAGCCGGTCCAGCGGGCCGCTCACCGACACCTCGGCGACCTCCGCCGCCTCCTCGGCGAGGAGCTCGCCACGGTGCGCGGCGAGGCCGGGCGACACCTCCGTCGGCGTGCTGCGGGCGTCGAGCCCGAAGGCGCGGTGGAACTCACGGACCAGTTCGGCGGGCGAGGAACTCATGCACCGACTGTAACGACGGGCACCGACACTGCGGCCCGGAACCGGCCCTGTGAGCCCCGCCCTGGTCAGCACGGCGTTCCGGCTGGCAGGATCGCGCCCATGTCCCCGTCGCTCTCCCGTATCGGCAGGCGCCGTGCCCTCCAGGGCACGGCCGCCGGTGTCGTCGTCCTCGGGCTGCTGCTGTGGTGGCTGCTGCCGCTGGGCGAGGACCCGCCGAGCGGGTCGATCACCTTCAGCACGGGCACGACGAGCGGCGTCTACTACGAGTACGGCAGCCGCCTGCGCGCGGAGCTCGCCCGGGACATGCCGGACCTGGACGTGAAGCTGTCGACCAGCAACGGATCGCAGGAGAACGTCGCGCGCGTGGCGACCGGCGAGGCCGACTTCACCATCGCCGCGGCCGACGCCGTGGAGACGTACGAACGGCAGCATCCAGGCTCGGCCGCCCGGCTGCGCGGGGTGGCCCGCCTGTACGACGACTACGTCCAGCTCGTGGTGCCGCGTGACTCCGATGTCCGGTCCGTCGCCGACCTGCGGGGCAGGACCGTGGCGACCGGGCTGCCCCGCTCGGGCGTGCGGCTGATCGCCGAGCGGGTGCTCAAGGCGGCGGGCCTGGACCCGGCGAAGGACATCAAGGCGGTGTCGCAGGGCATCGACACCGGCCCCGAGGAGCTGAAGAAGGGCAAGATCGACGCCTTCTTCTGGTCCGGCGGGGTGCCCACGGCCGGGCTGGAGAAGCTGGCCGACTCCTTCACCTTCCGGTTCGTGCCGATCGGCCCCGACCTGGTCGCCAAGATGCACGACCAGGACGACTCCACCGGGTTCTACCGGGCCACGAACATGCCGGAGTCGGCGTACCCCACCATCCAGAACGGCTCGACCGTGGCGACGATCGCGGTGTCCAACCTGCTGATGACCCGGACGGACATGGCTCCCCGGCTCACCGAGTGGCTGACCCGGACCGTGATCAAGAGCCGGGACGGCATCGGCGCGCATGTGCACTCCGCGCAACTGGTCGACCTGCGTACGGCCATCTACACCGACCCGTTGAAGCTGCACGAGGGCGCCCGGCGCTACTACCGCTCCGTCAAGCCGTAGGACTCCCGGCTACGACGTCGGCGACCTCGGCACCGACACGGTCGCCGTCAGTCCACGCGGCTGGTGATGGTCGTACGAGAGGGAGCCGCCGCCCGCCGCGAGCAGGGACCGGGAGATGGACAGGCCGAGGCCCGAGCCCTTGATGTTCTGGTGACGGCCGCTGCGCCAGAAACGGTCGCCCACGCGGGTCAGTTCCTCGTCGGTCAGCCCGGGGCCGTTGTCGGTGACGACGACGGTCGAGGTCTCGCCGTCGGCCGTGACCGTGACCGTGACGCTCTCTCCCTCCGGGGTGAACTTCACCGCGTTGTCGATCACGGCGTCCAGCGCGCTGGACAGCGTCACCGGGTCGGCCCATGCCGTGGTGGGCGGGCAGTCGCCGACCAGCCGGACGCCCTTGGCCGCGGCGGTGGGCGCCCAGGCGGCCACGCGCTCGGCGGCCAGCGCGCCGATGTCGGTGACCCGCAGGTCGGCCTCCGCGTGCTCGGCCAGGGCCAGGTCGAGCAGGTCGTCCAGGACCTGGGCCAGGCGCTTGCCCTCGTTCTGGACGGAGGCGATCTCCTCGTTGCCCTCAGGGAGTTCGTACCCGAGCAGTTCGATACGCAGCAGCAGTGCGGCGAGCGGGTTGCGCAGTTGGTGCGAGGCGTCGGCGACGAAGGCGCGCTGCTGCTCCAGCACGTCCTCGACGTTGTCCGCCATCTCGTTGAACGCCCCGGCCAGCCGCCGGAGTTCCGGGGGCCCGCCGGCCACCGCGACCCGGGACTTCAGGCGGCCGCTCGCGATCTCGTGGGTGGTGGCGTCCAGGACCCGCACCGGCCGCAGCACCCAGCCGGTCAGCCGCAGGGCGGCGCCGATGGCCAGCAGCATCGCGGCGATCTCGCCCGCGCCGACCACCAGCCAGCCGTGCAGGATCCGCGACCGCATCGGCCCGGTGGGCGAGTCGGTGACGACGACGGCGACGACATCACCGTCCCGGATGACCGGCGACGCCACGACGAGCCGGTTGCGCTGCCATGGCCACACCTGCCGGGGGTCGTGGCTGCGACGGCTGAGCAGAGCCTCCTCGAAGGCTTCCCGCACCTCCCCCGTTTCAGGGAGGTACCAGTCCCTCGGGGCATGAGCCATGGGGGTGTCGGTGCCGTAGAAGACACCGGCACGAATGCCGTAGACGTCGTAGTAGCTGTCGAGCTCCCGGCTGAGCGTCGCGCGTCGCTCGTTCGTGGCCGACGCGGAGTCGTTGACGCCCGACGAGGCGGTGACGAACTGGGCGAGCGCCGCGAACCGCGCGGTGTCGTCGATGCGGTCGACGACGACGTTCTGCTGCTGGGCGCCCGCCACGCTGACGGCCAGCGGCACCCCGAGGGCCAGCAGTACGGCCGCCATCAGCACGATGAGCAGCGGCAGGAGACGTGTACGCAACCGAGGTCCCCGCTACGCGCCCGGGGCGACGAGCCGGTAGCCGACGCCGCGCACGGTCTCGATCAGCGCGGGCATGCGCAGTTTGGCGCGCAGCGAGGCCACATGCACCTCCAGGGTGCGCCCCGTTCCCTCCCAGCTGGTGCGCCACACCTCACTGATGATCTGTTCCCGGCGGAAGACCACACCGGGACGCTGGGCGAGCAGCGCCAGCAGGTCGAACTCCTTGCGGGTCAGCTGGACGACCGCGCCGTCCACGGTGACGCGCCGGGTGGGCAGTTCGATGTGCACGGGGCCCAGGAGCAACGCGTCCTCCCCGCCGGCCTCCGTGTCCTCGTGGACGGTGCGGCGGCTGACGGCGTGGATACGGGCGAGCAGTTCCCCGGTGTCGTACGGCTTCACCACGTAGTCGTCGGCGCCCAGGTTGAGGCCGTGGATGCGCGAGCGCACGTCGGAGCGGGCGGTCACCATGATCACCGGCGTGGCGGTGCGCTTGCGGATCTTGCCGCAGACCTCGTACCCGTCCTGGTCGGGAAGGCCCAGGTCGAGGAGCACGACCCCGAAGCCGGGGCCCTCCGGGACGAGCGCCTGGAGGGCCTCCTCGCCACTGCGCGCATGGGTGACGTCGAAGCCGTGCCGCTTCAGGACCGCGGACAGCGCGGCGGCGACGTGGTTGTCGTCCTCGACGAGCAGCAGTCTCATGCCGGCCTCCTCCGGTTCATCGGGCATACGGTCTGACTCACTAAAACAGGCGTTCGGTTCTCCGGTCGGGAAAACGCGGGCACACGCGTGTGTGCATCATGGCAGTCACGCTGATGGACGAGGACGCCGTCAAGAGGGTTCCGGTTGCACCGGGTCACCGTTATCCGCCCGATACGCCCGCAGGTCACAAGTGCTACGACACGTGTCCGATTGCTATCGGATCGTGATGCTCAGATTCCCCTCAGATGTAATGACGCTGGTCGCGGCAGGTCACTACTGTCCTCCGAAACCGAGGAGGACGGAGCACCAGAGCGATGACCGAAGTATCGGTGACCAAGGAAGACGCGGTCGCGAGCGGAGAACTGGTCGTCCTGAGGAGCGTCAACAAGCACTTCGGCGCGTTGCACGTTCTCCAGGACATCGACCTCACGATCGACCGCGGCGAGGTCGTCGTGGTCATCGGACCCTCCGGGTCCGGCAAGTCGACCCTGTGCCGCACCATCAACCGCCTGGAGACGATCGACGAGGGCGCGATCACCATCGACGGGAAGCCGCTGCCCCAGGAGGGCAAGGCACTGGCCCGCTTGCGCGCCGACGTCGGCATGGTGTTCCAGTCGTTCAACCTGTTCGCGCACAAGACCGTGCTCGAGAACGTGATGCTCGGCCAGATCAAGGTCCGCAAGACCGACAAGAAGAAGGCCGAGGAGAAGGCGCGCGCCCTCCTCGACCGGGTCGGTGTGGCCACCCAAGCCGACAAGTACCCCGCACAGCTCTCCGGCGGCCAGCAGCAGCGCGTCGCCATCGCACGGGCGCTGGCGATGGACCCGAAGGTCATGCTCTTCGACGAGCCGACGTCGGCTCTGGACCCCGAGATGATCAACGAGGTCCTCGAAGTCATGCAGCAGCTGGCCCGGGACGGCATGACGATGATCGTCGTCACCCACGAGATGGGTTTCGCACGATCGGCTGCAAACCGCGTGGTGTTCATGGCGGACGGACGCATCGTCGAAGAGGCTGCGCCCGACCAGTTCTTCAGCAATCCGCGCAGCGACCGTGCCAAGGACTTCCTGTCGAAGATCCTGCACCACTGACCTGCATCTGACGGAACCCGCACCGCACGCAGTACTTCACCACTCTTCTAAGGAAGTTCCTCATGAAGCTTCGCAAGGTCACCGCCGCCTCCGCCGCAGCCCTCGTCCTCGCCCTGACCGCGACCGCCTGCGGTGGCGACGACAACAAGGACGACAGCGGCAGCAGCTCCAGCGGCGGCAGCGGCAAGATCAAGGTCGGCATCAAGTTCGACCAGCCCGGCCTCGGCCTGAAGAAGCCCGACGGGTCCTTCGCCGGCTTCGACGTGGACGTCGCCACCTACGTCGCCAAGCAGCTCGGCTACGAGCCGGACCAGATCGAGTTCGTCGAGACCAAGAGCGCCGACCGCGAGAACGCCCTCGCGCGTGGTGACGTGAAGTTCATCGCGGCCACCTACTCGATCAACGACGAGCGCAAGCAGAAGGTCGACTTCGCCGGCCCGTACCTGCTGGCCCACCAGGACCTGCTGGTCAAGTCGGACTCAGACATCTCCAAGGCTACGGACCTCAACGGCAAGAAGCTGTGTTCCGTGACTGGTTCGACCTCGGCACAGAACGTGCAGAAGTCGATCGCCCCGAAGGCGAACCTGAAGGAGTACGGCACCTACTCCGAGTGCATCGCCGCTCTGCAGAACGGCGCCGTGAACGCGGTGACCACCGACGACTCGATCCTCGCCGGCTTCGCGTCCCAGGAGCAGTACAAGGGCAAGTTCAAGCTCGCGGGTCTGAAGCTCAGCAACGAGAACTACGGCGTCGGCGTCAAGAAGGGCGACACCGCGACCGTCGACAAGATCAACAAGGCGCTGGAGCAGATGGTCAGCGACGGCTCGTGGGACAAGGCAGTCAAGGACAACTTCGGCCCGGCCAACTACAAGAACGAGCAGGCCCCGAAGATCGGCGTCATCGTTCCGAACGCCTCGTAAACCACACGGCTCAGCCAAGCGGGGTATTTCGCGGTGCGCCGCCGTCCGTCGCGATCACGGCGGCGGCGCGCCCCGCCCTCCTCATACGCCACCCACCCGGAAGCGCGGGAGATCGTGTTCGACTTTCTTGAAGGTTACGACGTCCTAGGGGCGTTCTGGATGACGGTGAAACTCACCGCCCTCTCCGCCGTTGGCTCCCTGATCTGGGGCACCCTGTTGGCCGCCATGCGGGTCAGCCCCGTCCCGCTGCTGCGCGGGTTCGGCACCGCCTACGTCAACATCGTCCGGAACATTCCCCTGACGGTCATCATCCTCTTCTGCTCGCTCGGCCTGGCCGACGTCTTCGGTGTCACCCTGGGCTCCGACGACTTCAAGATCCAGGGCTTCCGGCTGGCTGTCCTCGGTCTCATCGCCTACACCGCGGCCTTCGTGTGCGAGGCGCTGCGCTCCGGCATCAACACAGTGCCGCTCGGACAGGCGGAAGCGGCCCGCGCGATCGGCCTCAACTTCAGCCAGACCCTGCGGCTCATCGTGCTGCCCCAGGCGTTCCGCTCGGTCATCGGTCCGCTGGCCAACGTCCTGATCGCGCTGACCAAGAACACCACGGTGGCGGCCGCCATCGGCGTCGCCGAGGCCGCCTACCTGATGAAGACGATGATCGAGAACGAGGCGCAGACGCTGCTCATCGGCGCGGTCTTCGCGTTCGGCTTCGTGGTACTGACCCTGCCGACCGGCCTCATTCTGGGCTGGCTCGGCAAGCGACTGGCGGTGAAGCGATGAGTTCGGTCCTCTATGACACTCCCGGCCCCCGTGCCAAGCGGCGCAACGTCCTGTTCTCGGTGGTCTTCGCCGTACTGCTCGTCCTGCTCCTGTGGTGGGTGTGGCAGAAGATGGACGACAAGGACCTGTTCACGTCCGCTCAGTGGAAGCCGTTCACCGAGTCCCAGGCCTGGACGACGTATCTGCTGCCCGGCCTCGCCAACACGCTGAAAGCCGCGGCGCTCGCCATGGTGATCGCCCTTCCGCTGGGCGCCGTCTTCGGCATCGCCCGCCTCTCCGACCACCGCTGGGTGCGCGGCGCGGCCGGCACGGTGGTGGAGTTCTTCCGGGCCATCCCGGTGCTGCTGCTGATGCTGTTCGCCAACGAGTTCTACGCCCGCTCCACGGACGTCAGCAGCGACGACCGTCCGCTCTACGCCGTGGTCACCGGTCTGGTGCTCTACAACGCGGCCGTCCTCGCCGAGATCGTCAAGGCGGGCATCCTGTCGCTGCCCAAGGGCCAGACGGAGGCCGCGTACGCCATCGGTCTGCGCAAGGGTCAGACGATGAGCAGCATCCTGCTGCCGCAGGCGGTCACCGCGATGCTCCCGGCCATCGTCAGCCAGCTGGTGGTCATCGTGAAGGACACCGCACTGGGCGGGGTCATGATCGGGTTCACCGAACTGCTCAACTCGCGCGGCACCCTGGCGGCCAACTACGCCAACCAGATTCCGAGCTTCATCGTCGTCGCGATCATGTTCATCGTGCTGAACTTCATCCTCACCAGCTTCGCGAGCTGGCTGGAGCGCTACCTGCGGCGCAGCAAGCGCAGCACGGGCGCGGTCCTCGGCGTCGACAAGGTGGACGACCTGAACGCGGCCGAGGTCGGCGGCGGCTTCGGAAGCGGCGCGTCCGCCTGACGCCCGCTCAAGTGGTGTGACCTGTACGGAGGCAGTGGCGTGCGCGCCGCTGCCTCCGTCACTTGACGCAAGCAGCGGCAATGGGTTGCATACGTTCTGTGATCGTGCACCCTGCTCCTACCTCTTGTTCCCTTACGTCCCTGAGGACACCGTCGCGGGCAGGGGGCGGCACGCCGTGGACCCGGTGATCATCGTCGGAGCGGGGCCGGTGGGGCTCACGCTCGCCCTGGCGCTGGCGCGCCAGCAGGTGCCGTCCGTGGTCCTCGACGAGGGCCCCGGCAAGGACGAACCACGGCTCGCGCGCACCGTCGTCCTGCGCGAGGACACCGCCGCCCTGATCGAGCGGCTCACCGGAACGTCCCTCGACGCGGCCGGGCTGCGCTGGGCCGGATGGCGGTCGATGCGGCGCAAGCAGGTGACACGCGAGGTCAGGTTCGACGACGCGACGGATCCCGCTCCCCTGCACATCGCCCAGCATGTGCTGACGGGCGTCCTGCGCGCCGCCCTCGTGAGCCGGCGGCTGGTGAAGATCGTCGTGGACAGCCGCCTGGACGGCATCGAGCAGGAACCTTCCGGTGTCACGGCTCACACGCGCGGCCCCCAGGGCACCTGGTGGCGCGGCAGCCATCTGGTCGGCTGTGACGGCCCGCGCTCCACCGTCCGCAAACTCCTCGACATCCGCTTTCCCGGCCGTACCGCGGTGGAACGACACGCCGTGGCCGCGCTGCGCACGGAACTTCCGTGGCCCGACGAGGCGTTGCTCCATCGGACACCGCCGTGGCGGGTGTCCGGCCCCTCCGCCGGGGAAATCACCGGACGCCCGCTGCCGGACGGCGTCTGGCGCCTGGACTGGCTGCTGCCGCCCGGCAAGGACCTCGTCACGCCCGAGCTGCTGGTGGCTCGCGTCCGCGAGACCCTCGCGGGCTGGAGCGGCGGTTCCACACCCGCCTACGAGCTGCTCGACACCGGTGTCCACACCGTGCACCACCGGCTGGCCCGCCGCTGGCGCGTGGGGCGGGTCTTCGTCGCCGGGGACGCCGCGCATCTGCTCGGCGCGTTCGGCACCCAGGGCCTCGACGAGGGTTTGCGGGACGCCGACAACCTGGCCTGGAAGTTGGCCCTGGCCTGGCATCACGGGGCGCACGAGGCGCTGCTCGACAGCTACCAGGCGGAGCGGCGCGCGGCCGTCGCCGCCCGGCTGCGCGCCGCCGACCAGGCACTCCCGGTGCTGCGCGGCGGCACGGGGATAAGGGCGTACGTCCCCGGTACGGCCCGCGGTCACGACGTGCTGCTCACCGACGGTCACCTGGGCCGCGGTCCGCTGGGCGCGCCGGGCGCCTACGACGGCTCTCCGCTCGCGCCCCGGCATCTGGAGGCGGAGGTGCCGGTGGACACGCCTCCCGGCGCGCCGGTCGAGGACGTGCGCGTGACCGCGGAGGACGGCTCGTTCGTACGGCTGCGGGACCGGCTGGGGCGCGGGGCCCTGCTCGTCCTGCTGATCGCGCCGGGCACCGGCGTGTGGGAGCGCAGGCACTGGGTGGGCGCCGGGATCATGCCCCGGCTCGCCGCCGCGGTGACGGCCCTGCCGAGCCCGGCCGAGCTGCTGGTGGCCGAGAGCTATCCGGGCGCGGCCGCGCACACCGTTCTGCTGATCCGGCCCGACGGCCATCTGGTCACCGCGCTCGACGGAGTACGCGCGGCCGACCTGTACGCGGCGGCGGAGGCGACGGTGGGCGGGCCCACGGGGGCACACGAGACGTCCGACGCGGGGGCCACGGCGGGCTCCGCGGCCAAGTGACGGTACGGGCCCGCCCGGCGCACGCCGGCACGAGAAGCCGGACTACGACCGGACGACGACCGGGCGAGAACCGGAGCCGAAAGCCGGAAGAGAGCCGAACGAAAATCGCACGATCGCACCGACTGTGACTGTGCGGTCCACATCGTGACAGTGAGTTGACCGGGGTGCACCGGCGTGGTGTACTCCGGATCGTGACCGACACCGATGTGCGCCTGTGGCGGAGGGTCCATATGGACCTCGTCCGCTATGCGGGCTGCGTGTGTCGCTCGTCCTGCTGAATTCGCACCCCCTGTCCCACCGGCGCGTGCCGCCGATGCGCACCTCACCCGGTGCGCGGCCGCGCGCTCCCCGCGAACGTTCTCAGGACGGTCTCCATGTCTGTCTCCTCC
This sequence comes from Streptomyces zaehneri, assembly GCF_032248645.1. Lineage (NCBI taxonomy): Bacteria > Bacillati > Actinomycetota > Actinomycetes > Kitasatosporales > Streptomycetaceae > Streptomyces > Streptomyces zaehneri. Next base: position 116,836 of record NZ_JASTTJ010000025.1, read on the forward strand.
CCCGTGCCCAGCACCGCCGTCGCCGCACCCACGCAGGCGGACCTCCTCGACTTCGTCCGGCGTACGGCCGCCGACGCCGAGCTGATCGCCTCGCTCCCGCTCGACCCCGAGGGCCGCACCTGGGTGCGGCTTGAGGGCCCCGGCGGCAGCGAGGCCTGGCTGATCGGCTGGCCGCCCGGCACCGGCACCGGCTGGCACGACCACGCCGACTCGGTCGGCGCCTTCCTGACCGCGCAGGGTGAGCTGAAGGAGTACTCGCTCGCCGCGCGGCTGCCCACCGACGGCTGGAAGACCCTGGAGCTGGCGGACGACGTGGACCGGGAACGCACACTGCCCGCCGGCCGGGGCCGCTCCTTCGGACGGCACCACGTCCACGAGGTCCTCAACCGGTCCACCGAGGAACACGCCGTCTCCGTCCACGCCTACTACCCCCCGCTGCCGCGCATCCGCCGCTACAGCCGTACGGGACACGTGCTGCGGCTGGAGCAGGTCGAGCGCCCGGAGGACTGGCAGTGAGCGGCCCGGCCATACCTCAGGAGCGGCGACCGGGCGGCGAACGGCCGACGGGCGTGGACGAGCTGCTCGAGCGGGTGCGTGCGGGGTACGCGCGTGTGGAGGCGCGAGAGGCATACGAGGCCGCCCGCTTGGGTGAGGCACTGCTGATCGACATCCGGTACGCGGCCCTGCGCGAGCGGGACGGTCTGATCCCCGGTGCCCTGGTCGTCGAGCGCAACGAGCTGGAGTGGCGCCTCGACCCCCAGGGCAGCCATCGCCTCCCCGAGGCCACGAGTCATGAGGTGCGGGCGGTGGTGATCTGCAACGAGGGCTACGCGTCGAGCCTGGCCGCCGCTTCCCTGCACCAGCTGGGGCTGCACCGGGCCACCGACCTCGTCGGGGGTTTCCAGGCGTGGCGGGCGGCGGGGCTCCCCGTGACGTCGTAGCGGGGCTGCGGCTCGCCGGGCTCAGTCCTGTGGCGGGCAGTACAACGGGGCCGTGTCCGCGTTGTCCCGGGTGACCAGGCGAATGGGCGTCTTGTCGATCCTGTCGGCCCTGCGGTCCTTGCGGAGCAGGGAGACGACGTTCTGCACCGCCAGCTCGCCGGTGTCCGCGGCCGAGTTGGAGACGGTGGCGGCGAGGCTGCCGGCCTTGAGCGCGGCCAGTGCCTCGTCGGTGCCGTTCACCGTCACGATCCTGACGTCCTCGGCCCCGGCCGCGTCGAAGGCCTTGCGGGCGGCGAACGCCATCTCCTCGTTGGCGACGAAGGCGTAGTCCAGACCGGGATTGTCCTTGATCATGGCCGCGGCGACCGTCCGCGCCTTGACGGGGTCGTACATGCCGGGTCGGCTCGCGACGACCTCGGCATTGTCCGGCAGCCTCTGGGTGAAGGCCGCGGTGAGCAGGTCGGAGGCGGCACCGGGGGCTCCCGCGATCACCGCGACGCTCACCTTGCGGCCGGCGGCGTCCCGCTCGACCCACTCGGCGTCCAGCTCCCCCACCTCCTTCAGATCGACTACCACGGCCCCCAGGAGGTCGGAGGTGTCGCCGGGGGCGACCGAGGTGAGGAAGATCGGCACCCCGGCCGCCTTCGCCTCTGCGATGTCCCCCTTGAGGGCGTCGACGTCGACGGTCTGCACTATCAGCGCGTCCACCTTGCGGGCGATCATGGCCTCGATGTTGGAGACCTCCGTATCGCCGTCCTGGCGCGAGTTGGCCGTGAAGAGATGGACGCCGTTGTTGCGGGCCGTCCGCTCGACGGACTCCTGGAGGCACGTATGGAACTCGGTGGTACCGCCGTTGACGAAGCCCAGCGTGATCCTGCCCGTGACCGCGTCCGCGGGTGCCGTGGCCTGCGACGGCCACACTCCACACCCGGTGAGCAGCAGACCGGCGCCGAGGACCGACACGACGAGCGGTCTTCGGGAGCGGGTGGGCACGGGCATGGCGGGGCCGCCTTTCGGTGGGTGCGGGAGACAACCCCTGCAAGAGCGACGGGGGTTCACGGGCGGCAGCAGACGGTACCGGCAGGCCGGGCGAGCTCACCCCTCCGGGAGCGCAAGGTAATCCTGCGCTCCCCGGGGGTCTCGGAGATCACGCCTCCCGGCAGGGGGAACGGGGGATCACTCACTCCTGCGCCGTCGCCACCGTCACCGCGCGCACCCTCAGCGCCACGCGTCCCGGCACAGCGGTGGCGACCGGCGCGAGAAGCCCGGCGCCCCGGCGACCACCGTGGCGGTTCCGAAACCGACACCCCTGGCATGGACGGCTGTGACAGTGAGCGTGGCGGGGGTGGCGTCGCCGAGCGTGAGCTTCAGGGTGCTTTCGACGCCAGATGGAGCTGGTCCGCGGTCAGTTCACTGACGGCGACGCTGTGCTCGGTGAGCCCGTCGAGGGAGCCGGCGGTGGCATCCGGGTCCCGGGTGCGGCTGACGGCGGCCGCTTGCGTACACACTCGCCTGTGCACACTCGCCCGTACACACTCGCCTGTGCACACTCGCCCGTACACAGATTGCCTGTGCCTGCGGTGGTCCGGCGTCCTCAGCGGGGTTGCCACCACCCACTGCCGGCGATACCGCGTTCAGAACCCGCGTTCAGAACCCCTCGCCGTCCAGGAACTCCGTGTCCTGGCCCTCCTCCTCGAGCGCCTGCCGGACCACCCGCAGGGCCACGCCCTCGGGATAGCCCTTGCGCGCGAGCATGCCGGCGAGGCGGCGCAGCCTCTTGTCGCGGTCGAGGCCTCGGGTCGAGCGCAGCTTGCGGGCGACGAGCTCGCGAGCCGTCTCCTCTTCCTGTTCGGAGTCGAGCCGGCCGACGGCCTCCTCGATCAGCTCCGAGTCGACTCCCTTGGTCCGCAGCTCCCGGGCGAGCGCCCGGCGGGCCAGCCCCCGGCCGTGGTGCCGGGACTCCACCCAGGCGTCCGCGAAGGCACCGTCGTTGATCAGCCCGACCTCCTCGAACCGCGAGAGCACCTCCTCCGCCACGTCGTCCGGGATCTCCCGTTTGCGCAGGGCGTCGGCGAGTTGCTTCCGGGTGCGCGGGGTCCCGGTGAGCAGGCGCAGGCAGATCGCCCGTGCCCGCTCAGCCGGGTCCCCTGAAGACGCCTGCTGCTCGGCCCTCGACGAGGAGGAGGCGCCTTCGTCCTCGGCGGACGGTTCTCCGAAGCCGCGTCGACGGCGCCCACCGCGTGGACCTCCGTCGCCGCGCCGCGCCCGACCGCCACGGGGCCTGTCGTCGCGGGCCGCCCCCTCACCGCGGTGCGAACCGCCCTCCGGCCGGTCGTCGCCGGCCTGGACGGGGCCGTCGTCGGCCCCGCCCACCGCCCCCCGGGGGGTGTCGGGGTGGACGTACTCGGCCCAGTCCGTTCGTCGCGTCACGGATCAGCTCTTGGCAGCCGCGGCCTTGGTCTTGGCCGTCTTGGCCGCGGCAGCCGGAACGGCCTTGGCGGCGTCGTCCGCGGGCGTGCCCGCGGTAGCCGCGGCGACAGCCGCAGGCTCCGCGGCGGGCTCCTCCGCACGCACGCCGACGCCCAGCTTCTCCTTGATCTTCCTCTCGATCTCGTTGGCGAGGTCGGGGTTGTCCTTCAGGAAGTTACGGGCGTTCTCCTTGCCCTGTCCCAGCTGGTCGCCCTCGTACGTGTACCAGGCGCCGGCCTTGCGGACGAAGCCGTTCTCCACGCCCATGTCGATCAGGCCGCCCTCGCGGCTGATGCCCTGCCCGTAGAGGATGTCGAACTCGGCCTGCTTGAAGGGGGGCGCGACCTTGTTCTTGACGACCTTGACGCGGGTGCGGTTGCCCACCGCGTCCGTACCGTCCTTCAGGGTCTCGATGCGTCGGATGTCGAGGCGCACCGAAGCGTAGAACTTCAGCGCCCGGCCACCGGTCGTGGTCTCCGGGGAGCCGAACATCACGCCGATCTTCTCGCGGAGCTGGTTGATGAAGATCGCGGTGGTCTTGGACTGGTTGAGCGCGCTGGTGATCTTCCGCAGTGCCTGGCTCATCAGACGGGCCTGGAGACCGACGTGGCTGTCGCCCATCTCGCCCTCGATCTCGGCGCGCGGGACGAGCGCGGCGACGGAGTCGATGACGATGAGGTCGAGGGCGCCGGAACGGACCAGCATGTCCACGATCTCGAGGGCCTGCTCACCGTTGTCCGGCTGCGAGAGGATCAGGTTGTCGATGTCGACGCCGAGCTTCTTCGCGTACTCGGGGTCGAGGGCGTGCTCCGCGTCCACGAAGGCGACCTGTCCGCCGGCCTTCTGCGCGTTCGCCACGGCGTGCAGCGTCAGCGTCGTCTTACCGGAGGACTCCGGGCCGTACACCTCCACCACGCGGCCTCGCGGCAGCCCGCCGACCCCGAGGGCGACGTCGAGTGCGGTCGACCCGGTGGGGATGACCTCGATGGGCTCGTTCGGTCGCTCGCCGAGACGCATCACGGCGCCCTTGCCGAACTGCCGTTCAATCTGTGCGAGTGCGGCATCCAGTGCCTTCTCGCGGTCGGTTCCTGCCATGGGTTCCACCCGGTTTGCTTGAGTCGATCGCTTCACGTCAAAGACGCTAACGCCTGCCACTGACAATGCGCCCCGACGCCGGTCCGGCCTGTGGATAACTCGGGTTCTGTTCCGTCCAAACCCGGACGGAACACCCGACCAGAGTCTCACCGGAGCCTTAATAAGAATGGATGTTCGATTTCCGTGTCAAGCGCACCACGCGGCACTTCCGAGGCTACGTTCACACTCCGGCACCACCCCCGATCCCTCTCACGCGGGCCTCCGTCCCACACGCTCCCGGCTGCTTCCCCGGGCGTACGGCGGGTGTCTTCGGCAGGACGACGACGGCGTACGACATGACCGGCACGCTCGGTGCATGGACCAGCAGAAGACCGGGCACGCCCGCCGCGCAGCGGAATCCGGGCCCCCGCGCCCGCGCCCGCGCCCGCGCCCACTGGACGGCCAGGACCACCCGTACGTCCGGTACCCCCGATGCCGCCGATACACCCGATACCGCTTCTACGAGGCGACGGCGCTGTTGCTGATCCTCTCCGGGCTCGTCCACCTCGTGGTGTTCGCCGTCGACGGCGGCCCCTGGAACGGCCCCGTCTCCTGGCGCAAGCCGGTGACCTTCGGGCTCTCCTTCGGGGTGACGCTCCTCGCGGTCGTCCGGGTCACTTCGTATGTGCGGGTCGGACCACGGCTGCGCGCCGCGCTGCTCGGGGTGTTCGCCGCCGACTGCGTCGTGGAGGTCGCGGGCATCACCCTCCAGGCGTGGCGCGGAGTGCCCTCGCACCTGGACATGGAGACGCCCTTCGACACGGCCGTGTCCATGATGCTGGCGGTCGGCGGCGGGGTCCTCGTCCTGCTGCTCGCCGGGTTCGCCGCGGTGTCCTTCCGGCACCGGCCCACGGGCCCGGCCGGGATGGCGCTCGCGGTGCGCTCCGGTTTCGCGATCCTGCTCGTCGCGCTCGTCTCGGGGGCGGCGATGATCGCGCGCGGTGTCGTGCTGACCCGCACCGGACACCAGGAGGCGGCGTACCACTCGACGGCCGCGCTCAAGCCCCTGCACGGGGTGAGCCTGCACGCCGTACTGGTGCTGCCCGCGCTGGCCTGGCTGCTGTCCCGCACGCCCTGGAGCGAGGCCGTGCGCAGGCGGATCGTGGCCGCGGCCGTGGGTTGTTACGCGGCCGCGGTCGCCGCGGCCGGAGTCTGGGCGGTCCTCGGGTACTGACCGCCGCTCTTCCTCAGCCGGACGCGTCCCGCGACCCGTCCTGCCGGTGCCGCACCCGACCCCACAGCCGCCGCGCGCGCGTGAGCGGGCCCGGCCCCTCCCCGCGTCCCCGGTGTCCATGGACGCGGGGGTCGTCCGTGACGTCGTAGCGCTTCACATAGGCGCCCAGGAACGCCTGGAGCGTCGCGACGGCCGGGATGGCGACCAGCGCGCCGACGGCGCCGAGGAGGGCGGTGCCCGCGATGACGGAGCCGAAGGCGACGGCGGGGTGGATGTCGACGGTCTTCGAGGTCAGCTTGGGCTGAAGCACGTAGTTCTCGAACTGCTGGTAGACCACGACGAAGATGAGCACCCACAGCGCGTACAGGGGAGAGACCGTGAAGGCGATCAGCATGGGCAGGGCGCCCGCGAGATAGGTGCCGATGGTGGGGATGAACTGCGAGACCACACCCACCCAGACGGCGAGCACGGGCGCGTACGGGATGCCCAGCGCCTCGAGCAGTACGTAGTGCGCGACGCCGGAGATCAACGCCATCAGACCGCGTGAGTACAGATAGCCACCGGTCTTGTCGACGGCGATCTCCCACGCCCGCAGCACCTCGGCCTGCCGGGCCGGCGGCAGGACGGAACACAGTCCGCGGCGCAGGCGCGGCCCGTCGGCGGCGAAGTAGAACGAGAACAGGGCGATGGTCAGCAGCCGGAAGAGACCACCGAGGACCTGTGTGGAGACGTCAAGCACTCCGGCGGCACTGTTCTGCGCGTACTTCCTCAGCCAGTCGGAGTGGAGCAGACCCTCCTGGATGTCCACGCGCCTGAGCTCGGTGTGGAAGGTGGTGTTGATCCAGTTGATCACCGAGTCGAGGTACTCCGGGAAGCCCTCGATCATCTTGATGATCTGACCCGCGAGCATCGAGCCGAGCAGCGTGAAGAAGCCGGCGGCCACGATCAGCAGGCCGAAGAAGACCAGGAAGGTGGCCAGCCCCCTGCGCATCCCGCGGGCCGCCATCCGGCTCACCGCCGGCTCTATGGCGAGGGCCAGGAAGAACGCGATCAGGATGTTGAGCAGCAGACCGATGAGCTGGTGGAAGGCCCAGAGGCCCAGCTGGAACACACCGATGAGAGCGAGCGCGAGCAGCATGGCGCGCGGAAGCCAGCGCGGCATACGCGCTCCCTGCTCGGCGCCGCCGTCGGCCGGGGGCGGCCCGGAGGGCGGCGTCGCGCCGAGCGGGGATGTGTGCCGGGCGACCTGCCCGGTCTCGTCAGTGGGTGCCACGGACCAAGTCTCGCCTACGGCACCGACAATCGGAGAACCGCCTCCGATCTTCTTGTGGGATCAGCGCATCTCCTGGGGAACGTTCATCACCGTGCACACCACGCGCCACACGTCCTTGGCCTCCCAGCCGTCGGCCAGCGCCTCGTCCACCGTGCGTCCGCCGAGTTCCGCCATCACGTGATCGCGCGCGAACGTCTCCGCGTACCCCGCACCGAAGTGCTCGTCCATTCGCTGCCAGAAGACCGTCAACCGCATGACACCAGTATCCCGCGCGCGGGGGTGCCCCTCGCCGGGACCGCCTGCCGAGACCGCTTTGCGCCCTACGGTCTGACGCATGGCCGAATCCGGAGCATCCCCACTCCCCCGGACGCCCCCGGCGCGCTCCCCGCTCTTCCGCGCCGAGCACTTCGTCTGGCTCACCGCGCGCGTGCTGGAACAGCGGCTCTTCGCGCACGACTTCCTGCACGGCGCCGCCGACCCCGTCGAGACCGCCCTCGACGCCTACCGCAACGAGGACGGCGGATACGGCCACGCGCTGGAGCCCGATCTGCGCGGCCCCGTGAGCCAGCCCCTGCACACCGCCCGGGCACTGCGCGTCCTGGACTCCGTCGGGCGCCTCGGCGGCCGGCGCGTGGAGCGTGTGTGCCGCTATCTGACCTCGGTCTCCACCGGCGACGGCGCACTGCCGGCGATCCATCCCAGCCAGCGCGGGTACCCGGCGGCACCCTTCATTCCGATCGTGGACGACCCACCCGGCGAACTCCTGTCCACCGGACCGGTGGTGGGCCTGTTGCACCGCAACGACGTGTGGCACGCCTGGCTGTTCAGGGCCACGGACTTCTGCTGGCAGGCGATCGACTCCCTGGAGCGGTCCCATCCCTACGAGATCCAGGCCGCCGTGGCCTTCCTGGACTCCGCCACCGACCGCCCGCGCGCGGAGGCGGCCGCCGACCGGCTGGGCCGCCTGGTGCGCGCGCACCGGCTCGTCGCGCTGGACCCTGACCACCTGGACGCGTACCCGGTCGCACCCGGCTACGCCCCCGGCGAGCACCACTTCCCGTACGACTTCGCGCGGACACCGCACTCCCTCGCGCGGGCGTGGTTCACCGACGACGAGATCGCACGCTCCCTGGACCACCTCGCCGATGATCAGCAGCAGGACGGCGGCTGGCCCATCCGGTGGCGCCGCTGGGCACCCGGCACCGCCCTGGAGGCCCGCCCCATGGTGACGATCGACGCGCTGCGCACCCTCAGGGCCTACGGCCGCGCCATCGGCTGACCCGGCCCGTCCCGGCGGCGCCCGCCGATCCCCCGGTCCGGCCTTCCCTGTCCTTCACCCGCCCAGGGCCCGCACCCCCGCCGTCACCACCACGGCGGCGGCGACGACCAGCAGGAAGGGAGCCCGCAGTATGAGGGCGACGACGGCCGCGGCAAGCCCCGCGGCCCTCGCGTCCAGCACGAGCGCGCGCCCGTCCGCGAAGGTCTGCTGGGCGGTGAGGGCGGCGAGCAGGGCGACGGGAAGAAGGGCGGCGAACCGCCTGACAAGAGGCCGTTCGAGAAGGCCCGCGGGGACGAGCAGTCCGGCGAGCTTGACGACATAGCACCCGAGAGCTGTCGCGCCGATCGCGATCCAGGTGTTCAACGCACCTCCTCCCCCGTGTCCACCCGACCGGCAGTCCGACCGGCCCGGCGCCGGCCCTCGAGGTACAGGACGACCGGCGCGGCGAGCGCGGCCGTCAGCACGGGCACCCCGGCGGGCAGCACGGGCAGCAGGCCCAGCCCCAGGAGCACCGCGAGCCCGGCGACAGCCCGCTCGGCGGTGGTCTTCAGCATGGGCGCGAGCAGCGCGAGGAAGACGGCAGGACCAGCCGCGTCGAGCCCCCACGCGTCCGTGTCCCCGATGGCCTCTGCACCCAGGGCACCCAGCAGCGTGGTGAGGTTCCACAACGCGTACAGCGTCAGCCCGGTGACGCCGAAGCCGATCCGCGCGGCACGCTTCCCGGTCTGGGCGAGCGAGACCGCCGCCGTCTCGTCGATCACCCATTGGGCGGCGAACGGGCGCACCACACGCGGGAGCGCCAGCGACTGCGACAGACGCAGGCCGTAGAAGGCGTTGCGCACGCCCAGGAAAAAGGCGCCCGCGGCCGCCGTCAGGGGATTTCCGCCGGCCGCCAGCGCCCCGACGAGCGCGAACTGGGAGGCCCCCGTGAAGACGAGGAGACTGAGCGCGCAGGTCTGCCACACCGAGAGTCCACTGCCCGCCGAGGTCACCCCGAAGGCGAACCCGGAGAGTCCTACGGCGATCCCGACCCCGAGGGCGTCCCGTACGACGGCGGCGTCCGGCCGTCCCCCGCCGTCTGCGCGTATGTCCGTGAGAGCTGTCTGTTCTGCCACGACCACGAGGATAGGAGCAGCCCTTCGGACGGGTCTTGTACGTTCTTGCGCTCACGCTGGTACGCCCCTGGAGGGACTCCGACGATCCGGGCGAAGTGGCGGTTGAGGTGCGGCTGGTCGGTGAACCCCACCGCGACGGCCGCCTCCGCGGGGGAGGTCCCCTCGTCCAGCAGCCGCCGCGCCCGCCGCACACGGGCATCGGTCAGCCAGGCATAGGGCGGCAGCCCGTACGCGTCCCGGAAAGCCCGCAGCAGTGCGAACGAGCTGGTCCCCAGGCCCGCGGCAAGCTCCTCCAGCGTCGGCGGACCGGCCAGCCGCTCCTCCAGCACGCCACGCGCGCGTGCGGCGCCCTTTCGTCCCTCCGCCACTCCGCACCCCCGGCCCACCGCGCCCCGGCGCCGCCGGATCACAACGCCACCGGCTTACGGCACCCGGGCCGCCACACCCCCGCCACACCCTCGCCGCGCCCCGCCGCACCGCGAACGCCGACGGCCCCGGCACGGAGGACGCCGACAGCCTGGGCTGGGGGAACGCCGTATCTGCGCAGGTCAGAGCAATTGTCAGTGGCCGGGTGCAGGATGGACGCATGGTCAGCTCCGCACACCGAGCCCTCGACGGCTTCTCCCCCGCGACCCGCGGCTGGTTCACGGGGGCGTTCTCCGCGCCCACCGCGGCCCAGGCGGGTGCGTGGCAGGCCATCGGCGAGGGCGCGGACGTGCTGGTGGTGGCCCCGACCGGCTCCGGGAAGACCCTGGCCGCCTTCCTCGCCGCCCTGGACCAGCTCGCCTCGACACCTCCTCCCGCCGACCCGAAGAAGCGCTGCCGGGTCCTCTACGTCTCGCCGCTCAAGGCGCTCGCGGTCGACGTGGAGCGCAATCTGCGCAGTCCCCTGACCGGCATCCGTCAGGAGTCCGTGCGTCTCGGTCTGCCAGAGCCGGAGGTCAAGGTCGGCATCCGCTCCGGCGACACCCCGCCCGCCGAGCGCCGCGCGCTGTCCACCCGCCCCCCGGACATCCTGATCACGACCCCCGAGTCGCTGTTCCTGATGCTGACGTCGGCCACGCGCGACGCGCTGACGGGCATCGAGACGGTGATCCTGGACGAGGTGCACGCGGTGGCGGGCACGAAGCGCGGCGCACATCTGGCGCTCTCCCTGGAGCGGCTGGACGAACTGCTGCCGAAGCCGGCCCGCCGCATCGGCCTCTCTGCCACGGTCAGGCCGGTCGACGAGGTGGCGCGGTACCTCTCCCCGCAGCGCAAGGTGGAGATCGTCCAGCCGAAGTCCGGCAAGGAGTTCGACCTCTCGGTCGTCGTCCCGGTGGAGGACCTGGGGGAGCTGGGCGGCTCCCCGGTCGCCGAAGGCTCGGAAGGGGCGGAGCGCCCGTCGATCTGGCCGCATGTCGAGGAGCGGATCACCGACCTCGTCCAGGCCCACCGCTCCACCATCGTGTTCGCCAATTCCCGCCGTCTCGCCGAACGCCTGTGCAACCGGCTCAACGAGATCGCCTACGAGCGTGCCACCGGCGAGCCTCTGGGCGAGCACCACTCGCCCGCAGAGCTCATGGGTGGCTCCGGTGCGGCCCAGGGCGCCCCGCCCGTCATCGCGCGCGCCCACCACGGCTCGGTCTCGAAGGAGCAGCGCGCGCTCGTGGAGGAGGACCTCAAGGCGGGCCGGCTGCCCGCCGTCGTGGCGACCTCCAGCCTCGAGCTCGGCATCGACATGGGCGCGGTGGATCTCGTCGTCCAGGTCGAGTCCCCGCCGTCGGTGGCCTCGGGCCTCCAGCGCGTCGGCCGCGCGGGACACCAGGTGGGCGCGGTGTCCACCGGTGTGGTCTTCCCGAAGTACCGCGGTGACCTCGTCCAGGCGGCGGTGGTCACCGAGCGGATGCGCACCGGCTCGATCGAGTCCCTGAAGGTCCCCGCCAACCCCTTGGACGTCCTGGCGCAGCAACTCGTCGCCATGACCGCGCTGGACACCTGGCAGGTCGACGACCTGCTGACCACGGTCCGCCGTGCCGCCCCGTTCGCCTCACTCCCGGAATCCGCGTTCACCGCGGTCCTGGACATGCTGGCCGGCCGCTACCCGTCCGACGCGTTCGCCGAGCTGCGCCCGCGCGTGGTGTGGGACCGCGTCGCCGGCACGGTCACCGGCCGCCCCGGAGCCCAGCGTCTCGCCGTCACCTCCGGGGGCACGATCCCCGACCGCGGCCTGTTCGGCGTCTTCCTGGCGGGCGCCGACCCCAAGAAGGGCGGCGGCCGGGTCGGAGAGCTCGACGAGGAGATGGTGTACGAGTCGCGCGTGGGCGACGTCTTCACGCTCGGCACCAGCTCCTGGCGCATCGAGGACATCACCCGCGACCGCGTCCTGGTCTCCCCCGCTCCCGGCGTCCCGGGCCGCCTGCCGTTCTGGAAGGGCGACCAGCTGGGCCGCCCGCTGGAGCTCGGCCGCGCGGTGGGCGCGTTCCTGCGGGAGGTCGGCTCACTGCCCAAGGAGGACGCCCGGCTCCGGCTGCTCACCGCGGGCCTGGACGCCTGGGCGGCGGACAACGTGATCTCCTACCTGGACGAGCAGCGCCAGGCCTGCGGACACGTCCCGGACGACCGCACGATCGTCGTGGAGCGTTTCCGGGACGAACTGGGTGACTGGCGGGTCGTCGTCCACTCCCCCTTCGGGGCCCAGGTCCACGCCCCCTGGGCCCTCGCGCTGGGTGCCAAACTCTCCGAGCGCTACGGCATGGACGCCCAGGTCATGCACGCCGACGACGGCATCGTCCTGCGGCTGCCGGACGCCGACCTGATGAGCCTGGACCTGCTCGACCGGGAACCTTCGAAGGCGGGCACGGAATACGACGCCGAGCAGGCACCGGTCGGCGCGGCCGACGTCGTCTTCGACAAGGGCGAGGTCGATCAGGTCGTCACCGATCAGGTCGGCGGTTCGGCCCTGTTCGCGGCCCGCTTCCGCGAGTGCGCCGCCCGCGCGCTGCTGTTGCCGCGCCGCAACCCCGGCAAGCGCACCCCGCTGTGGCAGCAGCGCCAGCGCGCCGCCCAACTGCTCCAGGTGGCGAGCGAGTTCGGCTCGTTCCCGATCGTCCTGGAAGCGGTCCGCGAGTGCCTCCAGGACGTCTTCGACGTTCCCGGACTCGTGGAGCTGATGGGCGACCTGGAGGCCCGCAAGGTGCGCCTGGTCGAGGTCACCACTGCGGAACCGTCGCCCTTCGCCCGCTCCCTCCTCTTCGGTTACGTCGCCCAGTTCCTCTACGAGGGGGACTCCCCCCTCGCCGAGCGCCGTGCGGCCGCCCTCTCCCTGGACTCACGTCTGCTGGCCGAGCTGCTCGGCCAGGCGGAGCTGCGCGAACTGCTCGACGCCGAGGTCCTCACCGAACTGGAGCGGGAACTCCAGTGGCTCACCGAGGACCGCCGGGTGAAGGACGCCGAAGGCATCGCGGACCTCCTGCGCCTCCTCGGCCCGCTCACCGACGCCGAGCTGGCCGAGCGCGGCGCCGAGCCGCACTGGGCACAGGAACTGGCCGCCGCCCGCCGCGCCATCCGGGTCCGTGTCGCGGGCGCCGACCACTGGGCCGCGATCGAGGACGCGGGGCGGCTTCGCGACGCGCTCGGCACGGCGCTCCCGGTAGGTGTGCCGGAGGCCTTCACGGAGCCGGTCAAGGACCCGCTCGGCGACCTCCTCGCGCGGTACGCCCGCACCCACGGACCGTTCACCTCGGCAGGCGCGGCCGCCCGCTTCGGCCTCGGCGTGGCGGTGACCGAGGGCGCCCTCCAGCGGCACTCGGCCGGCGGGCGCGTCGTCCAGGGCGAGTTCCACCCGGCGGGGATCGGCCAGGAGTGGTGCGACGCGACGGTCCTGCGCAGGCTGCGCCGCCGCTCCCTGGCCGCCCTGCGGCACGAGCTGGAGCCGGTCCCGCCGCCCGCGCTCGCCCAGTTCCTGCCCCAGTGGCAGCACATCGGCAAGGGCCACTCCCTGCGCGGCACCGACGGACTGGTGCGCGCCGTCGAGCAGCTCCAGGGCGCTTCGGTGCCCGCCTCGGCCCTGGAGAAGCTCGTCCTGCCGTCCCGCGTGCGGGACTACACCCCCGCGATGCTCGACGAACTCACCGCGGCCGGAGAGGTGGTCTGGGCCGGAGCGGGCGCCCTCCCCGGCAAGGACGGCTGGATGTCCCTGTACCTGGCGGACGCGGCGCCCCTGCTCCTGCCGCCGTCCCACCCGCTGGAGCTGACGGCACTGCACCAGTCGGTCCTGGACGCCCTCTCCGGGGGCTACGGCCTGTTCTTCCGCCAGATCGCCGACCAGGTCCGCGCCACCACGCACCCCGAGGCCACCGACCCGCAGCTCGCCGACACCGTCTGGGACCTGGCCTGGTCCGGCCGGCTCACCAACGACACGCTCACCCCCCTGCGCGCCCTGCTGGGCTCGGGGCGCACGGCCGGCTCCACGGCCCACCGCGCCAAGCGCAGCGTCCCGCGCGGTCGCTACGGCTCGCTGACGGCCGCGGCCCGCCCCGCCTCCCGCGGCGGCCCTCCGACCGTCGGCGGCCGCTGGTCCCTCCTGCCGGCCCACGAGTCCGACCCGACGGTCCGCGCCCACGCCCTCGCCCGTACCCTCCTCGACCGGCACGGCGTGGTGACGCGGGGCGCGGTCGCGGCCGAGGGCGTCGAGGGCGGCTTCTCGGCGACCTACCGCATCCTGTCCGTCTTCGAGGAGAGCGGTCAGGCCCGTCGCGGGTACGTGGTCGAAGGCCTCGGCGCGGCGCAGTTCGCCATGGACGGGGCCGTGGACCGGCTGCGCGCGGTGGCCAACGCCCGCGACCGCGACGAGCCGCTGCCCGGCCCGAACCAGGCGCCAAGCCCCTCGGACGACTTCGCCTTCCCCGACTCCTTCCCGGCAGACACCTGGGATGTCCCCGGCCTCGACAGCCGTCCGCCCTCCCCCTTCGACGCCACGGCAGCCCCCGCTTCGCCGGACGAGTACCTCTCCCCCCGCGACCTCGCCTCCCCGGGCGCCGGAGGCCCGCGCGGGGGCAGCGGCTTCCCGAACGGCTCCGGCGGTCCGTACGACACAGGCGGGCAGCACGGCTCGTACCACTCGACCGGCTCTGGCTTCCCCGACCACCGCGACCCCCGGCGCGCCCAGAACCGCAACCGCTACGGCACCACCTCCGGCGTCTCCCGCGCCGTCGTCCTCGCCGCCGCCGACCCGGCGAACGCGTACGGCGCCGCCCTGGGCTGGCCCGAGCCACCGAGCGGCGCCGGGCACAAGCCTGGCCGTAAGGCCGGCTCCCTGGTGGTGCTCGTGGACGGCGAACTGACGCTCTACATGGAGCGCGGCGGCAAGACCCTGCTGGCCTGGCCGGCCACCCCGGGCGGCGAGGACACCCCCGCCGACGACCCACGGCTGCACGCCGCCGCGGAGGCCCTCGCGGAGGCCGCGCGCGCGGGCTCCCTCGGCACGGTCACGGTGGAGCGCGTCAACGGCGCCTCGGCTCTCACCTCTCCCATCGGCGCCGTCCTGGAAGGAGCGGGCTTCATCGCGACCCCTCGCGGTCTGCGACTGCGCGCGTGACGGCCGCACCCCGCCCGCAGCGACTCGCATGTCACCCTTGACCCATGCCCGAAGGTGACACGGTCTGGCAGGCCGCGAGGCGCCTGCACGACGCCCTCGCGGGCAAGGTGCTGACCCGCTCGGATCTCCGGGTGCCCCAGTACGCCACCGCCGACCTCACCGGACGCACCGTCCTGGACGTCACCCCGCGCGGCAAGCATCTCCTCACCCGCGTCGAAGGCGACCTGACGCTCCACTCGCACCTGCGGATGGACGGCTCGTGGAAGGTGTTCACGAGCGACCAGCGCTGGACCGGCGGCCCGGCACACCAGATCCGGGCGATCCTCGGCACCCACGACCGCACCGCCGTCGGTTACCGCCTCCCCGTCCTCGACCTGTTGCGCACCGCCGACGAGCCACGAGCCGTCGGGCACCTCGGACCCGACCTGCTGGGCCCCGACTGGAACCCCGAGCGTGCCCTCGCCAACCTCCTCACGGACCCTGCCCGCTCCCTCGGCGAGGCCCTCCTCGACCAGCGCAACCTCGCCGGCATCGGCAACGTGTACAAGAGCGAGCTCTGCTTCCTCCTCGGCGTCACCCCATGGCTCGCCGTCGGCGCGCTCCCCGCCGACCGCGCCGCGAAGCTGCCCTCCCTCGCGAAGAAGCTCCTGGAGGCCAACCGCGACCACCCGGTCCGCAACACGACGGGCCGCCGCGGCCAGAACCTGTTCGTCTACGGCCGCGCACCCCGCCCCTGCCTGCGCTGCGGAACACCGGTCCGGGTCGCCGACCAGGGCGACGGCTCCCGCGAGCGCCCGACCTACTGGTGCCCCGCCTGCCAGACCGGCCCCGCCCCGGCACCGGGCTCCCCGCCGACGCGCCGCCTCCGCCCACGCACCACCCGGTGACGACCTTCGACGACCGCTCCCCGCATCCTCGTTGACGAGCCGGACGAACCGCACGAGCCGGACGAACCGCCGCCGCGCGCCCGAGCGAACAAGCCCGCCGCAATTGACGCACCGTCAGAAACGCTCGTACCGTCCTTTCATGGCCGTCAAGGCGTACGACCTCACCGGACGCACCGCTTTCGTCACCGGCGCCGCGAGCGGAATCGGCCGCGCCTGCACGGTACTTCTCGCCCAGGCGGGCGCCACCGTGCACGGCGCGGACCGCGACGAACAGGGCTTGCGGGAAACGGCGAAGCTGATCAAGGACCGGGGCGGCACGGCCCGCACCCACCCCCTCGACGTCACCGACCGCGCCCAGGTCCGGCAGGCCCTCGAATCCTGCGAGCGGCTGGACATCATGGCCGCCGTCGCCGGGATCATGCACAACAGTCCGGTCCTGGACACCCGGGACGAGGACCTCGACCGGGTCCTGGCCGTCAACTTCAAGGGGGTGCTGTACGCCTGCCAGGAGGCGGCCCGTCTGATGCTGGCGCGCGACACCGGCGGCAGCATCGTCACCATGGCCTCGGGAGCGGTGGACACCGGCGGCCCCGGTCTGCTCTGCTACGGCGTCGCCAAGGCGGCCGTGGTCCAGTTGACGAAGACCCTGGCGACGGAGGTCGGTCGGTACGGCATACGCGTCAACGCCGTCGCACCGGGCTGGATCCGCACCCCCATGACCGACCGCCGCGACGCCGGCGCGCAGGCGCACACCGAGGCGCGCATGGCTCGCATGTCGCCCCTGGGCCGGGTCGGCGAACCCGAGGACATCGCGCACGCCGTTCTCCACCTGGCCTCGGACGCGTCGGCATTCACCACGGGCCAGATCCTCCGCCCGAACGGCGGCGTGGCAATGCCCTGGTAGCCCACCGCCTCACGGCCCCCTCGACGAACCAGCCCGCCGGCGCCGCGCCAAGAGCACGAGGGCAGCGCAGCCCAAACAGCCCGGCCACCCTCCCGAAGACACCCCACCCCCACTCGAAGACGTCGGCGCCTACCCCCGCGCCTTCCCCTCCGCGCCGCCCCCACCCCTCGCGCCACCACCGACTCCCCCGCCACCATCGGCTCTCCCGCCACCACCGACTTCCCCGCCGCCCGCGGCCCCCCGCCAAGCAGCCCTCCATCGCCCCTGCCCGACCGCCCCCACCGCACGTGCCTTGGCCACGCAGTGCACGGGCAGCAGGCTCAGCCCCCACCCTCCGGCGGCGACCGCCCCCTCCAGCACGCCGGCGTCCGGCGCCACGGCGAGTCTCAGCACGGCCCACCACCACGCCGCGCCCAACCCGAGGCCGAGCCACAGCACGGCCCCACGGTCCGCTATTCGCCCCACCACGGCCGTCACCTCCAGCCCGAGCCTCGAGCCTCACCACGACATCCAGTAACCCCGGCGCCTGCGCGGAGGCCGACGCCAGACGTCCGTCCCGGCCGCAGGCAGGGCGCGCGGGCGGCACACCGGCGCATCGAGCGCACCAGGTCGCCGCCCACGCCCCTGCCGCCTCACACGCTCTCCGCCTGGAACATCCAGTGGTGTTTCTCGAGCTCGGCGGTGATCCCGATGAAGATGTCCTGGCTCACCGGGTCCGCGTCACCCGTGGCCGTCACCCGTTCCCGCATCCGGGTGATCACCGCGCCCAGAGCGGCGACGAGCGTGCCCACCGCGTCGGCGTCCTTGATCCAGCCCGCCGCCACCGCGCTGATCCCGCTGCCGGCCGCCACCGTCGCCGCCCGTCCGTCGGGTGAGACGCCCAGCGCCGAGGCACGCTCCGCCACGGTGTCGGAGTGGGCACGGGCGACGTCCACGACCTCGTCGAGTTGGAGGTGGACGGACCGGAAACGGGGCCCGACGACGTTCCAGTGGACCTGCTTGGCGACGAGCGACAGGTCGACCAGGTCGACGAGCGCGCCCTGCAACGCCTCCGAGACCGTCTTCAGATCGGAGTCGGACAGGGGACTCTTGACGACGTACATCGGTACCTCCGGTGGTTGGCCCCCGAGATGCCCCTCCACGATGACCTCGGCACCCCGCACCGGCAAACGGACGACAGACGCGAAGAACCCCGACCGCACCCTCTCCGGGTCTCCCCGGAGAGGCCCCGGCCGGGGCCTCACACATGCTTTCCTACGTGCCTGTGTCGCGTCACACGCCCACGCGTCACACGCCCGTGCGCGTGAATGTCACGCGGCGACCACGTCCACCGCCTCGGCGGGGGCCTTGATGGTCACCCGCTCCGGTGGCACACCGGTCACCGACACGGAACCCAGCATCGGACGGACCGACGCCGGTACAGGCTCGCGGGGGGTGACGGCAGCAGACTGAGCCAGCTCGGCGAGAGCGAGCTCGTCGCTCACTTCCCGCATGAGCTCGGACATCCGTACGTCCAGCGCGTCGCAGATGGCGGAGAGCAGCTCGGAGGATGCCTCCTTCTGCCCCCGCTCCACCTCGGAGAGATAGCCGAGTGAGACTCGGGCGGACGAGGAGACTTCGCGCAGAGTACGGCCCTGGCGCTGGCGCTGCCGACGCAGCACGTCACCCAGCAGGCGACGGAGCAGAATCATCGGTGGCTCCCTCCTCGGACCGCGTAGCCGCATCCTTCACGCCCCACCGTACCGCCTTGCGCTGCGGCCGTGCGGGGAGCGATGTCGTGTTCACTCAGGGCTGTAAACATCAAAACCCCCCGTTCTGTTCCGTATCCTGTGCCCGCTCATTCCCGGGGTGTTCGCCCGCAAGCTCTGTCAGGAGCAGTGCGAGTACGCTCCGTACACTCTCTCTACGAATTTCCGCCCGGTCGCCGTTCAACCGCAGGGCCTCCACTTTTCCGCCGCCGGCGCAACCGCGATCCGCCCGGAACGGGCCGTCCACCGCCACGAAAACCGTCCCCACCGGCTGTCCGTCCTGTGGGTCGGGGCCGGCGACGCCTGTGGTCGCGATGCCCCAGTCGGCTCCCAGCGCCTTCCGCACTCCGGCGGCCATCTGGGCCGCGACCTGCGCGTCCACGGCCCCGCGCGCGGCCAGCAGGTCCGCGTCGACCGCGAGCAGTGCGTGCTTGAGGTCGGTGGCGTAGGCGGTGACGGAGCCGCGGAAGACCTTGGACGCACCGGGGACCGAAGTGATCTCCGCCGCCACCAGTCCACCGGTCAGCGACTCGGCCACGGCGAGCGTCGATTCGTTCACCGTGAGTAGTCGCACCACGTCGGTGGCCGGGGAATTCACGCTTGCGTCTCCTCCAACGCGGCCTTGCGCTCGGCGATTCCCTGCCTGCGCAGCACAACGGCCTGCCGTACGTAGTCGAGCCCGGTCACCACGGTCAGCACGACCGCCGCGGCCATCACCCACCACCTCAGGGTGGCCAGCCAGCCCGTCAGCGCCAGGACGTACATCCCGACCGCCACGCCCTGCGTGAGCGTCTTCAGCTTGCCGCCCCGGCTCGCCGGGATGACGCCGTAACGGATGACCAGGAAACGCAGGAGCGTGATCCCGAGTTCCCGGCCGAGGATCACGATCGTCACCCACCACGGCAGGTCGCCGAGCGAGGAGAGGCAGATCAGCGCCGCTCCCATGATCGCCTTGTCGGCGATGGGGTCGGCGATCTTCCCGAAGTCGGTGACGAGGTTGTACGTCCGCGCGATGTGCCCGTCGAACAGGTCGGTGATCATGGCGATCGCGAAGGCCGCCCAGGCGAACGCACGCCATGCCGGGTCGTAGCCGCCGTCGGCCAGCATCAGCGCGACGAAGCCGGGCACCAGAATCAGCCGAAGCATCGTCAGCAGATTGGCGATGTTCCAGACGCTCGCCTGGTTGACGGCGGCGGCCGCCAGCTTCGCACCCCTCGGCGGCCTGCCGGCATCCTCCGGATCGGCGGTCGCGGCCGCATCGGCAGTCACTTCGGAGGGAACCACCACGGCGCCCGCCGCCTGTGCGGCCTGCGAAGCCTGGGGACCCGGTGAGGTCTGCGAAGCCGGTGAAGCCTGCGAGGAGCCGCCCGCAGCCGATGCCGGAACACCCGTCATCTGCCCGCCTCCTCGCTACACCCGAACGAGCCCGGCAGGGGCTCGGCCACCAGGTCGACACCTTCCGTACCGACCACCTTCGCCTCGACCATACGACCGACGCTCAGGTTTCCGCCCGATGTGAGCAGCACCTGTCCGTCCGTCTCCGGAGCCTGGTGCTCCCCGCGGCCGTACACGCCCTCCTCGTCCACCGACTCGACCAGTACGTGCACGGTCTCGCCGACCCGCTCCTCGGCCCGCTGCGAGACGAGTTCCTCGGCGAGCCGGGAGACCCGGGCGAGCCGCTCGGCCACGAGGTCCACGTCGAGCTTGTCGTCGTACGTCGCGGCCTCGGTGCCCTCCTCGTCGGAGTAGCCGAAGACGCCGATCGCGTCGAGGCGGGCGCCGTTCAAAAAGCGTTCCAGCTCGGCCAGGTCGGCCTCGGACTCACCGGGGAAGCCCACGATGAAGTTGGAGCGCACACCCGCCTGGGGCGCCTTGCTCCGGATGGTGTCGAGCAGTTCCAGGAAGCGGTCGGTGTCGCCGAAGCGGCGCATCGCGCGCAGCACGCCGGGCGCCGAGTGCTGGAAGGACAGGTCGAAGTAGGGCGCGATCTTCGGCGTCGAGGTCAGCACGTCGATCAGGCCGGGCCGCATCTCGGCCGGCTGGAGGTAGCTGACCCGCACCCGCTCGAGGCCGTCGACCTCCGCCAGCTCGGGCAGCAGCGACTCCAGCAGCCGGATGTCGCCGAGGTCCTTGCCGTAGGAGGTGTTGTTCTCGGAGACCAGCATGATCTCCTTGACGCCCTGCTCGGCCAGCCACCGCGTCTCGTTCAGCACGTCGCTCGGCCGCCGCGAGATGAAGGAACCACGGAAGGACGGGATGGCGCAGAAGGAGCAGCGCCGGTCGCAGCCGGATGCGAGCTTGACCGAGGCGACCGGGGCGCCGTCGAGCCGGCGACGCAGGGGCGCGCGGGGGCCGGAGGCCGGGGCGACCCCCTCGGGAAGGTCGTTCGGCCCGTGGCCGGGCAGGGCCACCGAGGCGGCCGACTCCTGCCGCTCCGCCGGGCTGATCGGCAGCAGCTTGCGCCGGTCGCGCGGGGTGTGGGAGGCGTGGATGCCGCCGTTCAGAATGGTCTGGAGGCGGTCGGAGATGTCGGAGTAGTCGTCGAAGCCGAGCACCCCGTCGGCCTCGGGCAGGGCGTCGGCGAGTTCCTTGCCGTACCGCTCTGCCATGCAGCCCACCGCCACGACGGCCTGGGTTCTGCCATGCCCCTTGAGGTCGTTGGCTTCCAGCAGGGCGTCGACGGAGTCCTTCTTGGCGGCGTCGACGAAGCCGCAGGTGTTGACGACGGCGACGTCCGCGTCCTCGGCGTCCTCCACGAGCTGCCAGCCGTCCGCCTCCAAACGGCCTGCGAGCTCCTCCGAGTCCACCTCGTTACGGGCGCAGCCAAGGGTGACGAGTGCGACGGTACGGCGTTCAGGCATGGGCTCAAGACTACTTTGTCCCACCGACACCGAACGTCGACGGGGTTGGCGATCTTCGCCAACCCCGTACACCCGAAGGCACGCCTGGCCTATCCGACCTTCGGGTCGCCCTTCGTGTACGTCAGCCGCTCCACGGCGCCGGGCCGGAAATCGTCGTCGAGCTTCTTGCCGTTGACGTAGAGATCGATCGCGCCGGCGTCACCGAGGACGAGGTTGATCTTCTCGCTGTCCTGGAAGGTCTTGGACTGGCCCTGCTTGAGCAGGCCGTCGAAGAGCAGCCGGCCGTTGTGGTCCTTGGCGGCGACCCAGCTGCGGCCGTCCGCGGCGCTGACCTGGACCGTCACCTTGTCCTGAGGGGCCGCGGCGATGGCGCTGTCGGAGGGTTCCGGCTTCTCGTCGACGGGCTTGTCGGTCTTCGTCGTGGGCGAGGCGGTCTTGTCGGTCGCGGGGGTGGTGCCCTCGGCGACCTGTTCCTTCGACCCGTCGTCGTCGCCGCCCGTGAAGGCGGTGAAGCCGACGAAGCCGACCACGGCGACGATCGCGGCGACCATGGCGGCGGTCCAGTTCGGCCCGCGCCGCTCGGGGCGGATACGTTCCGCCTCGAAGAGGGGCGCGGCCGGGGTCGGTGCCGGACGGCCGCCGTGGGTGTCGTCGTACCGCTCGATCAGCGGGGCGGGGTCGAGGTGAACGGCCCTGGCCAGGGTCCGAATGTGCCCGCGGGCATAGACGTCCCCGCCACAGGCGGCGAAGTCGTCGGACTCGATGGCGCGGACGATGGCGATGCGGACCCGGGTGGCGGAACTGACGTCATCGACGGTCAGCCCCGCCGTGATGCGGGCCTGCTGCAGGGCGCGGCCGATGGAGAAGGGGGCTTCCTCGGACGGGTCTTCGAACGGACGCTCGTCTTCAGGGGAGTTGCCGATGGACACGGGGGCGCCTTTCGAGCGTGTAGCCACCTGTGCTGGAGGTTCAGTCTAGGGGGGGTGCCAAAGGGAGGGGCAACCGGGCGGTACGACTTTGTACGCCATCGGTATGGCCGGTCACACCGATGACGGGCCGGTTACGGCCCCGGCGGGGAGCCGCACCTGTCCTCTCGCTCAACTGGACGTATGCCAAAGGGAAACGGTTGCCCACTGCTCTCTAACGGGTGAGTCACGGCCGACCACCCCTTCCCTGGCTGACGTCTACCCCCCAGAATCCCCCCGGATCACGGCGAGCACGCCGTCCAGCTCGTCCGGCTTCACGAGAACGTCACGCGCCTTGGAACCCTCGCTGGGCCCGACGATGTTCCGCGACTCCATGAGGTCCATCAGCCGGCCGGCCTTGGCGAAGCCGACGCGCAGCTTGCGCTGGAGCATGGACGTCGATCCGAACTGGGTGGAGACGACCAGCTCGGCCGCCTGGCACAGCAGGTCGAGGTCGTCGCCGATGTCCTCGTCGATCTCCTTCTTCTGCTTGGTGCCCACCGTGACGTCGTCCCGGAAGACCGGCGCCATCTGGTCCTTGCAGTGCTGCACGACGGCCGCGACCTCGTCCTCGGTCACGAAGGCGCCCTGCATACGGGTCGGCTTGTTCGCGCCCATCGGCAGGAACAGTCCGTCACCCTTGCCGATCAGTTTCTCGGCGCCGGGCTGGTCGAGGATGACGCGGGAGTCGGCGAGCGAGGAGGTGGCGAAGGCGAGCCGCGAGGGCACGTTCGCCTTGATCAGGCCGGTGACGACGTCGACCGACGGGCGCTGGGTGGCGAGCACCAGGTGGATGCCGGCCGCGCGCGCGAGCTGTGTGATGCGCACGATCGAGTCCTCGACGTCACGCGGCGCGACCATCATCAGGTCGGCGAGCTCGTCGACGATCACCAGCAGATAGGGGTACGGCTGAAGCTCGCGCTCGCTGCCCTCGGGCGGCTTGACCTTGCCGTTCCTTATGGCCGCGTTGAAGTCGTCGATGTGCCGGAAGCCGTACGCCGCGAGGTCGTCGTAGCGCAGATCCATCTCCCGTACGACCCACTGGAGCGCCTCGGCGGCCCGCTTCGGGTTGGTGATGATCGGCGTGATCAGGTGGGGGATGCCCTCGTAGGCGGTCAGTTCGACGCGCTTGGGGTCGATCAGGACCAGCCGCACGTCCTCCGGGGTCGCGCGGACCATGATCGACGTGATCAGGCAGTTGATGCAGGACGACTTGCCGGAACCGGTGGCTCCGGCCACCAGGACGTGCGGCATCTTCGCCATGTTGGCCATCACGTAGCCGCCCTCGACGTCCTTGCCGAGCGCCACCAGCATCGGGTGGTCGTCCTCGGCCGCGTCCGCGAGCCGCAGCACGTCGCCGAGGTTGACCATCTCCCGGTCGGTGTTCGGGATCTCGATGCCGACCGCGGACTTGCCGGGGATCGGGCTGATGATCCGCACGTCGGGGCTGGCGACGGCGTACGCGATGTTCTTCGCCAGCGCGGTGATCCGCTCGACCTTCACGGCCGGGCCGAGCTCGATCTCGTAGCGGGTGACCGTCGGCCCGCGCGTGAAGCCCGTGACGGCCGCGTCGACCTTGAACTCGGTGAAGACGTTCGTCAGCGAGGCGACGACGGCGTCGTTGGCCGCGCTGCGCGCCTTGCCGGGCCCGCCACGCTCCAGGAGGTCGAGCGAGGGCAGCGAGTAGGTGATGTCGCCGGACAGCTGGAGCTGCTCCGCGCGCGGCGGGAGCTCGCGCGTCTCCTGGGGGGCCGACTTGGTCAGGTCGGGGACCGCTCCCCCGCCCGTCTTGAGCTTCTGCTGCTTGGGCCGGGAGGCCGGGGCCGGAACGGGCGTCGGCGTGGTCGGCTCCCCGTCGCCGCCGCTCACCCCCTGGGTGAGGTCGGCGACGATCCGCGAGGGCGGCATGCCGTGCAGGACGGCGCCGTCGAGGTCGGCCGCGGCGGCCGCGGCGATGTCCACGGCGTCCAGCCGCCGGTCCATGGCGGGCTGCGGCACCGCGGAGCGCCTGGGGCGGCCGCGCCGCCGGGAGAGCGCCTCCTGCTCGGCGTCCTCGGGGCCGTACGGATCGGCGGCGCCCGGGCGCCGGCGGGGGCGCCCTGGCAGCGCCTCGCGCCACTGCTCGTCGTAGCGCTCGTCGTCGTCGAGGTCGTCGTACTCGTCCGCCGCCGGGTCGTGCAGCACCCCCAGGCGCACCCCGAGCTGCCGCAGCCGCTGCGGGATGGCGTTCACCGGGGTAGCCGTGACGACCAGCAGCCCGAAGACCGTGAGCAGCACCAGCAGCGGTACGGCGAGAACCTCGCCCATCGTGTACGTCAGCGGGGTCGCCGCACCCCAGCCGATGAGTCCGCCCGCGTCCCTTATCGCCTGCATGCCGTGGCTGCGGGCGGGCGCGCCGCAGGCGATGTGGACCTGACCGAGCACGCCGATGACGAGCGCGGACAGGCCGATCACGATACGGCCGTTGGCCTCGGGCTTCTCGGGGTGGCGGACGAAGCGCACGGCGATGACCGCCAGCAGGATCGGCACCAGCAGGTCGAGCCGCCCGAAGGAGCCGGTCACCAGGATCTCGACGAGGTCGCCGACCGGGCCGCGCAGGTCGGCCCAGGTCCCCGCGGCGACGATCAGCGCGAGGCCGAACAGCAGCAGCGCGACGCCGTCCTTGCGGTGCGCCGGGTCGAGGTTCTTCGCGCCGTTCCCTATGCCGCGGAACACGGCGCCGACGGCGTGCGCCAGTCCGAGCCAGATGGCGCGCACCAGGCGGTAGACGCCCCCCGTGGGACTGGGCGCCGGCGCGGGCACGGGCTTTTGGGCCGCGGCTTTCCTGGCGGGCGCCTTCTTCGCCGGGGCCTTTTTGGCGGCGGCCCTCTTCGCCGGAGCCTTCGCGGGAGCAGCCGCCTTCTTGGCGGGCTGCTTCTTGGCTGCGGACGGACGTGAGGCCATGGGTGTGAGGTTACCGGTGGAGACCACAACGGACACGTGTGCCCACTGCTTCACCCGTTCGTGTCGCCCTCCCGAGGGCGCGGAACTGACACGCCCGCCTTCGGTGGAGGGGGAACTGACGCGCCCTCATGCACAACTCGATGCGTCGCACGCGCCAGTTCCGTTCAGGTCCGTTCAGTTCGGTGACGGCAACGCGGCCGTGCCGCTGCCCGTGCCCGGCTCCAGGGCGTCCAGCGCCCGGCGCAGACCGGTGAGTTTGCGCTCCAGATGCGCCGCCGTGGCCACCGCCGCCGCGTCCGCGGACTCGTCGTCCAACTGCTTGGACAGGGCTTCGGCCTGCTCCTCGACGGCCGCGAGCCGCGCGGAGAGCTCGGCGAGCAGCCCCGCGGACTCCTTCACACCACCGCCCGCGGCGGCCTTGCCGCCACCACCCTCCAACTGCAACCGCAGCAGCGCCGCCTGTTCGCGCAGCTGGCAGTTCTTCATGTAGAGCTCGACGAACACCGAGACCTTCGCGCGCAGCACCCACGGGTCGAACGGCTTGGAGATGTAGTCCACCGCACCGGCCGCGTACCCGCGGAAGGTGTGGTGCGGCCCGTGGTTGATCGCGGTGAGGAAGATGATCGGGATGTCCCGGGTCCGCTCCCGCCGCTTGATGTGCGCGGCCGTCTCGAAGCCGTCCATTCCCGGCATCTGAACATCCAGCAGAATGACCGCGAAGTCGTCCGTCAGCAGTGCTTTCAGCGCCTCTTCCCCGGACGATGCCCGCACCAGCGTCTGATCGAGCGCAGAGAGGATCGCCTCCAGCGCCAGCAGATTCTCCGGCCGGTCATCGACCAGGAGGATCTTGGCCTTCTGCACCATGGCCCGCCCTCCTCGCCCCGGCAGTGCACCGGGCGCCGCCCCTGGGGACGACTCCTTTGCGCCGCCCTTCCTTGTGCCGGTCATGGTAGCCGCACCCCGACCGTCGCCACACCCTGTCACCGTGATGTCACTGTGCACGTAGCAGGAACGCAGCAGGAGACCAGAAGGTTCCCCGAATTCCGCCCCGCTACACGACAGCGGACACCCTGAGTCAGCAACTCCGGGCGCCTCCCGAAGGTTCCCGTCACGCCGCGGGTCCCCTCACTCGTCTCGCATCCACTGCCGCATCACCGACAGCAGGTGATCGGGGTCGACCGGCTTCGTCACGTAGTCGGAGGCACCCGACTCGATCGCCTTCTCCCGGTCGCCCTTCATCGCCTTCGCGGTCAACGCGATGATCGGCAGTCCGGAGAACTGCGGCATCCTGCGGATGGCCGTGGTCGTCGCGTAGCCGTCCATCTCGGGCATCATGATGTCCATCAGGACGACCGCCACGTCGTCGTGCTGCTCAAGGACCTCGATGCCCTCACGGCCGTTCTCCGCGTACAGCACCGAAAGGCCGTGCTGTTCCAGGACGCTGGTCAGCGCGAACACGTTGCGGATGTCGTCGTCGACGATCAGCACCTTCTCACCGCCGAACCGGATGCCCACGCGCGCGTGCGCCGCCGCCTCCTGCGCGCGGGCCGGCCACTGCTCCGGCCGTCCCACCTGCTCGCCGCCGCTCACCAGCCGGCGCCGGCGCCGGAAGAGAGCCGCCGGCCCGTTCTGCGCGTCCTGGTAAGACCGCACCTCGGCCGGCATCTCGATCTCCGCGTCGGACAGCTCCGACAGCTCGCGCGCCCCGTTCTCCGAGGCCACCAGGTCACCGGCCTCCAGGGCGGGCACGACCTGCTGGTACCCCTGCGGAGGCAGCTCGCTGGGGTGCAGCGGCAGGTAGAGCGTGAACGTCGAGCCACGGCCCGTCTCGCTCTGCGCGTGGATCTCACCGCCCAGCAACTGCGCGATCTCCCGCGAGATCGACAACCCGAGGCCGGTACCGCCGTACTTACGGCTGGTCGTGCCGTCGGCCTGCTTGAACGCCTCGAAGATCACCCGCATCTTGCTCGCGGCGATCCCGATGCCGGTGTCGGTCACCGAGAACGCGATCAGCGGCGCGTCCGCGTCGGTCAGGGAACCGGCCTCCAGCAACTGCTCCCGGATGGCCACCGGCACCTCCGCCCCGGCCGGCCGGATGACCAGCTCCACCGACCCGGAGTCGGTGAACTTCACCGCGTTGGACAGCAGGTTGCGCAGCACCTGGAGCAGCCGCTGCTCATCGGTGTGCAGCGTGGCCGGCAGCTCCGGCGACACCCGCACGGACAGGTCGAGGCCCTTCTCCGCGGTCAGCGGACGGAAGGTGGCCTCCACGTAGTCGACCAGCTGGACCAGCGCGATACGCGTCGGCGAGACGTCCATCTTGCCCGCCTCGACCTTCGACAGGTCGAGGATGTCGTTGATCAGCTGGAGCAGGTCGGACCCCGCGCCGTGGATCGTCTCGGCGAACTCGACCTGCTTCGGCGTCAGGTTGGTGTCCGCGTTGTCGGCGAGCAGCTTGGCCAGGATCAGCAGTGAGTTGAGCGGTGTGCGCAGCTCGTGCGACATGTTGGCGAGGAACTCACTCTTGTACCGCATCGACACCGCGAGCTGCTCGGCGCGCTCCTCCAGGACCTGCCGCGCCTCCTCGATCTCGGTGTTCTTCACCTCGATGTCGCGGTTCTGCTGGGCCAGCAGCTCGGCCTTCTCCTCCAGTTCGGCGTTGGACGCCTGAAGGGCCTTCTGCCGCTGCTCCAACTCGGCCGACCGCTCCCGCAGTTGCTCGGTCAGCTCCTGCGACTGCTTCAGCAGCTGCTCCGTCTTGGTGTTGACGGAGATCGTGTTGACGCTGGTCGCGATCATCTCGGCCAGCTGGTTCAGGAAGTCCTTCTGGATCTGCGTGAACGGCGTGAACGACGCCAGCTCGATCACCCCGAGCACCTGGCCCTCGAACAGCACCGGCAACACGATCACCTGCGCGGGCGGCGCCTCGCCGAGCCCCGAGGAGATCTTCAGATAGCCGCTCGGGGCGTTCGCGACGAGAATCGTCCGCTTCTCCTCCGCCGCCGTCCCGACCAGTGCCTCACCGGGCCGGAACGATGTCGGCATGGAGCCCATCGAGTAGCCGTACGAGCCCAGCATCCGCAGCTCGTACAGGTCCGTGCCGCCTTCGGCCGGCGGCATCGCCAGGAAGAACGCGCCGTGCTGCGCGGCCACCAGGGGCGGCAGCTCGCTCATGATCAGTGAGGCCACGTCCTGGAGGTCGCGCCGGCCCTGCATCAGGGCGGACACGCGCGCGAGGTTGCCCTTGAGCCAGTCCTGCTCCTTGTTGGCGATCGTGGTGTCGCGCAGGTTGGCGATCATCTTGTTGATGTAGTCCTGGAGTTCCTGGATCTCCCCGGACGCGTCCACGTCGATCTTCAGGTTCAGGTCACCGCGGGTCACCGCGGTCGCCACGCGCGCGATGGCACGCACCTGCCGGGTCAGGTTCCCGGCCATCTCGTTCACCGACTCGGTCAGGTCGCGCCAGGTGCCGTCGACGTCACGCACGCGTGCCTGACCGCCCAGCTGCCCCTCGGTACCCACCTCGCGGGCGACCCGGGTGACCTCCTCGGCGAACGACGACAGCTGGTCGACCATCGTGTTGATGGTCGTCTTCAGCTCGAGGATCTCCCCGCGCGCGTCGATGTCGATCTTCTTCGTCAGGTCACCCTTGGCGATGGCCGTCGTGACCATGGCGATGTTGCGCACCTGACCGGTCAGGTTGGACGCCATGCCGTTCACCGAGTCGGTGAGGTCCTTCCACGTGCCCGCCACACCCGGCACGTGCGCCTGCCCGCCCAGGATGCCGTCCGTGCCCACCTCACGGGCCACCTTGGTGACCTGCTCGGCGAACGAGCTCAGCGTCTTCACCATGGTGTTGAACGTGTCGGCGAGCTGCTGGACCTCACCGCGCGCCTCGATCGTCACCTGCCGCGTCAGGTCGCCGTTGGCGACGGCCGCCGCGACCTGGGAGATGTTGCGCACCTGCATGGTCAGGTTCTTGGCCATCAGGTTGACGTTGCCGCTGAGGTCCTTCCAGATGCCCGTGACACCGGGCACGTGCGCCTGGCCGCCCAGGATGCCCTCGGTGCCCACCTCGCGGGCCACCCGGGTCACCTGCTCGGCGAACGACGACAGCTGGTCCACCATCGTGTTGACGGTGGTGACGAGTTCCAGGATCTCGCCCTTGGCGTCGACCGTGATCTTCTTCGACAGGTCGCCCTTGGCGACCGCGGTCGTGACCTCGGCGATCTGACGCACCTGGATCGTCAGGTTGTTCGCCATGAAGTTCACCGACTGGGTGAGGTCCTTCCAGGTGCCGGAGACACCCTGTACCTCGGCCTGTCCGCCCAGCTGCCCCTCCGTACCCACCTCACGGGCGACCCGCGTGACCTCCTGGGCGAACGACGACAGCTGGTCCACCATCGTGTTCAGCGTGTTCTTCAGCTCGAGGATCTCCCCGCGCGCGTCCACGGTGATCTTCTGCGACAGGTCACCGCGGGCCACGGCGGTGGCGACCTGGGCGATGTTGCGCACCTGGGCGGTGAGGTTGCCGGCCATGCCGTTCACCGAGTCCGTCAGGTCCCGCCACACACCGGCCACGCCGGGCACCTGCGCCTGCCCGCCCAGCCGGCCCTCGGTGCCCACGTCCCTCGCCACCCGGGTCACCTGGTCGGCGAAGGCCGAGAGCTGGTCGACCATCGTGTTGATGGTGTTCTTCAGCTCGAGGATCTCCCCGCGCGCGTCCACGTCGATCTTCTGCGACAGGTCACCACGGGCCACGGCCGTCGTCACCTGCGCGATGTTGCGCACCTGGGAGGTCAGGTTCCCGGCCATCGAGTTGACGGAGTCCGTCAACTCCTTCCAGGTGCCCGACACGCCGTCCACCCGGGCCTGCCCGCCCAGCCGGCCCTCGGTGCCCACGTCCCGGGCCATCCGGGTCACCTGGTCGGCGAACGACGACAGCTGGTCCACCATCGTGTTCACGGTGTTCTTCAGCTGGGCCATCTCACCGGAGACGTCCACCGTGACCTTCTGCGACAGGTCACCGTTGGCCACGGCCGTGGTGACCTGCGCGATGTTCCTCACCTGTCCGGTGAGATTCCTGAACGCCGTGTTGACGGAGTCCGTCAGGTCCTTCCACGTACCGGCCGCGCCCGACACCTGCGCCTGACCGCCCAGCTCACCCTCGACCCCGATCTCCCGCGCCACGCGCGTCACCTCGGCACCGAAGGCCGACAGCTGGTCGACCATCCCGTTGACGGTGTTCTTCAGCTCCAGCATCTCGCCGGCCACGTCCACCGTGACCTTCTGCGAGAGGTCTCCGCTGGCCACGGCCGTCGTAACGGCGGCGATGTCCCGCACCTGCGTCGTGAGGTTCCGGAACACGGTGTTGACCGAGTCCGTCAGGTCCTTCCAGGTACCCGCGGCGCCCGGCACGTTCGCCTGGCCGCCCAGCTGCCCAGCGGCCCCCACCTCGTTGGCCACGCGCGTGACCTCGTCCGCGAAGGTCCGCAGCGTCTCGGTCATCTGGTTCATCGTGTCGGCCAGCTGCGCGACCTCGCCGCGCGCCGACACCGTCACCTTCTGCGACAGATCGCCGTTGGCGACCGCCGTGGTCACCTCCGCGATGCCGCGCACCTGGGCCGTCAGGTTCCCGGCCATGGTGTTCACCGAGTCGGTGAGCTCCTTCCACACCCCGTCCACGCCGGACACCTGCGCCTGACCGCCCAGGATGCCCTCGGTGCCCACCTCACGGGCCACCCGCGTCACCTCGGACGAGAACGCGGAGAGCTGGTCCACCATCGTGTTGACGGTGTTCTTCAGCTCGAGCATCTCGCCCTCGACGTGAACCGTCACCTTCCGGGACAGATCACCCTTGGCCACGGCCGTCGTCACCAGCGCGATGTCCCGCACCTGCGCCGTCAGCCGGTACGCCATCGTGTTGACGGACTCGGTGAGGTCCTTCCACGAACCGGACATACCGCGCACCTGGGCCTGGCCGCCCAGCTTGCCCTCGGTCCCCACCTCACTGGCCACACGCGTGACCTCGTCGGTGAACGTGGAGAGCTGGTCCACGAGGTTGTTGACCGTCCGCCCGACCTTCAGGAACTCACCGCGCAGCGGATGCCCGGTCCCCTCCGGCGTGTGCGTCCTGAGCTCCATCCGCGGCGACAGATCACCCTCGGCGACCGCCGACAGCACCCGCCCGACCTCGGAAACAGGCCGTACGAGGTCGTCGACCAGCGCGTTCGAGTTGTCGACGGCCGTCGCCCAGGACCCCTCGCAGGCGCCCGTCTCCAGCCGCTCGGTGAGCTTTCCCTCACGTCCC
This sequence comes from Streptomyces zaehneri, assembly GCF_032248645.1. Classification (NCBI taxonomy): domain Bacteria; kingdom Bacillati; phylum Actinomycetota; class Actinomycetes; order Kitasatosporales; family Streptomycetaceae; genus Streptomyces; species Streptomyces zaehneri. The sequence continues at coordinate 148,417 of NZ_JASTTJ010000025.1, forward strand.
ACCATGCGCCGGACCCGCGACAGCTCACCCGTGAGATGCAGATTCCGGTCCGCGACCTCGTTGAACACGGCCGCGATCTCCGACATCACGCCGTCCCCGGACACCGTGAGCCGCTTGCGGAAATTGCCGTCCCGCATGGAGCCGAGGGCTCCCAGCAGCCGGTTCAAGGCCGCCGTGTCCACGACGGTCGTCCCACCGCGTGGTGTACGCGGCCTGCTCAGAGACTGTCCGCCTTTCGCGCGCGTCTTAGTGCCCCGCGTCGCTGCGCCAGACTCCACTTGTCCCTCCCACAGGGATCGACCGTTACCGCTGTGCCTGGGTGCTACTGCTCGCCCTGCCTGTTGCCACTCGTCACCACCCGGCTTTCCGCCCGATGAAACCAGGCGGACCCGGAAGGCTGCTGCCCCCTGTACTCAGAAGACACCCAGTCTGCCCGGACCTTCACAAGAAGCTTGCCCAGTGTTTCACCCTTGCCGAACCAGGCCATAACAGTTCGGCAGCTTCGCACATCGTCCGCACACCCCTGGGGTGGAAACACTGGCGACCGGCATCCGTAGGGGCCGGGAAGGTAAGTAACCTTGCATGCGGCTGTCCAGCCACGCCGGTCCGACCGGCCTGGGCGGTGGCACGAGCACGAGCGGGCATCGGAGGGGCGGCCGCACACATGACCACCGGACTGATCCCGGGGGGACAGACCCCGGACCCCCGGCCTTCCAGCACGCGCCCGCCCCATCAGCGAGGCGACCTGACCGGCCAGGGAGCCCTGCACGTCGACGACCGGCCGAGGAGTTCAGTGATCACCGCGCGCGCGGCTGCCAGCTTCGAGCCCGTCGGGAGATCCGTGGCGACCGCCCGCTCCTTCGTCCGCGACACCCTCCAGGGCTGGGGCTTCGCCGACATCATCGACGACGCCGTCGTCCTCACCAGCGAACTGGTGACCAACGCGGTCGTCCACGCGGGCACCCACGCCGACGTCCTGTGCCTGCGCAGCGCCGACGCCGTACGCATCGAGGTGTCCGACCGGTACCCCGAACGTGAGATTCCGCTCCAGGGCTCCCTGGCCACCATGGGCAGCCCGGACCGCGAAGGCGGCCGCGGCCTCCAGCTGTGCGCGGCCATCGCCGGCCGCTGGGGCGTCGAGTACACCCCGACCCACAAACAGGTCTGGTTCCAGCTCGACCTCCCCGACCGCCCGGTCGGCACCCGCACGGCCGGCCCGTCCCTCCCGGCCGACCTCCTCCCGCTCGCCGACAGCCGGGTGCGCGTGGCGGTCGTCCAGATCGACCGTACGGGTGCCATCTCGGCCTGGAACGAAGACGCCGAGGAGCTCTTCGGCTACCCGGCCGACCAGGTCACCGGCAAACCCCTCACCGACCTCGCCGCCTGGCCGCACACGCCCGGCACCAGCACCGGCATCGTCGAGGCCCTCCAGCTCTCCCGCTGGGAGGGCAGCTACGGCATCCGCGGCGCCAACGGCCGTGTCACGCCCGTGTACGCCTCCCACCTCCGCGTCCGCGACACCGACGGCGAGCCCTCCACGGTCTGCCTGCTCGTCCGCGACCACGAGCGCGCGGTCCTCCAGACCCCCTCGCGCGGCCCGGCCACCGACCCGGCCACCACCTCGGACGGCCAGAACACCGACCCCTTCGAGGTGTTCATCGGCTCCCCGGCCCCGGACGACCTCGACGGTCTCCTCCAGCGCACGGTGGAGCGCGCCCGCGACATGCTCGACGGCGACTCCGCCTTCCTCCTCCTGGCGACCGACGACGAGACGGAACTGGAGGTCCGCGCCTCCACCGGCCTGCCCTCCGCCCGCCAGCGCTTCGCGCGCGTGCCCGTCGAGGCGGGCCCCGGCCGCTACGGCTCGGCCCGCATGCCGGCCGTCCACGAGGACCTCCTGGCCGTCCCCGGCGCCGTGCCCCTGCTGAACGGCACGGGCATGCGCTCGGTCGTCACGGTCCCGCTGAAGGTCGAGGGCCGGCTGACGGGCTCCCTAGGCGTCGCGGCGGAGGCTTCCGGCCGCTACTCCAACGAGGAGGCACTGCGCCTGCAGTTCGCGGCCGACCGCATCGCCCTCGCCGTGGAGTCGGCCCGCCTCGGCGAGCTGGAACGCCTGCGCCGAGGCTCCCTCAGCTTCCTCGTCGAGGCCTCCGACCTCCTCGCGGGCACACTGGACCGCGACCAGACCCTGGCCCTGATGGCCCAGATGACGGTTCCGACCCTGGCCACCTGGTGCGCGGTCTACACGATCGCCGACCAGGCCTCCGATCCCTACCTGTCGTACGTCCTGCACGAGGACGAGGAATTCATCGACGGCATCAAGTCGCTGCTCTCGAAGATCGCACCACCCGACCCCGTCCCCACCCCCGGCGCCCGGGTCTGGGCGGCCCCGGCCGCCGCCGCGCACGACGCGGCCCTGCGCAGTTCCATGCGCAGCCTGGGCCTGACCGGCGGCCCGACCCACCAGGTGGCGTCCGGCATCGGCCCCACGCTCGCCACCGCATCGGCAGTGGGCGGCGAGACGGTCGTGCTCCCCCTGGTCGCCCGCAACCGCGTCATCGGCATGCTGACCCTCGGCAAGCCCACCGACGAGCACTTCCGCCAGGAAATCCTGGAACTGGCCGAGGACTTGAGCCGCCGCGCGGCCCTCGCCCTCGACAACGCCCGTCTCTACTCCGAGCGCACGGCCATCAGCCAGGCCCTCCAGCGCAGCCTGCTGCCACCTGAGCTCCCCGAGATCGACGGCGTCGAGGTCGAGGTCATCTACCGCGCGGCCGGCGAGGGCAACGAGGTCGGTGGTGACTTCTACGACGTCTTCCCCATCAGCGACGGCGCGTACGGCTTCGCCATCGGCGACGTCTGCGGCACGGGCCCGAACGCGGCGGCCGTGACCGGCCTGGCCCGCCACGCCCTGCGCCTCCTGGCCCGCGAGGGCCTCAGCGGCCCGGCCGTCCTGGAGCGCCTCAACTCAGCCATCCTCGACGAGGGCGCCCGCAGCCGCTTCCTGACCCTCCTCTACGGCGAGATGCGTCCGCAGGAGGACGGCAGCGCCGAGCTGAAGGTGGTCTGCGCCGGCCACCCGCTCCCCCTGCGCCTGCGCCAGGACGGCACCGTCGAGGCGGCCGCCGAGCCTCAGCCGCTGCTGGGCGTCATGGAGGACCTGGAGCTCTACGAGCAGACGGTCACCCTCGACCCGGGCGACGTCCTCCTCTGCGTCACTGACGGGGTCACGGAGCGCCGTGAGGGCACCCGCATGCTGGGCGACGACGGCCTCGCCGACGTCCTCACCACCTGCACCGGTCTCACCGCCGGCGCGGTCGCGGCCCGCATCATGCGCGCGGTGGAACGCTTCGCGTCCGACGCCCCGTCCGACGACATGGCGATCCTGGCGATGCGAGTGGCGTGAGAAAAGAGTACGCACGGCATGAAGAAGGCCCCCGCCCGAATGGGCGGGGGCCTTCTTTGTGGAGCCCTCTAACGGAATCGAACCGTTGACCTTCTCCTTACCATGGAGACGCTCTACCGACTGAGCTAAGAGGGCCGGTCGCTTTCGAGGTTTCCCTCGCGGCAACAGAACAGATCGTACCCCGAACTGGCCGGTGTTCCCAAACTCGTTCAGAAGGCGGGTTGAAGCAGTCCGCCGAGCGCGTTGCAGGCGGACACGATCCGCTGCATGTCCCGCTTCGTCAACGAGGCGTCCACCGGCAGCGCGAGGGTCTCGTCCGCCGCGAGTTCGGTCTCCGGCAGCGACACACACCGCCGGAACTCGGGCAGTCGGTGCAACGGAGTCTTCACCGGCACCCGGCACTCGACTCCCTTTCCCCGTAGGGCCCGCGCGAAGGCGTCCCGGTCGGGCCGACCGTTCCCCGGCACCCGCACGACGTACTGCTGATACGTGTGTCCGTTCCCTCCGTCCGGCATACGCACCCCACGCAACCGCCCGTCCAGGTAGGCCGCCCGCTCCCGACGCTGCGCGATCTCGTGGTAAGGCGCCTCGGACTCCCCCTGTTCCAACACCAGCAACCCATGCCGCTGCCCCACCCCGTGCAACCGCCCGACATCCGCCGGCCGGCCAAAGCGGTGCACGACAACCGCCGCCGCGGTGCGCGGAGTTACGACCGCTTCGACGGCGGCCGGATCCAGGCAGTACGTCACCGGATCTACATCGGCGAACACCGGAAGGGCACCCGCCAGAGCGACTGCTCCGGCGACCTCCACATTCCCGAAGGCCGGCACGATGACCTCGTCACCGACTCCGACGCCTGCGGCCCTGAGCATTGCAGCAGTACCCATGCCGTGGATGCTGAAGGCGGAACATGAACTTCAAGTGGCCGAAAACAAAAAAGGGTTGGTCCCTGAACCGAAGTTCAGAGACCAACCCTTTGAATGATTGTTCGGCGGTGTCCTACTCTCCCACAGGGTCCCCCCTGCAGTACCATCGGCGCTGTAAGGCTTAGCTTCCGGGTTCGGAATGTAACCGGGCGTTTCCCTCACGCTATGACCACCGAAACACTATG
>NZ_JASTTJ010000026.1:0-144692 GCF_032248645.1 Streptomyces zaehneri
TGCGGCGTTGTCGCACGATCGAGGGGCGGTCTCCGTGAGACCACCCCCGCACGATCGAAGTCCCGCTACACTCCCGCCACCCGACGAAAAGACCAGGTCAGACAGCGAAATCCTGCTGGAGTACTAGTCCCGTAGTCCGTAGTCCCGTAGTCCGTAGTCCCGTAGTCCCGAAGCTCCCCGCAGCCCACCGCCCCGCCATGCCGGCCGACGCCCTCGCGGCTCCCCGGCTCCCCGGCCCTCCGGCTCCCCAGCGCTCCGGCCTGAACCTCAAATGTTGCTCTGAAGGAGGGTGGCGTGCGGTTCGGGAGTCGGTGGCGGGGCCATACCACCGTCACCACGCAGGGGGCACGAAGGAGGCGGGGACCATGAGGCGACTGGGGACGGGGATCGGCTGGCGGCCGGAGATCGCGGACGCCGTGGAGCGCATGCCGGGCATCGACTGGGTCGAGGCCGTCGCCGAGAACGTGTGCCCCGGGCACCTGCCCGACTCGCTGCTCCGACTGCGCGAACGCGGGGTCACCGTGATCCCGCACGGCGTCTCGCTCGGGCTCGGCGATGCGGAGCGGCCCGACACGGGTCGGCTCGCCGCACTCGCCGAGCGGGCCGAGGCACTGGGTTCGCCGCTGGTCACCGAGCACATCGCGTTCGTCCGCGCGGGCGGCCCCCTGACGGCGTCCCCGCGGCTCGAGGCCGGGCATCTGCTGCCGGTGCCGCGCACCCGCGACGCTCTCGACGTGCTGTGCGAGAACGTGCGCATCGCGCAGGACGCGCTGCCCGTGCCGCTCGCCGTCGAGAACATCGCCGCGCTCATCGCGTGGCCCGGCGAGGAGATGACCGAGGGACAGTTCCTGTACGAGCTGGCCGACCGCACGGGCGTACGGCTGCTCATCGACGTGGCCAACCTGCACACCAACCACGTCAACCGGGGCGAGGACCCTGCCAAGGCGCTCGCCGAACTGCCCCTGGAGGCCATCGCCTACGTCCATGTGGCGGGCGGTTTCGAGCGGGAAGGCGTCTGGCACGACAGTCACGCACACCCGGTGCCCCGGCCGGTCCTCGACATCCTCACCGACCTCGCGTCCCGGGTGTCGCCGCCGGGGGTGCTGCTGGAACGGGACGAGAACTTCCCCGAACCGGCTGAGCTGGAGCGGGAGTTGGGCGCCATCAGGGCGGCCGTCGAAGCCGGCGGGCAAGAGGGTGCCCTCGCGCGAGCTTCTTCGACCACAGGGGAGCACGGCGAGACGGAGACGGTAACGGGGATCGGGACCAAGGCCGCGACCGGGGGCGGGGCCGAGGTCGGGGTCGGGGTCGAAGTCAGGACGAGAACCGGGGGTGGGGCCGAAATCGGGGCCGAAGTCGGGACGAGAACCGGGGCCGGGACCGGTGTCGGGACCGAATCCGTCCCGGCCACCTCCGGGTCGGGCCCGACCGCCCTCGACGAGGCCACTCGTCAGCGTCTCGGCCTCGCGCAGGCGGCGTTGTTGTCCGCACTGGTCGCCGGGACGCCGGTTCCCGAGGGTTTCGACCGGGTGCGACTCGGCGTACAGGCCCGGGCGCTGGCGGCCAAGCGGGCGGACGTGGTGGCGAAGGTGGCCCCGGAGCTGCCGCTGATCCTCGGAAACGGTTACCGCACCGCGTTCATCGCATACGCCCAAGGCCGCCCGATGCACGGCGGCTACCGGCGGGACGCCCTCGACTTCGCCGAGGAGACGCTCCTGGGGGGACGGCTGACGGAGGGCCGGGCCCGCCGCGAACTGCGGCGCTGGTGGCTGGACCGCTCGGGCCCCGCACCCAGGCCGAAGTCACGGTTGGGGCAGGTGGGCCGAGTGGGGCGGACGTTGATTCGACGGTGAGGGACTCGGTGCCGCGGGCCGCGCGAATGTGCCGGGGCTAACACCCCACAGCCCGCGACGCGCACCACAACCGTTACGCACCGTTCCTGCACTGTTTCCGCAGCTTTTCTCCGCTTTGGAACCCGGTCAGAATCTACCGTTTCGACCGCGATGCTCCCCGTTGTAACCGTTCACCCCTGTACGGCAGTTGGCGGCGCGGGCGCAGTAATATGCCAGCCAGTCCCGCAACCGAAGCGCACTAGCGTGCAGTGCCGCGAGCAGGAGGCACCGATGCGGCCGCGACCCCCCATCCAGGGCAGAGGCATCTTCAGCGGAACCGGGCTCATCATCACGGGCCTGGCGGCGACCCTGGCAGCCCTGGTCTTCCCGATCTGGTCGTACGCCGACCGGTCGGGCACCGGAGTGGACGTCCTGAACGCGCAGACGGTGTCGACGCAGTACGGGCCGTTGTCCGCGCTGGACCGGGAGTTCGTCACGAAGGTCCGGCTGGCGGGACTGTGGGAGCTGCCCGCAGGTCAGCAGGCGCAGACGAAGGGCACGACCGAGGCCGTACGGACGGCGGGCCGGCACTTGGTCGAGGGACACACCTTCCTGGACGAGCGGGTGCGTACCGTCGCCTCCCAGCTGGGCCTGGCGCTGCCGAACGAGCCCAGCGAGCAGCAGCAGGGCTGGCTGGGCGAGCTCGACGCGGCGCGGGGCGAGCAGTACGACTGGAAGTTCGCCAACATCCTGCGTCTCGCGCACGGACGGGTGTTCTCCGTAGTCGCCCAGGTGCGGGCCAGTACCCGCAACTCGCTGGTGCGCGAGCTCGCCGACGACGCGAACACCACCGTGCTGGACCACATCAAGATCCTGGAGGCCACCGGGTTCGTCGACTTCGACGCCCTCGCCCGGGACATGGCCGCCGGCAGCACGCCGTCGATCACCCGCTCCCCCGGCCCGGCGGGCCCGACGGCCGACCCCGGGTCGGCCGTGCCGGTGGCCCCGTCGGCGTATCCCACCTACACGCTCCCGCCGGCCGCGGCCAGACCGCCGTCCGGCGACTGACACCGGTTGCGAGACCGTTTCCCAAGGACCGGGCAAGTTTCCGAGGACGGGGCGAGTTTCCGAGGACCGGGCGAGCTTTCGAGGACGGGGCGAGTTTCCGAGGACGGGGCCGGGCAAGCGGAACGTCACATACCCACAACGCTCGGTCCGGATGGTGAACAGGGCATGGTGTTTCTCGGTGCACATGGCATAGAAACGCCACATGGTCTGGGTGCTTCTCCTGCTGCTGGCATGGGCCGTCGCGGGTGCGGCGTGCACACGGCTGTGCCTGGCCGCCGTCCGGGCGGCGGACGTCGACGAGAACGCGGGCCGGGGACATGATCTGACGCTCTACGAGGCGGCCTTCCTGTCCGGCGGTCCGGGCAGGGTCGCCGACCTGACCATGGTCTCCATGGCGCGGCAGCGGCGGCTGGTGCTCGCCCGCACGGGCTGGGCGACTGTGGTGGACCCGCGCGGGCGGGACGATATGGAGCGGTCGGTCATAGGGGCCATCGGGCCCGAGGGCCAGTCCCGGATCGCCCCGGCGCGGGCGGCCGCGGCCGCCGCGGAGGCGGTGGGCGGTCTCGCCGACCGGCTGGTCCGCGCCGGTCTCGCGGTGCCCGACGGGGCCCGTACGACGGTCGCGGCCGGGGTGCGGCAGGTACGGGCCGCCGCCGTGGCCGTCCTCGTACTGGGCGCCGCCGCACTGCTGGTCCCCGCCACCCCGGACCTGCCCCGCAACCTCGTCGCGCTCTGGTTCGCGCTGCCCCTGGCGCTCACGCTGAGCTGCCTCGCCGTAGCGCGGGTTGAGGTGCATCCGTACTCGCGCTGGGCCTCCCCGGCCGGGCAGCGGCTGCTGGGCGCACTGGCGCGGCACACCGGCGGCACGGGGGACGACCGTACCTATCTGACCTCCGTCGCGGTACGCGGGATCCGCGCGGTGGGCGAGCCGGACCTGCGGGCGGCCTTCGCTCATCGTGAGCAGTACGGGCGGGACTGAGGCAGGGCGCGCTCGACCACCGGGGGGGCGCACAAGGGGCATTGGCGCCGACACCCGTCGATGGTGCTTGCCTTCCCCCACGGTCGAACCAACCATCCCTTGTGTCGCCGCCGTGCACCGAAGGGACACCCTGATGAGAGCCGCAGCCCTCCACTCGGCCGCAGGAGCCCTCCTGCTGACCGCCCTCTCCGCCGTCCCGGCGGGCGGCGCCCCGAACACCGGCGGCCTGTCCGGCTCGCCCGGTGTCGCGCTGACCGCCGCGCGGGCCGCGGCGAAGGGCGTCGACTTCGGGAAGTGCTCCAAGGCGCAGGACCTGCCCGGCAGCATGCAGTGCGGCACGGTCTCCGTCCCGCTCGACTACGCGGCCCCGAACGGCAGGCTGATCGAGCTCACCGTCAGCCGGGTGCGGGCCACCCACCGGGACCCGCACAACAGCAAGCGCCGGGTGCCCCGCCAGGGCGCGCTGGTCTTCAATCCGGGCGGTCCCGGCGGCTCGGGCCTGTACTTCCCGCTGATCGGGCTGCTGCCGGAGTGGAAGCGCATCGGGGCGGCCTACGACCTCGTCGGCTACGAGCCGCGCGGGGTCGGCCGTTCGGCGCCGCTGTCCTGTCAGGATCCCAAGCGCTTCTTCAAGGGCCCCGTGCCCGCCCCGGACCACCCCTCGGAGTCGTACAAGCGGGAGCGCGTCGCGCAGGCGAAGGCGTACGCACTGGGCTGTGCGAAGCGGTCGGGCAGCGCCCTGCGGCACTACAACTCGCTCAACAACGCCCGCGACCTCGACGTGCTGCGCGCCGCGCTCGGCGAGGAGCGGCTGACGTTCATGGGGGCGTCGTACGGCACCTACTTCGGTGCGGTCTACGCGACGCTGTTCCCCTCCCACGTACGGCGGATGGTGTTCGACGCGGCCGTGAACCCGGACCCGGCGCAGATCTGGTACCGCAACAACCTCGACCAGTCGGCGGCGTTCGAGAGCCGCTGGGCGGACTTCCGGGAGTGGATCGCGCGGCACGACGACGTGTACGGCCTCGGCAAGACGGCGGAGGCGGTGCTGACCAGCTACGAGCGGGCGCGCGGCCGGCTGGCCGCGGAGCCGGCCGGCGGGAAGGTGGGTCCTGGACAGCTCCAGGGCTCGTTCCTGCAGGCCGGGTACTACGACGACTACTGGCCCGCCCGGGCACAGGCGCTGTCGGATTACCTGAAGGGTGATCCCAAGCAGCTGATCGCGCAGGCCGGGCCGGTGCGGGAGGCCGCCGCGGAGGCGGAGAACGCCAATGCCGTGTACACGGCCGTGGAGTGCAACGACGGGCCCTGGCCGACGGACTGGAGGGTCTGGGACCGCGACAACACGCGGCTGGCGCGCGTCGCGCCGTTCGAGACGTGGGACAACGTGTGGGCGAACCTGCCGTGCGCGTACTGGCCCGCGCCCCGGCAGCAGCCGGTCGACGTGCGGACCGGTCCGGGCGAGCTGCCGCCGACGCTGATCCTGGCCGCCGAGCGGGACGCGGCGGCGCCCTATGCCGGGGCGCTGGAGATGCACCGGCGGCTGACGGGCTCGGTGCTGGTGACCGAGCGGGACGCCGGCACGCACGGCATCGCGGGCGGCCCGAACCGGTGCGTCAACGGCCACCTGGAGGCGTACCTGCTGGAGGGCAGGCTCCCGGTGCGGCGCGCGGCCTGCGCACCGCACCCGGAACCCGAGCCGGCCGTCGCTCCCGCGGAGCGCGCCGCCCGGCCGGGGCGCTGATCAGGCGAGGCCCGCGACGAGTTCCGTGAGGTCCTTGCGACGGCCCGTGTAGAACGGGACCTCCTCGCGGACGTGCATGCGGGCCTCCGAGGCGCGCAGGTGGCGCATGAGGTCGACGATGCGGTACAGCTCGTCGGCCTCGAAGGCCAGGATCCACTCGTAGTCGCCCAGCGAGAACGAGGCGACGGTGTTGGCGCGGACGTCCGGGTAGCCGCGGGCCATCTTGCCGTGGTCGGCGAGCATGCGCCGACGGTCCTCGTCGGGCAGCAGGTACCAGTCGTAGGAGCGCACGAAGGGGTAGACGCTCACGTAGTTGCGGGGCGTCTCGTCGGCGAGGAACGCCGGGACGTGCGAGCGGTTGAACTCGGCGGGGCGGTGCAGCGCCATGTTCGACCAGACCGGCTCCAGGGCGCGGCCCAGCTTCGTACGGCGGAAGAGGTTGTACGCCTCCTGGAGCTGGTCGGCGGTCTCGGCGTGCCACCAGATCATGACGTCGGCGTCGGCGCGCAGGCCGGACACGTCGTAGGTGCCGCGGATCGTCACGTCCTTGGCGGCGAGCTGGTCGAACAGCTCCTGGACCTCTTCGGCGTAACCCGCGCGGTCCTCGGGCAGCACGTCCTTCAGCTTGAAGACGGACCACAGCGTGTAGCGGATGACCTCGTTGAGGTCCTTGGCCAGCTTGCCCTTGTTCGGGACCCTGCCGGACTCGGTGGTGGGGGCGTCGTCACTCATGGCTCTCATTCTCCCGCTCCGCCGTGCAGACTCTGCACCGGGTGGGCCGCGAGCTCCCGTGCGGCGCTCAGGTCCCCGCCGAGCTGGTCGACCGCCGCGTACGCGCTCGCGACGCAGGCCGGGATACCCACGCCGTCGTAGGGGGCGCCGCAGACCGCGAGGCCGGGGAGTTCGGCGACGTGCTCGCGGATGCGGGCCACGCGCGCGTGGTGGCCGACCGGGTACTGCGGCAGACCGTCCGTCCAGCGGGTTACGCGGGTTTCGAGGGGCGTGGCGTCCAGGCCCGTGGCCGCGCGCAGGTCGTGCCGGGAGACGTCGACGAGGTCGGCGTCCTCGCGGCCCAGGATCTCCGTCTCGCCGTATCGCCCCACGGAGGTGCGCAGCACGACCGTGTCCGGGGCCTCGTCGGCGATCCAGCCCCACTTCCGGGAGGCGAAGGTGGACGCCTTGATGGTGCGTCCGTCGACCGGCGGGACGAGGAAACCGCTGCCGTCGGGCAGGGCGTCGGCGGTGTCGGCGCGCCGGTAGGCGAGGGTGACCAGGGCCATGGATGCGTACTCCACCGTGCGCAGTGCGGCGGCGGCCCCGGGGGACTCGGCGGCCAGCAGCGCGGCGGCGGCCGGCGCGGGCACGGCGACGACCACGGCGTCGGCGGGCAGCACCCGCTCCCCCGTGATGACCTGCCAGCCTCCGCCGGGCGCGCGGCGGAGTCCGGTCACGGGTACGCGCGTGTGGATCTCGCCGCCGCGGGCCTGAACGGACTCGGCGACCGCGAGCGGCAGGGACCCCACACCGCCTTCGAGGCCCATGAACACCGGGCCGGTCTGCTGGTCGGCGGCGGCCTTGGCCTGGATCTCGCGAACGGCCTCCGTCAAAGAGGTGTGGGTGAGGGCCGCCTGGTAGAGCTGCGGGACGGCGGAGCGCATCGAGATCCGGTAGGCGTCACCGGCGTACACCCCGCCGAGGAGCGGTTCGACGATGCGGTCGACGACCTCGCGGCCCAGGCGCGCCGCCACGTACTCCCCGACGGCCACGTCGTCCCCGACCTCGGTGCGGGGCAGGTCGGCGTCGCGCTCGATGCGGGCGAGTCCCTCGTCGGAGAGGACTCCGGCGAGGGCGGCCGCCGTGCCGGGCACGCCCATGACGTGTCCCTTGGGCATGGGGCGCAGCGCGCCGCGGGTCCAGATCGAGGCCGTCGCGGTGGCCGGCGGCTGGAGGCGGTCGGAGAGGCCCACCTCGCGCGCGAGGGCGACCGCCTCGGGCCGGCGGGCGAGCATCGACTCGGCGCCGAAGTCCACGCGCACGCCCGCGATCTCACCGGGCAGCAGCTTGCCTCCCACCCGGTCTGAGGCCTCGAGGACGGTCACCCGCGCCCCGCGCTCCAGCAGCCGGTGGGCGGCGGCCAGCCCGGCGATCCCGGCTCCGACGACGACGACATGCCGGCCCGTACCCGTGCCCGTACCCGTACCCGTTGAGCTCATGTGTCCACTCTCTCAGACCACACTGACACCCCCCGTCGCGGCCCGGTGTCCTCCCCGCGTCCCGACCGTGACCTGTTCGGAACCGACCCGCGCCAACTTCCCGGCCCGCCCGGGCGTCGTAGGAGCGTCAGAGTTGTCACCGTCTCGGGGGTACACCCACATGCGCACACGACGTTCAGCACGGCCCTCCCACGCCCTGGCCGGGATCCTGCTGGCCGCGGCCCTCGCGCTCGCCGGATGCAGCGGCGCCGCCGACTCGGGCGCGGACAGCACGGCCGACAAGGCCGCCGTCGGGGAGGCCGGCGCCGGTGACGTGGACGCCGCGCAGGACGCCAAGGAGGGCGCGGGCGCGAGCGGCTCGAAGGCCACCTCGGCACCCGACCTCACCGTCAACCGCATCATCCGCACCGCCTCCCTGACCGTGCAGGTCAAGGACGTGCCGAAGGCCCTGGACGAGGCGCGCGCGACCACCGAGAACGCGGGCGGCTACGTCGGCGACGAGACGACCGTCCGGGACGGGGACGGCGCCGAGCGGACCCGGGTGGTGCTGCGGGTGCCCGTCGGGAAGTACGACGACGTCCTGGCCGCCCTGCAGGGCGCGGGCAAGCTCCTGGAGCGCACGGCGAAGGCCCAGGACGTCACCGACCAGGTCGTCGACGTCGAGAGCCGCATCACCTCGCAGCGCGCCAGCGTCGCCCGGGTCCGCGAGCTGATGGACCGGGCCACCAAGCTGAGCGACGTGGTCACCCTGGAGGGCGAGTTGAGCAGCCGGGAGTCCGACCTGGAGGCGCTGCTCGCCCAGCAGGCCTCGCTGAAGGACCGCACGAGCCTGGCGACCGTCACGCTGACCCTGTCGGAGAAGCCGGTCGTCCCGGCCGCCGAGGACGACGATCCCGGGTTCGTGGACGCGCTGGCGGGCGGCTGGGACGCGTTCGTGACGATGCTGCGCTGGATCGCCGTCGTGTTCGGTGCGGTGCTGCCGTTCCTCGCGGTGGGGGTCCTGCTCGTGCTGGCGTGGCTGCGGCTGGTGCGACCGCGCCGCAGGGCGGCGGAGGCGAGCTGGGCCCGGTTGGGCGTGCCCGGGCAGACCGGGGCCGCGCAGGCGCAGGCCCGGCAGACCGGAGCCGGGCAGACCGGAGCCGGGCAGACCGAGGCCGGGACGGGCGAGCCCGAGCAGCGCTGAACTGCGAGTCCCCCGTAGCGTGTTCGTATGAGCATCGAGCGACTGGTGGTGATCGGCGGGGACGCCGCGGGTATGTCCGCGGCGTCCCAGGCCCGCCGTCTCAAGGGCCCCGGGGAGCTGGAGATCGTGGCCTTCGAGCGCGGTCACTTCACGTCCTTCTCGGCATGCGGCATCCCGTACTGGGTGGGCGGTGACGTCACCGGGCGGGACGATCTGATCGCCCGCACACCCGAGGAACACCGCGCGCGGGGGATCGACCTGCGGCTGCGCACGGAGGTCACGGAGATCGACGTCGCGGGGCGGCGGGTACGCGCGCGTGCGCTGGATCGCGGGGCCCAGTCCTGGACGTCGTACGACAAGCTCGTCATCGCGACCGGGGCCCGCCCGATCCGGCCGGACCTGCCGGGCGTGGACGCGGAGGGCGTGCACGGGGTGCAGACCCTGGACGACGGTCAGGCGCTGATCGACGCGCTGGCACGCGCGCGGGGGAAGCGGGCCGTGGTCGTGGGGGCGGGCTACATCGGCGTGGAGATGGCCGAGGCGCTCATCAAGCGCGGCTTCGAGGTGACGGTCGTCAACCGGGGCAGCGAGCCGATGTCGACCCTCGACCCGGACATGGGGCGGCTGGTGCGCCGGGCCATGGAGGGCCTGGGCATCACCATGGTGAACGACACCGAGGTCACCGCGCTGCGCACCGCCGGGGACGGTCACGTACGGGCGGTGGTCACCGAGGACGCCGAGTATCCGGCGGACGTGGTGGTGCTGGGCATCGGGGTCCGCCCGGAGACCGGGCTCGCGAAGGCCGCGGGCCTGCCCCTGGGCACGCACGGCGGGCTCCTCACGGACCTGGCGATGCGGGTGCGCGGGCCCCTCGCCGACGGGACCGTCTGGGCCGGCGGTGACTGCGTCGAGGTCCTGGACCTGGTCTCCGGCCAGGAGCGCCATGTCGCCCTGGGCACGCATGCGAACAAGCACGGCCAGGTCATCGGCACCAACGTCGGGGGCGGGTACGCCACGTTCCCCGGGGTGGTCGGCACGGCCGTCAGCAAGGTGTGCGATCTGGAGATCGCCCGCACGGGGCTCCGTGAGAAGGACGCCCGTCGCGTCGGCCTCCGGTTCGAAGCGGTCACCATCGAGTCGACCAGCCGGGCCGGCTACTACCCCGGTGCCTCCCCCATGACGGTCAAGATGCTCGCCGAGCGAAGGACGGGCCGTCTGCTGGGCCTCCAGATCGTCGGGCGGGAGGGCGCGGGCAAACGCGTCGACATCGCGGCGGTGGCGTTGACGGCCGGGATGACGGTGGAACAGATGACGGCCCTGGACCTCGGGTACGCGCCGCCGTTCTCACCGGTGTGGGATCCCGTACTGGTGGCGGCGAGGAAGGCCTCGGCGAAGGTTCGCGGCTTCTAGCCGGGCCCGGTGCCGGGGCGACCGGCCCGAGCGGCGCGGGGAGCCGCGCCACCGGCCCCCGCGCACCCGGGCCTCGCGCGCCCGGACTCCGCAATGTTGCTCAACCGGTTCCCGCAGCTCAACCGGATCCCGCAATGTTGCTCAAGCGGTTCCACTCAGTCGCGGCAGCGCGGAGACCGCCGCCGCGGCCGGCTGCTCCGCGGGCTTCGCGTGCGCCGCGGGTGCCGGCCGCGACCGCAGACGGCTGCTGACAGCCTCGTCCAGCGTCACCGGCCGCTGCATCTGCGCGGCGAGCCGCCCGGCCTCCTGTCCGAGCCGTGCCACGTCCTCCCAGGGCAGCCGGATCACCAGGGAAATCTCCGCCTCGCCGTCGGGAGTGGCGTGCATGGGGGGAGTAACTCTGTCGTTCATCGCCTGTTCCTCACGTCGTCCCCGCGGCCCGCCTTCCTCGTGCCGCGAGCAGTTGACGGTTCATACGCGCCCGTGGGGATCCCCGTTCACCGGTTCGTCGAACGGATCGGGGGCAGAACTTCCTTGTGGTCATCCCCGTCCATGACGTGAATCCCGTACGCCGCACCCCGGTGGTGACGTACGCCCTCATCGCGGCGAACGTCTTCGTCTTCCTGTTCATGCCCGGCCTGTCCGGCTCCACGGCGGGCGACAGCAGCCTGGCCCAGACGTGTCACCTGCACGCCTTCCTGGAGCATTACGCCGCCGTGCCGAGGGAGTTGATCCACCATCAGCTCCCCCAGCTCGTCCCCACCGGCGACGTGCGCGGCGCGGGCTGTGCGCTGGCTCCGCCGGGCTACGAGAAGTCGCCCGCGCTGAGCGTGCTGAGCGCGATGTTCCTGCACGGCGGCTGGCTGCACCTGCTGGGCAACATGCTGTTCCTGCTGATCTTCGGCAACAACATCGAGGACCGCATGGGGCACGTCCGCTTCGCGCTCTTCTACGCCGCCTGCGGGTACGCGGCGTCGTACGGGTTCGCCCTGGTCAACGCCGACTCGACCGATCCGCTGATCGGCGCTTCGGGGGCGATAGCCGGGGTGCTGGGCGCCTATCTGGTGCTGTATCCGAAGGCCAGGGTGTGGGTGCTCGTGCCGTTTCTGGTGTTTCTGCCGCTGCGGCTGCCGGCCTGGCTGGTGCTGGGCTTCTGGTTCGTGCTGCAGGCGGTGTACTCCTCCGGGGAGGGCGTCTCCGGCGCGGGCACCGTGGCGTACGCGGCGCACGTCGTCGGCTTCCTCGCCGGCATGGTGCTCGCCTGGCCGCTCAAGCCGGGCACGCCCCCGCCGCCGGAGCCGCGCGGTCTGCTGTTCGGCAGACGGGCGCGCCCCCGGCACACCTGGTGAGATCTGGTGAGAGGGGTCAGCGCGCGGTCTGCGTGTGGACGTACTCGACGAGGCGGGTGAGCGCGTCCGGGTCGGTGGACGGCATGACGCCGTGGCCGAGGTTGAAGACGTGGCCCTCGAGGCCGGCCGCCGTGTCGAGGACCTCGCGGGCCTTGGCCTCGACGGCCTCGGCGCCGGCGAACAGGACGGTCGGGTCGAGGTTGCCCTGGAGCGCCTTGCCGGGGCCGACCCGGCGGGCGGCCTCGTCGAGCGGGACGCGCCAGTCGACGCCGACGACGTCCGCCCCGGCCTCGCCCATCAGCTGGAGCAGCTCGCCGGTGCCCACTCCGAAGTGGATGCGCGGGACGCCGTACCCCTCGACCGCGCGGAAGACCTTCGCGGAGGCGGGCAGCACGGAGCGGCGGTAGTCGGTCGGGGCGAGCGCGCCGGCCCAGGAGTCGAAGAGCTGGACGGCGCTGGCGCCGGCCTCGATCTGCACCTTCAGGAAGGCGGAGGTGATCTCCGCGAGGCGGTCGAGCAGGTCGGCCCAGAGCTCGGGGTCGCCGTACATCATCGCCTTGGCGTTCTCGTACGTGCGGGACGGTCCGCCCTCGACGAGGTAGCTCGCGAGGGTGAAAGGAGCGCCCGCGAATCCGATGAGGGGGGTGGCGCCGAGTTCGGCGGTCAGCAGACCGATGGCCTCGGTCACGTAGGAGACGTCCTCGGGGGTGAGGTCGCGCAGCTGGGCGAGGTCGGCGCGGGTGCGGACCGGGCGCTCGACGACCGGGCCGACGCCCGGCTTGATGTCGAGGTCGATTCCGATGGCCTTGAGCGGGACGACGATGTCGCTGAAGTAGATCGCCGCGTCCACGTCGTGCCGGCGCACCGGCTGGAGGGTGATCTCGGTGACCAGCTCGGGCCGCATGCAGGACTCGAGCATCGGAATGCCCTCGCGGACCTTGCGGTACTCCGGCAGGGAGCGCCCGGCCTGTCGCATGAACCACACGGGCGTGTGCGGCACCGGTTCACGCCTGCACGCCTTCAGGAAGGCACTGTCGTAGGTCGCTGTCGGCTTCCGGCCCGCCGGGCTCTCGTTCGCACTCACGACGGCAAGTCTCGCACGGCTCCGGAGGCCGTGAGGCCGCCCCCTGCCGCGCCCACGCTCTGCCCGCGCCCCGCCTTCGTCGTGTGCCTCGGCCGTGCGCGGTCCGTGCGCCTGTTCGCCCAGCGCGCACCCGTCCGCGAGCCCCGCACGGGTGTCTTGCCCTGCGCGAAGGCCCCGTTCCCCTTAATCTTCCCCGCATGGCTGCGGCTCAGGGACGACTGTCGGACGGCGCTGGCGGGATGGATGACGCGAACGAGGGGGACCCGGATGGGACCAGGTCGGCTCCACCGCCGTTCCGGGCGGCCGTCGACCAGCTGAGGACGGCCCGGCTGCGGCCGCAGATCGAGGCGGAGCCGACGCCGGCCCCGAAGCGGCTCGCCCCGTTCGCGTACGCGCTGGAGGCGACGGTCGTGGACGGCGACCAGGACCTGGCCGACGGCCGGCTGGTGCTGCTGCACGACCCGGCCGGACACGACGCCTGGCGCGGAACGTTCCGGCTGGTGACCCTCGTCCGGGCCGAACTGGAGCCGGAGATGGCCGCGGACCCGCTGCTGCCGGAGGTGTGCTGGTCGTGGCTGACCGGCGCGCTCCAGGCGCGCGGGCTGACGTACGGCGAGCCGAGCGGGACCGTCACGCGCGCGAGCTCGCACTACTTCGGTGGCCTGGCGGAGCGCCCGGCGACCTCACAGATCGAGATCAGGGCCTCCTGGACACCGCGCGAGGGGCTGGGCGGGGTCCCGGAGGCGGGGGCGCACCTGGCGGCCTGGTGCGATCTGCTGGCCCAGGTGGCCGGGCTGCCGCCGGCCGGTCCGGGGGACGCGTCGGTGGTGACGCTGCCGCAGCGCAGGGGGCCCCAGTCACGTTGACCATCTCTTTGTCGATACGGCCATTTTCGATCCCGTAAGACACCCACTTAAACCGACTCGATCTTCGGATGATCGATCGCTTGTCCGAATTGCACGTATTGTTACTCACTAGATCGTGATCATTCTCTAAAGGACCCCGGGTTCGCTGCCGAAGACGACTGTGACCTTGAAAGCACGGTTCGTCCCGGCTTCCTCCCCACAAGCCCCGCGAGCCGGCCCCCGTCCCCCACCCAGGAGGCCTGGTGTCCGTTCTCCTCGAGCAGCCCGCAAGCCTGGTCGCCTACCGCCCGAACAAGCCCACCGCCATGGTGGTCGTGGCCGACCCGCGCGTCCGCTCCACCGTCACCCGCCATCTGTGGGCGCTCGGTGTGCGCGACGTCATCGAGGCCTCGTCCATCGCGGAGGCTCGTCCCCGCATCGGCAACCCCCGCGACATCTGCGTCGCCGACGTCCACCTGCCCGACGGCTCCGGCCTCACCCTGCTGTCGGAGACCCGCGCCGCGGGCTGGCCCAACGGGCTCGCCCTCTCCGCCGCCGACGACATCGGCGCCGTGCGCAACGCCCTCGCGGGCGGTGTCAAGGGCTACGTCGTCACCGGCACCCGCACCAACCTCGGCCTCCCCAGCCGGCCCGGTGCCGTCCCCATGGGCTCCGCCGCCCGTCTGCACCGCCGCCCCCCGGGTGCCCCGAGTCACCCGGGCGGCTACCGCGAGCTCTCCGGCCGCGAGGTCGAGGTGCTGCGACTGGTCGCCGAAGGCCAGTCCAACAAGGCCATCGGCGTCTCGATGGGACTGTCCGCGCTGACCGTCAAGAGCCACCTCGCCCGCATCGCCCGCAAGCTCGGCACGGGCGACCGCGCCGGGATGGTCGCGGTGGCCCTGCGGACCGGCATCATCCACTGAGACCCCACCCGGCCCCCGGGGTCGCCCCCGGGAACTCCGACCACCCCCGGCCCGGCTTCTCCCGTCTCTGCCCGGTTTCTTCCCGACCTCTTCCCCTTCGTTCACCGTCCTGACTGGTTTACGACCCCCCGGCGCCCCCCCCCCCCCCCCCCCGGCCGACGTATCGTTCGGTGGGCGGCCGCCGTCGATACACAGATACCCTTGACAGGTGACCGACGCCCAAGAAACCGCAGCAGCCAGTTCACTGCGAACCACCGGAGGCGCCCCTCCGGACGACGGCGGATCAGCTGATTCCGGGGCGCCGACACCTTTGCTCGAACCGCGCGAGGGCATCCCTCCCGTGATCGCCGACGAGGCCGCCCTCGCGGAGGTGATCGCCGCCTTCGCCGCCGGCAGCGGCCCCGTCGCCGTGGACGCCGAGCGTGCCTCCGGCTACCGCTACGGACAGCGCGCCTATCTGGTGCAGCTGCGTCGCGAGGGCGCCGGCACCGCGCTGATCGACCCGGTCGGCTGCCCCGACCTCTCCGCGCTCGGCGAGGCCCTGTCCGGCGTGGAATGGGTGCTGCACGCGGCCACCCAGGACCTGCCGTGTCTGCGCGAGATAGGCATGGTGCCGACGCGGCTGTTCGACACCGAGCTGGCCGGACGGCTCGCCGGATTCCCGCGGGTCGGCCTCGGCGCGATGGTCGAGGGAGTACTGGGCTTCGTCCTCGAGAAGGGCCATTCCGCGGTGGACTGGTCCACCCGGCCGCTGCCCGACCCCTGGCTGCGGTACGCGGCTCTCGACGTCGAGCTCCTGGTCGACCTGCGCGACGCGCTGGAGAAGGAGCTGGACCGGCAGGGCAAGCTGGACTGGGCCCGCCAGGAGTTCGACGCCATCGCGTCGGCCCCGCCGGCCGAGCCCCGCAAGGACCCGTGGCGCCGCACGTCCGGCATGCACAAGGTGCGCCGGCGGCGGCAGCTGGGTGTCGTGCGGGAGCTGTGGCAGACGCGGGACCGGATCGCGCAGCGGCGGGACGTGTCCCCGGGGAAGGTGCTTTCGGACGCGGCCATCGTGGAGGCGGCGCTGTCGCTTCCGATGAACGTGCAGGCGCTGGCCGCGCTCAACGGCTTCGGGCACCGGATGGGCCGGCGGCAGCTGGAGCAGTGGCAGGCGGCGGTCGACCGGGCGAAGGCGCTGAGCGAGGCGCAGCTGCCGCAGCCGGGGCAGCCGGTGGCGGGCCCGCCGCCGCCGCGGGCCTGGGCGGACAAGGACCCCGTGGCCGCGGCGCGGCTGTCCGCGGCGCGGGCCGCTGTCTCCGCGCTGGCCGAGGAGCTGAACATGCCGCAGGAGAACCTGATCGCCCCGGACGCGGTGCGCCGGGTCTGCTGGGAGCCTCCGGCGGCCGACGAGGAAGCGGTTGCCGACGCGCTCACGTCGTACGGGGCGCGGCCGTGGCA
Organism: Streptomyces zaehneri; assembly: GCF_032248645.1. NCBI lineage: Bacteria > Bacillati > Actinomycetota > Actinomycetes > Kitasatosporales > Streptomycetaceae > Streptomyces > Streptomyces zaehneri. The sequence continues at coordinate 16,071 of NZ_JASTTJ010000026.1, forward strand.
GGTGGAGCAGGTCGCTCCGGTGCTCGCTGCGGCGCTGGCCGGGCAGGGTGCCTGACCGCCACGGACCCGCCGACCGGGGTTCCCGAGTACGAGCCGCAGGAGGCGTGCGAGGCGCAAGCGGTTACCTCGTCGCTCCTCTCATGAAACCGTTGTAGATGTATTTCTGGAGTGCGAGGAAGACGATCAGTGTCGGCAGGATGACCAGCACCGCTCCTGCCGAGATCGTTTCCCAGTGGGCGGCGTAGGGGCCCTTGAAGCGGAACAGGGACGTCGAGATCACGCCAAGATCTTGTGAGGGCATGTAGAGGAAGGGGATGTAGAAGTCGTTGTAGACGGCGATCCCCTTCACGATCACGACCGTCGCGATCGCCGGTTTCAGCAGCGGAAAGATGATTTTCCGGTAGATCGTGAACGCGTTGGCGCCGTCGAGGCGGGCGGCCTCGTCCAGGGAGATCGGGATCGACCGCACGAACTGCAGGAAAATGTAGATCGAGACGATGTCCGTACCCATGTAGAGGGCGATCGGGGCCCAGCGGGTGTCGAACATGCCGAGGCTGTGGACGATCTGGAAGGTGGCCACCTGGGTGGTCACCCCGGGGACCAGCGCGGCGACCAGGAACAGGGCGATCACCAGTTTCCGGAAACGGAAGGTGAACCGGTCGATCGCGTACGCCGTCATCGATCCGATGAGCACGGTTCCGCCGACCGAGACGACGAGGATGAAGGCGGTGTTGCCGAACGCCGTGAGCATGCCGCCGTCCTGGAACGCCGTCACGTAGTTGTGGAAGTTGAGCGGGTCGTGCGGCGGTGTGAGCGCCCCGCTGCCGTTCGCCGTCTCCTTCTCGGTCTTCAGCGAGGTCAGGAGTACGACGCCCAGCGGGAGCAGGACGACCAGCGTCGCGGCGATCAGCGACAGGTACACGAGGGCACGGGCCAGGGCACGGCGTGTCATACGAGGTCCACCCTGTCGTCGGGGACGAGACGTCGCTGCACCCAGGTCACCAGCAGGATGATCAGCAGCAGCACGACCGCCGCCGCCGAGGCGAGCCCCGTCTTGTTGAACTGGAAGGCCAGTTTCACGGTCTGGATCACGAAGGTCTCGGTACCGGTCGCCCCGCCGGTCATGATGTACGGGATCTCGAAGGCCGAGAGGGAACCGGAGACGGACAGGATCACCGTCAGGGTCAGCACCGGCTTGATGCCGGGCAGGATGACGTAGCGGAACTGGTGCCAGCGGCCGGCGCCGTCCAGTTCGGACGCCTCGTACAGTTCCCCCGGGATCGACTGGATCGCGCCGAGGAACAGGACGAAGTTCATGCCGAGGTAGCGCCAGATCGAGACGCCGGCCAGCGAGGTGTTCGCCGAGGCCGGGGTGCCCAGCCAGGCATGGTCGGTGTGATAGCCGAAGAGGCCGAGGACCGTGTCGAAGGTGCCGCCGTCCTGGAAGAAGTAGAGGAAGACGAAACCGATGGCCACGCCGTTCACCAGGGACGGGAAGAAGAGCACGCCTTTGAAGAAGTTCCGGAAACGGATGCTGAAACTCAGGATCGTCGCGAAGTAGAGCGCGGCGACGATCTGGATCACCGAGGCAACCAGGTAGTAGCCGCTTACCCAGAACACCTGGAAGAGGTCCTCCCTGGTGAAGATCTCCGTGTAGTTCTCGGCGCCCGTGTAGTGCAGTTCGGGGCTCACGCCGTCCCAGTCGGTGAAGCTGTAGGCGACCATGTTGGCGATCGGCGCGTAGGTGAAGGTGATCAGCAGGGCGAGCGGGGCGAGCAGGAACAGCCAGGGGGTCAACAGCCGCCAGGTGCGCGCCCGGCGTGGGGCCGGGGCGGGCGCGCCGCGTTTCGACAGCGGTTTCGCGGCCTTGGGGTTCGTCTGCTCGGCGCGGGGCGCCGGGAGGTGCGTGTGCGCGTGCGCCATCAGTCGCTCACGGTCGCTTGCGTCTCGGTCCACTTCTTGCCGAGTCCGCCGAGGAAGTCGTCCAGACTGCCCTTCTTGGCGCCGCGGGCCAGGTCGACCAGATCCTGGCGGTACTCGGGCTTGTAGATGCCGACCTCGGACTCGTCGTCGATCAGCTTGACCTTCGCGCCCGCCGCGTCGTCCAGCTCGATGAGCTTGACGCCGGCCTCCTCGTACGGCTTCAGCACCTCGGGCATGGGCGCGTCCTTGAGCGGGGAGATCGCCAGGTTGTCCTGGTCGTAGCCGGACTTGTCGGTGAACCAGTCGATCCAGGCGCGGGCCGCCTCCTTGTGCGGGGAGTGGACGTTCACGGCCTGGTTGTAGTCGGGGCCGACCGTCGCGCAGAAGGTGCCGTCCGTCTGGGCGGGAAACGGCATGAAACCGATGTCGTCCGGGTTCACGCCGGCCTTCTTCGCGGCGTCCTGGAACTGGATGATCGCCCAGGTGCCGAGCCACTGGGTGGCGATCTGGCCCTTGGCCGTCCGGGGTTTGGACTCTTCCCAGTTGCTGGTCGTCGGGTCCTTCTCGGCGAGGCCCTGCTCGACGATGTCGTACAGCAGGGTGTCCCCGACGCGCAGGTCGGAGTTCTCGGCCCAGGGGTCGTCCTCCGCGAGCTTCGTGGTCGCCTGCGGGTCGCAGTGGACGGAGCCGTCGACGTACGTCCACGAGGTGAGAGGCCACTGCGCGGCGAAGTTGGTGTAGTAGGGGATCGCGTCGGTCCTCGCCTTGATCGCCTTCAGGTCGGCGAGGAACTCGGCCGGGGTGGTGGGCCACTCGGTGACCCCCGCCTCCTTCCAGACCCGCTTGTTGTAGACGAAGCCGGGCATCACACCGACCGGGCTCTGGCCGTAGACCTTGCCGTCGACGGTGGTGAAGTCGGTGAAGCGGTACTTCTTGCCGCGCTCGGCGGCGGTGCCGAGGGAGGCGAAGAACTTCGGGTAGTCGTTCTTCTTGATGACCGCCGGGATCAGCAGGACGTCGCCGTAGTCGTCCGTGTTCATCCGGATCTTGATCTCGGCCTCGTAGTTGGTGAGGGCCTGGAACTCCACCTTGACCTTGGGATAGGTCTTGTTGAACTCGGCGGCGTACTTCTTCATCGTGCCGTCCTGGACGAGGTCGGTGCGCACGGTGAGGACCGTGATGGTTCCGCTGACCTCGGCGGGGTCGTCGGGCGCCTTGGCGTCCGCGCCTTTCGCGCTGCCTCCGGTGCCGGTGCAGCCCGCGAGCAGCAGGGCGCCTGCGGCGGCCGTGGCGAGGACCGTGACTGTACGGCGGTTCATGTGCATCACTTCCGTTCTCGGGATGTTCTCGGGACGGACGAGCACGTGCGGGTTGGTCGAACACGAGCGGGTTGGCTGATTCGGCACTCTGGCAGCGCTTTCCTCAACCGGTAAAGTCCGATTCCCGCCAACGATGAAGAAGTGGCGCTCAGTTGTGGGCTTGACCGGTTTAGGGAGTGCGCATGCTGGAGGCCTCACCGCTCGACGACGGATGGCACCTGCGACACGAGGGAAAGCCGTTCCCGGCCGTGGTGCCGGGCTGTGTGCACACCGATCTGCTCGCCGCCGGGGTGATCCCGGATCCGTTCATCGGCCTGGGAGAGAAGGAGGTCGCGTGGGTGGGGCGGCGCGAGTGGACGTACGAGCGGGAGCTGCCGGCCGGCCCGTCCGGACACGAGCAGACCGACCTGGTCTTCGACGGACTCGACACGGTCGCGGAGATCACCCTGAGCGGTCAGCGCCTCGGCCGGGTGCGGAACATGCACCGCTCGTACCGCTTCGACGTGACGGGGCTCGAGGGGCCGCTGGCGGTCCGGTTCGTCTCGGCCTACGCCGAGGCGGAGGCCGTGCGCGGCAGGGTCGGTGACCGTCCGTCGCCCTACACCGAGCCGTACCAGTACCTGCGCAAGATGGCGTGCTCGTTCGGCTGGGACTGGGGGCCCACCCTGGTGACGGCCGGGATCTGGCGGCCGGTGCGGGTGGAGCGCTGGTCGACGGCGCGGCTCGCCCGGGTGCGCCCGCTGGTGACCGTCGAAGAGGGTGCCGGGGTCGTCGAGTTGCGGGTGGAGGTGGAGCGGACCCGGGTGGAGGCCGGGCTCACGCTGGAGGCCCGGGTGGCGGGACGGTCGGCGCGCGCCGAGGTGACGGGCACCAGCGGTGTCGTGCGCGTCGAGGTGCCGGACGCCGAGCTGTGGTGGCCGCGCGGATACGGCGGGCAACCGTTGTACGAGGTCGAGTTGACCCTGCATCACGGGAGCGCGCCGCTCGATGTCTGGCGGCGGCGCGTCGGGTTCCGCAGCGTCGTGCTGGACACCTCCGCGGACGCTCACGGAACCGGTTTCACCCTTGTGGTGAACGGGGAGCGGCTCTTCGCCCGGGGCGTGAACTGGATCCCGGACGACGTGTTTCCGTCCCGGGTGACGCGGGAGCGTTACCGGAAGCGGTTGCGACAGGCGGCCGACGCCGGCGTCGACCTGGTCCGGGTCTGGGGCGGCGGCATCTACGAGAGTGAGGACTTCTACGACGCCTGCGACGAACTGGGGCTGCTGGTGTGGCAGGACTTCCCGTTCGCGTGCGCGGCCTACCCCGAGGAACAGCCGTTGCGGGGCGAGGTGGAGGCGGAGGCCCGCGAGAACGTCGTCCGGCTGATGCCGCATCCGTCGCTCGTGTTGTGGAACGGCAACAACGAGAATCTGTGGGGGTTCAGGGACTGGGGCTGGGAGGAGCGGCTGGGCGGGGACTCCTGGGGCGAGGGGTACTACCTGGGTGTGCTGCCGCGTGTCGTGGCCGAGCTGGATCCGACACGGCCGTACACGGCGGGAAGCCCGTGGTCGGGTTCGTGGGAGCACCATCCCAATGATCCGGCGCACGGGACGCATCACTCGTGGGACGTGTGGAACCGGCAGGACTACGCCGAGTACCAAAGTGAAGTGCCGCGATTCGTGGCCGAGTTCGGCTGGCAGGCACCGCCCGCCCACGCGACTGTGCTGCGGGCGCTGCCCGGCGAGGAACTCGCGGCGGACTCCCCCGGCATGCTGCACCACCAGAAGGCCGAGGACGGCAACGGCAAGCTGGAGCGCGGCCTCGCCCGCCACTTCGCCCTGCCGCGGGACGATTTCGACCGCTGGCACTACCTCACGCAGGTCAACCAGGCGCGCGCCGTGGCGACCGGGATCGAGCACTGGCGGTCGCACTGGCCGGTGTGCGCGGGGACGATCGTCTGGCAGCTCAACGACTGCTGGCCGGTGACGTCCTGGGCCGCCATCGACGGGGACGGGCGGGAGAAACCGCTGTACCACGAGTTGCGGCGGCTCTACGCGGACCGCCTGCTCACCTTCCAAGTACGCGGCGGAGAACTGGTGTTGGCCGCCGTCAACCAGTCGGTCGAGCCATGGGCGGGCACGCTGTCGTTGCGGCGGATGTCCGTGGAGGGGGAGGTGCTCGGCACGGCGAGCGTGGAACTGGCGGTCGGAGCGCGGCTGGTGGACGAGGTGCGGGTGCCGACGGACCTGGAGCCGGCCGGGGCGAAGGAGTTCCTGGTGGCCGACGCGTGGGGGTCCCCAGGGTCGGGCGAGGCCGCGCGCGAGGAAGGGCTGCGGGCCGCGCACTTCCCCGCGCCCGACCGTGAAATCCCTTATCCGCGACCGCAGTTCGAGGTGACCGTGGCCCCGGGGAGCGTCACGGTCACGGCCCGCACCCTCGTACGGGATCTGCTGCTCCAGGCCGACCGGCTGGGGCCGGGGGCTCGGGCCGATCGGGGGCTCGTGACCCTGCTGCCCGGGGAACGGGTGACCATCGGGGTCGAGGGCTGGGAGACTCCCGATGCCGCCGCCGCCCGGGCCGCGCTGTACTGCCAGGAGCCCGCTCGATGACAGCCTCCCCGTCGTCCCGCGTCACCATAAAGGACGTGGCGGCGCGCGCCGGCGTGTCCAAGGGCGCCGTGTCGCTCGCCTTCAACCGCAAGCCGGGACTGTCCGAGGCCACCCGGGACCGGATCTTCGCGGCGGCACGGGAGCTCGGCTGGGAACCGAACCTCACGGCACGCTCGCTGTCGAGTTCGCGCGTGGACGTGGTGGGGCTCGCGATCTGCCGGCCCGCCCGGATGCTGGGCCTGGAGCCGTTCTACATGGAGTTCGTCTCCGGGGTGGAGAGCGTGCTGACCGAGCACTCCTGTTCGCTGCTGCTCAGGCTGGTGCGCACCGTGGAGGAGGAGGCGGGGCTCCTGGAGTCCTGGTGGCGGGGGCGGCAGATCGGCGGCTCGATCCTGGTCGACTTCCGGGCCGACGATCCCCGGGTGGCGGCGGCCGAGCGGCTCGGGATGCCCGTGGTCGCGGTGGGGCACCCCACGCTGACCGGGAGCCTGACGTCCGTGTGGACCGACGACGCGACGGCGGTGACGGAGGCGGTGCGCTATCTCGCGGCGCTCGGGCACCGGCGGATCGCACGGGTGGGAGGCGCGGCGGCGCTCGGGCACACGGTGATGCGGACCGCTGCCTTCGACGCGGCGGCGCGGACGCTGGGGCTGGCCGGGGCGTGGCAGGTCGCCACGGACTACTCCGGGGAGGCGGGGGCGCGGGCGACCCGGTCGATGCTGACCGCAGCTCCGGCGGACCGGCCGACGGCAATCGTTTACGACAACGACATCATGGCGGTGGCCGGACTGGCCGTGGCGGCCGAGATGGGGCTCGGTGTGCCGGGCGATGTCTCGCTCCTCGCCTGGGACGACTCCCAGCTGTGCCGGCTCACCCATCCGACGCTCTCCGCGATGAGCCATGACGTGCACGGTTTCGGCGCGGAGGCGGCGCGGACGCTGTTCGGCGTGATCACCGGGCCGGGTCCCGGATCGCATCCGGTGCCGACGCCGGTGCTGACACCACGGGGCTCGACGGCGCCGCCGCGGGGCTGAGCGCGAGGGTGACCTCGACCCCGTCCCGGGTGTGACGTTCGCCGCTTGGCCCTCCGGGACTGGGCAGCCACGTTACCCACAAGTAGCATGGGTCCTGAGCGCGCGCTCAGCGCTTGCGTGTCGCAGCAGTGCCATCCCGCACCTGGAGGAGAGCCATCGTGCCTCGTACCGTCAGGGACGTCGTCTTCGTCGACGGCGTCCGTACCCCGTTCGGCAAGGCGGGCCCGAAGGGCATCTACCACGAGACCCGGGCCGACGACCTCGTCGTGAAGGCGATCCGGGAGCTGCTGCGCCGCAACCCCGGTCTCGACCCGAAGAAGATCGACGAGGTCGCCATCGCCGCGACCACGCAGATCGGCGACCAGGGCCTGACCCTCGGCCGTACCGCCGGCATCCTGGCCGGTCTGCCGACCTCCGTACCCGGCTACTCCATCGACCGCATGTGCGCGGGCGCTCTGACGGCCGTCACCGCGGTCGCCGGCTCCGTCGCCTTCGGCGCCTACGACGTCGCCATCGCCGGCGGTGTCGAGCACATGGGCCGCCACCCGATGGGCGAGGGCGTGGACCCCAACCCGCGGTTCGTCAGCGAGAAGCTGGTCGACGAGTCCGCCCTGTTCATGGGCATGACCGCGGAGAACCTGCACGACCGCTACCCGCAGATCACCAAGCAGCGTGCCGACGAGTACGCCGTGCGCTCGCAGGAGAAGGCCGCCAAGGCCTACGCGAACGGCAAGATCCAGGCCGACCTGGTGCCGGTCTCGGTCCGCCGCACCAACCCGGACGCCGGTGAGACGGGCTGGGGCCTGGTCACCGCCGACGAGCCGATGCGCCCGGGAACGACGCTGGAAAACCTTTCCGGTCTCAAGACCCCGTTCCGTGTCCACGGCCGGGTAACGGCCGGTAACGCGGCCGGTCTGAACGACGGTGCAACCGCTTCCCTCATCGCGTCCGAGGACTTCGCCCGCGAGCACGGCCTGCCGGTCAAGATGCGCCTCGTCGCGTACTCCTTCGCGGGTGTCGAGCCGGAGGTCATGGGCTACGGCCCGATCCCGGCCACGGAGAAGGCTCTGGCGCAGGCCGGCCTGTCCATCTCCGACATCGGTCTCTTCGAGATCAACGAGGCCTTCGCCGTCCAGGTGCTGGCCTTCCTCGACCACTACGGCATCGCGGACGACGACGAGCGCGTCAACCAGTACGGCGGCGCGATCGCCTTCGGCCACCCGCTGGCCTCCTCCGGCGTCCGTCTGATGACGCAGCTGGCCCGCCAGTTCGAGGAGCAGCCGGACGTCCGCTACGGCCTGACCACCATGTGTGTCGGCTTCGGCATGGGCGCCACCGTCATCTGGGAGAACCCGCACTTCGAGTCCGCCGGAGGCGACAAGTGAGCACCACCGAACTCCTGAAGGGCGCGGCCGAGCTGTTCCCGGACGAGGTCGTCACCCAGGCGCACGTCCGTCACCTGGACCTGCCGTTCGGCGCCGGGCGCTTCGCCCTGATCACGCTGGACAACGGTTTCGACCACACCAAGCCGACCACCTTCGGCCCGCAGTCCCTCGCGAACCTCGACTCCGCGATCGACCAGGTCGAGAAGGAGGCGGCGGCCGGCGAGATCGTCGGTGTCGGCGTCACCGGCAAGCCGTTCATCTTCGCCGTCGGCGCGGACCTCAAGGGCGTCGAGCTCCTCAAGGAGCACAAGGACGCGCTCGCCATCGGCAAGGGCGGCCACGAGGTCTTCAAGCGCCTGTCCGGCCTCGCGGTCCCGACCTTCGCGTACTACAACGGCGCGGCGATGGGCGGCGGCGTCGAGGTCGGCCTGCACTGCAAGTACCGCACGGTGTCCGCGGCGCTGCCGGCCTTCTCGCTGCCCGAGGTCTTCCTCGGTCTGGTCCCGGGCTGGGGCGGCTGCACGCTGCTGCCGAACCTGATCGGCGCCGACAAGGCCGTCTCGGTGATCATCGAGAACTCGCTCAACCAGAACAAGCAGCTCAAGGGTGTGCAGGTCTACGAACTGGGCATCGCCGACGCCCTGTTCGAGGGTGCGGACTTCCTGGAGCAGTCGCTGCTCTGGACGGCGTCCGTCCTCAAGGGCGAGATCGTCGTCGACCGCCCGGTGATCGACCGCGGTGAGGCCTGGGACCAGGCCGTCGCGCGCGGCCGGTTCGTCGCGGACGGCAAGGTGCACGGCGCGGCCCCGGCCGCCTACCGCGCCCTCGACATCATCGCCGCCGCCAAGAACGGCGACCTTCAGCAGGGCTACGACGCCGAGGACGTCGCGCTCGCCGACCTGATCATGGGTGGCGAACTGCGCGCCGGCATCTACGCGTTCAACCTGGTGCAAAAGCGTGGCAAGCGCCCGGCCGGCGCCCCGGACAAGTCCCTGGCGCGTCCGGTCACCAAGGTCGGCGTCGTGGGCGCCGGCCTGATGGCCTCGCAGCTCGCGCTGCTGTTCCTGCGCCGTCTCGAGGTGCCGGTCGTGCTGACCGACATCGACCAGGAGCGCGTCGACAAGGGTGTGGGCTACGTCCACGCCGAGATCGAGAAGCTGCTCGGCAAGGGCCGCGTCAACCAGGACAAGGCCAACCGCCTGAAGGCCCTGGTGAGCGGTGTCCTGGACAAGGCCGAGGGCTTCGCCGACGCGGACTTCATCATCGAGGCCGTGTTCGAGGAGATCGGCGTCAAGCAGCAGGTGTTCGCGGAGGTCGAGGCGGTCGCCCCGGCGCACGCGATCCTCGCCACGAACACCTCCTCGCTGTCGGTCTCCGAGATGGCGTCGAAGCTGAAGAACCCCGAGCGGGTCGTGGGCTTCCACTTCTTCAACCCGGTCGCGATCCTGCCGCTCCTCGAGATCGTCCGGGGCGAGCAGACCGACGACGCCTCGCTGGCCACCGCCTTCGCCGTCGCCAAGAAGCTGAAGAAGACGGCCGTTCTGGTGAAGGACGCCCCGGCGTTCGTCGTGAACCGCATTCTCACCCGTTTCATGGGCGAGGTGCAGAACGTCATCGACGAGGGCACCCCGGTCGAGGTGGCGGAAAAGGCGGTGGAACCGCTCGGCCTGCCGATGTCCCCGCTGGTGCTCCTCGAGCTGGTCGGTCCGGCGATCGGTCTGCACGTCTCGGAAACACTCAACCGGGCGTTCCCGGACCGTTTCACGGTCTCCGCGAACCTCGCGGCCGTCGTCAAGGCGGGCAAGCGCGGTTTCTACGTCTACGACAGCGGCAAGCCCGAGCTCGACCCCGAGGTCTCCGCGCTTCTGCAGCAGGGCGACACCGTCCTGACCGAGGAGCAGGTGCGGGCGCGCGTCCTGGACGCGGTGGCGCAGGAGATCGGGCTCATGCTCGACGAGGGTGTCGTCGCCGAGGCGCAGGACATCGACCTCTGCCTGATCACGGGCGCCGGCTGGCCCTTCCACCTGGGCGGCATCACGCCGTACCTGGACCGCGAGGGTGTCTCCGAGCGGGTGAACGGCAAGAAGTTCCTGGCACCGGGCGTGGCCTCGGTTCCGGCGTAACCGTCGTCACCGCTGTAGCCGTCCTGCGTCTGCGGACGTGAAGAGGGCCTCCGCCACCGGCGGAGGCCCTCTTTCCTGCGATTGCGTCGCTCTGCCCGGCCCCGGCGAGCCGCGCCTTCCGTCCGGCGCGGCGGTCGCCTTCCTCGGCGGGTCGTTCGACTGCCTGCGCTGTTCGGCGTCAGACCGTCCGCCAGGCCATCAGGGCCAGGCCGGGCTCGTCCTTGCGGCGGGTGAGCTGGAGCAGGCCGGTCGACGGGGACAGGGCCGCCGCGACCACCCGGTCCTCGTGGTCCTTGGCGAGCGCCACCACGGCGTCGTCGGGGAGTTGGGGGCCCGACTCGGCCCACCAGGCGCCGGCCGACTCCCGTTCGGTCGGATACGCCGCGAAGGCGACCCGGCCGCTCGCGGAGCGCTGGGCGAGCAACGTGCAGTCGTGACCGTCGAGTTCGGTACGGATCGCGGCGACCGGACCGGGTCCGGCGGCGGCGAGCACGGGCACGGGGTCGGTGCCGGGACGCCACGCGCACACGTCACCGCAGTCGTCGGTGTAGAAGAGGGTGGTGTGCTCCGGGGAGGTGGCCAGCGCCCGGAGGGTGCGGGGCCTGACCGGTGTCTTGAGGGGCTCCTGCAGCACCGGCTGGGTGCCCGGCGCCTCCTGGCGCCAGTGCAGGATCCCACCGGAGACGGCCGCGTAGACCTGGACGCGGCCGGACTCCCCCGTCACCGCGATCGGCGGCCCCTCGACCCCCTGACCCTTCAGGTCGCGCCACGGGTCCCAGCCGCCCTTCTCCTTCTGGGCGACCATGCACAGTCCCGTGCCGATGTTGCGGGCGAAGACGTGCGCCCGTCCCTGGGCGTCCACCGCGACGGCGGGCGTGCCGGTGCGGTCGCCCTTCTTGTTGGGATGACCGATGGGTGTCCAGTCGAGGGCGGAGAGGTGCGGCCGGAAGTGCGCGGAGTGCACCAGCCCCGCCTCCCCCTTCACCGTGGGCCGCCAGGACGCCAGGTGGGCGTAGCCGTCGGCGCCCTGGCCGACGGCCGGAGCCGGGTACACCTTCTGGTCGCCGCCCACCCTGCGTGGGGCCTCCCAGGTCCCGCCCGGGGTACGTTCCGCCCGGCACAGGACGGCGTCGTCCGACACCAGATAGACACCGAGCCGCCCGTCGCGGCCGCGTATGAGCCAGTCGCCGTTCACCCGATCACTTTATGCCGGACCCTTCACGTCGCCTGCGCGAGGGTCACACCCGGGGAGCCGTCCGTGCGACTCTGGGCCCATGGACGACAACGCCGCGCTGCTCGTGATCGTCGACGCCGCGAACGTCGTCGGGTCGGTGCCCGACGGTTGGTGGCGGGACCGGCGCGGGGCCGCGGAGCGGCTGCGCGACCGGCTGGCCGCCGACGGGCTGCCGGGGCACTACGGGGCCCAGGAGATCGTCCTCGTCGTGGAGGGCGCGGCCCGCGGGGTGGAGCCGGTGCCCGGCGTACGGGTGGAGGCGGCTCCCGGCAGCGGGGACGACCGCATCGTCGAGCTGGTGGCCGGGGCGGCGCAACGCTCCCGCCTGGTCGTCACGGCCGACCGCGAGCTGCGCCGCCGGGTGACGGAACTGGGCGCGGACGTGACCGGCCCGCGCTCGGTACGGGACTGAGGCGGACGGCACCGGAGCCGGCCCGTGCGATCGCGCGGGCCGGCCCCGTGGACCGGGCGGGGCAGGCCCGCGCGACCGTTACGCCGTGTCGCCGCGGCCCGGCTCGTGGGACCCGTCGGCGGATGCCGCCTGGCGTCGTCCGAGAAGACTGTGCGAGCGGCCGTAGAGGAAGTACACGACGAACCCGATGACCATCCAGATGCCGAACCGCAGCCAGGTCTCGGCGGGCAGGTTGAGCATCAGCCACAGCGAGGCGCACACCGACAGGATCGGCAGGAACGGCACCCACGGGGTGCGGAACGCCCGGGGCAGTTCGGGGCGGGACCTGCGCAGGATGATCACCCCGATCGCCACGACCACGAAGGCGAACAGGGTGCCGATGTTCACCAGCTCGGCCAGCTCGCTGAGGCTGGTGAAGCCGGCCAGGATCGCGATCAGGACGCCGAGCAGGATGGTCGGCCGGTGCGGGGTCTTGAACCGCGGGTGGACGTGGGAGAAGAAGCGCGGCAGCAGTCCGTCACGGCTCATCGCGAAGAAGACCCGGGTCTGGCCGAGGAGCAGGATCATGCAGACCGTCGTCAGGCCCACGGCGGCGCCGAAGCTGATGAAGCCCGCGAACCAGGGATGCCCGGTGGCCTTGAAGGCGTCGGCGAGCGGGGCGCTCACGGACAGCTTCGTGTAGTGCTGCATGCCGGTGACGACGATCGACACGGCGACGTACAGGACCGTGCAGATGATCAGCGAGCCGATGATGCCGCGGGGCATGTCGCGCTGCGGGTTCTTGGTCTCCTCGGCGGCCGTGGCGACGACGTCGAAGCCGATGAACGCGAAGAAGACCACGGAGGCGGCGGTGAAGATGCCCATCACACCGAAGTTGGACGGCGCCCAGCCGAACATCAGCTGGATGAGCGGGGACTGCAGGCTGTCGCCGGCCGGCACGGGCTGCGCCTTCGGGACGAACGGGTCGTAGTTCTTGCCGTCGATGAGGAAGGCGCCCGCGATGATCACGGTCAGGACGACGGTCACCTTGATGGCGACCACGACGGTGGTGACCCGCGCGGAGAGCTTCGTGCCGATCACGAGGATGGCCGTCAGCACCAGGACCAGGGCGGCGGCGAGGATGTCGAAGCCGAAGCCGTCGGCTCCCTCTCTGCCGCTGAGCGCCGCCGGCAGGTGCCAGCCCGCGTTGTCGAGCAGCGAGGCGATGTACCCCGACCAGCCGACGGCCACCACCGCCGTGCCGAGCGCGAACTCCAGGACCAGGTCCCAGCCGATGATCCAGGCGGGAAGCTCCCCGAGGGATGCGTACGAGAAGGTGTACGCCGAGCCGGCCACCGGCACGGTCGAGGCGAACTCGGCGTAGCAGAGCGCGGCGAGCGCGCAGGCCACCCCGGCCGCGACGAAGGCCAGGGCGACGGCGGGACCGGCGTTGTTCTTGGCCACCGTGCCGGTCAGGACGAAGATGCCGGTGCCGATGATGACGCCGACGCCGAAGACGGTGAGATCGAGCGCGGACAAGGATTTCTTGAGCGCGTGCTCGGGTTCCTCGGTATCGAGGATGGACTGCTCGACCTTCTTCGTCCGGAAGAGGGTGCTGCTCACGGGGACCTCCCACGCTGTGTCGTCCTCGACATGATCGAGAGGGGGCGTAGACCGTATGCCCCGACGCGGGCGGGTTAACGCGAATGGGCCGGTTTCACCACTCTTCACAGTGGTGAAACCGGCCCATCCGGGTGTGTCGGCGTGGCCGGGACGACGTCGATCGCGTCGGCGTCAGTCGCGCGCGGACTCCACGGAGTCGACCTCGGCGGCCGTGCTGCCGTACTTTCCGTCGAGCCTGGAGACCAGGCCGGTGACCTGACGGGCGATGTCGGGGGCGGTCAGCCCGATCTCGGCCATGACCTCGGCACGGGAGGCGTGGTCGAGGAAACGGGGCGGGATGCCGAAGTCGCGCAGCGGGACGTCGACGCCCGCGTCGCGCAGGGCCTGCGCGATCGCCGAGCCGACGCCTGCGACACGGGAGTTGTCCTCGACGGTGACGACCACGCGGTGCCGCTCGGCGAGCGGGGCCATGGCCTCGTCGACGGGCTTGACCCAGCGCGGGTCGACGACCGTGGTGGTGATGCCCTGCCGGTCGAGGAGGGTCGCGATCTCCAGGCACATCGGCGCGAGGGCGCCGACGGAGACCAGCAGCACGTCCGGGGTGTCGGTGCCGCTCTCGCGGAGCACGTCCATGCCGCCGACGCGTCCCACGGCGGGTACGGCGGGGCCCACGGCGCCCTTGGAGAAGCGGACGACGGTCGGCGCGTCCTCGACCTCGACCGCCTCGCGCAGCTGGGCGCGGACCTGGTCGGCGTCGCGGGGGGCCGCGAGTCGCAGGCCCGGGACGACCTGGAGGATCGACATGTCCCACATGCCGTTGTGGGAGGCGCCGTCGGTGCCGGTCACCCCGGCCCGGTCCAGTACGAACGTCACACCGCACTTGTGGAGGGCGACATCCATCAGGACCTGGTCGAAGGCACGATTGAGGAATGTGGCGTACACCGCGAACACCGGATGCACCCCGCCCGCCGCCAGGCCCGCGGCGGAGACCGCGGCGTGCTGCTCGGCGATGCCGACGTCGTAGATGCGGTTCGGGAAGGTGTCCGCGAACTTCTTCAGTCCGACCGGCTGAAGCATCGCCGCCGTGATCGCGACGATGTCCTCGCGCTCCTTGCCGAGCTCGACCATCTCGTCGCCGAAGACCGAGGTCCAGTCGGCGCCCGATGCCTTGACCGGCAGACCGGTGTCGGGGTGGATGGGGCCGATGCCGTGGAAGCGGTCGGCCTCGTCCTGGAGGGCGGGCTGGTAGCCGCGGCCCTTCTCGGTGAGGCAGTGCACGATGACCGGGCCGCCGAAGCGCTTGGCGCGGGCCAGCGCGGACTCCAGGGCCTCGATGTCGTGGCCGTCGATCGGGCCGACGTACTTCAGGCCGAGGTCCTCGAACATGCCCTGGGGGGCGATGAAGTCCTTCAGGCCCTTCTTGGCGCCGTGCAGCGTCTCGTAGAGGGGTCTGCCGACGACGGGGGTGCGCTCCAGCACCTCCTTGGTGCGGGCGAGGAAGCGCTCGTAGCCGTCCGTCGTGCGCAGGGTGGCGAGGTGGTTGGCCAGGCCGCCGATGGTCGGCGCGTACGAGCGCTCGTTGTCGTTGACGACGATGACCAGCGGGCGGTCCCCGTCGGCGATGTTGTTCAGCGCCTCCCAGGCCATGCCGCCGGTGAGGGCGCCGTCACCGATGACGGCGACGACGTGGTCGTCGCGGTCGAGGATCTGGTTGGCCTTCGCGAGGCCGTCGGCCCAGCCGAGCACCGTGGAGGCGTGGCTGTTCTCGATGACGTCGTGCTCGGACTCGGCCTGCGAGGGGTAGCCGGACAGGCCGCCCTTCATCTTCAGCCGGGAGAAGTCCTGCCGGCCCGTGAGCAGCTTGTGGACATAGGACTGGTGGCCCGTGTCCCAGAGCACCTTGTCCTTCGGGGACTCGAAGACCCGGTGCAGGGCGATCGTGAGCTCGACCACGCCGAGGTTGGGGCCGAGGTGGCCACCGGTCTTGGAGACGGCGTCGACGAGGAAGGTCCGGATCTCCCCTGCCAGCTGGTCCAGCTCCTCCAGGCTGAGCCGGTCCAGATCGCGCGGTCCCCTGATGCGGGTCAGCAGCGGCACCCGTGCCTCCTTGCAGTAAAAGCTGATCGAGCTGTTGCCGGGCTTGTCGAGTCTAATGTTCCGCCCGGGCGGATCGACTCCGGCCCATGCGTCATAGGTCACGCGAACGGCCGTACCCAGAATGAGCCTTTCCTATGACACGACTGTGCCCGGCATCGATACGGATGCCGGGCACAGCGGGTCACACGGAGCGTCAGCCGCGACCGGCGGCCTTCTGGCTCTTGCGGGAGATGGAGTCGATGACGACCGCGCCCAGCAGAACACCACCGGTGATCATGTACTGGATCGAGGTGTTCATGTTCAGCAGGTCGAGGCCGGTCTGGATGGACTGGATGACCAGCATGCCCAGGAGGGCGGACCACACCGTGCCGCGGCCGCCGAAGAGGCTCGTACCACCGATGACCGCCGCCGCGATGGCGAGCATCAGGGTGTTGCCGCCACCGGCGTTCAGCGTCGCGGACGCCGTCTGACCCGCGAAGAACATGCCGCCGACCGCCGCGAAGCCACCGGAGATGGCGAACACGGTGATGCGGACCATCGGCACGTTGATGCCGGCACGACGCGCCGCCTCGATGCCGCCGCCGACCGCGAAGACCTTACGGCCGTACGTGGTGCGACGGAGCACGAAGTCGACGATCACCAGCGCGGCCAGGAAGATCACCAGCGCGTTGGAGACACCGGAGGCGTTGTTCAGCACGCTCGCCGCCAGGAAGGACGCGACGGCCAGCGCGCCGACGCGCAGCAGGATCTCCGTGGTCGGCCGGAACGGCACACCGGCGGCCCGGCGGCGACGCTGCTCACCGAAGTTGCCGACGGCGGTCAGCACGACCGCGAGACCGGCCAGCAGGTAGGCGCCGATGATGGCCTGGTCCATGAAGAAGGAGTTCTGGCCGAGCAGGTGCACCGGGCCGGAGTCCGACGGGATGTTGATCGTGCCGCTGGAGCCCAGCAGCCACAGCATCAGACCGTTCCAGCCGAGGAAGCCGGCCAGGGTGACCACGAAGGCCGGTACGCCGATCTTCGCGAAGAACCAGCCCTGCAGTGCGCCGATGACGGCACCGGTGAGGACCGTCAGGGTCAGCGACAGCCAGGGGTTCATGGTGTGGTCCACCACGAACACGGCGAACAGCGTGGACGCCAGACCACTGACGGAACCGACCGACAGGTCGATCTCGCCCAGCAGCAGGACGAACACCAGGCCGATGGCCAGCATGCCGGTGGCCGACATGAAGTAGCTGATGTTCGAGAGGTTGTCCGCGCTCAGGAACAGGTCGTTCTTCACCTGGAAGATCGTCCAGATGACGATCAGGCCGATGACGACCGGGATCTGGCCGAGTTCGCCGCCCTTGACCTTGCGCTTGAACTCGGTGATGTAGCCCTTGAAGCCCTCTTCCCGCACCAGCAGGCGCGGGTCGACGACGGAAACCGGCGCTGCCGTCGGGTCGTCGGCGGGGGCGACGGTGGTCTGGTCCTCGATGACGCCCCCGGTCTTCCCGACCTTCCGGGGCTCCGAGGAGTCGCTCTTCACGGTCTTGGACGTGTCGCTCACTTTGCCGCCTCCGCGGTGCGACGCCCCGCACGACGGGTCACGGCGTTGTCCGTGGCCCCGGTGATCGCGGCGATGATCTCTTCGTGGCTGGTGTCCTTCACGGGGAAGGAGCCGTTGTTCTTGCCCAGGCGCAGGACGGCGACGGTGTCCGCGACCGCCTTGACGTCGGCCATGTTGTGGCTGATGAGGATGACACCGAGGTTGCGCTCGCGCAGCCGCTCGACCAGGTCGAGGACCTGCGCCGTCTGCTCGACGCCGAGGGCGGCGGTGGGCTCGTCGAGGATGACGACCTTCGGCTCACCGATCAGGGCGCGCGCGATGGCGACGACCTGGCGCTGACCGCCGGAGAGGCTGGCGATCGGGATGCGCACGCTCGGGATGCGGATGGAGAGCGTGGACAGCAGCTCCCGCGCGTTCTTCTCCATCGTCACCTCGTCGATGACGCCGCGGTGCAGCAGCTCGCGTCCGAGGTAGAGGTTGCCGACCACGTCGAGGTTGTCGCACAGGGCGAGGTCCTGGTAGACGGTCGCGACGCCGAGTCCCTGCGCGTCGTGCGGCCGGTTGATGCTGACCGGCTTCCCCTCCCACTCGATGACGCCCTCATCGATGGGGTGGACACCCGCGATCGTCTTGACCAGGGTGGACTTTCCTGCGCCGTTGTCGCCCACCAGGGCGACCACTTCTCCGGCGTGGACCTCCAGCTCGACGTCGGTGAGTGCCTGCACCGCACCGAATCGCTTGGAGACTCCGCGCAACGCCAGCACGGGCGTAGCGGACACGTGAACCATCTCCTTCGCCGCCTGACCGGCGGGGATGCCGCGCTCATAGACAGGCGCGGAGGGATGTGCGCGACAGGCGGGGTACGCATGCCGACGCACGAGGTTTACAAGATGAACATGCGTGAATCCGCTGCGCTTGGCAACGGTTCCGTCCGACGCCCGCCCCGGCAGCGGGGTGTGAGGTGGGGCGGGCGTCGGACAGGTCTCACGGGACCGCCGGGCGGTCGGTGGGACCCGAGGGCCGGCTCGAGATGCGACTCGAGAGGGGCCCTCGGGACCGGGTGACTACGGCTGGACCGGCTGGGCTACTGGAGACCGGCGGTCTTGCAGGCGGCGGCGTACTCGCCGGCGCAGATGTCGGCGACGGTGTACAGACCGTCCTTGACCACCGTGTCCTTGATGTTGGCCTTGGTGACCGACACCGGGGTCAGCAGCTGCGAGGGGACCTTGTCGCCGGAGCCGCTGGTCAGCGTCTCGGTGGCCAGGGACTTGATGTCCTTGCCCTCCAGCAGGTCGACGGCGAGCTGGGCGGCCGCCTCGGCCTCGGGCTTGAAGGCCTTGTAGACGGTGGAGGACTGGGTGCCGGCGACGATGCGCTGGATACCCGCGAGCTCCGCGTCCTGACCGGTCAGCGGGATGCCGCTGATCTTCGCACCCTTGAGGGTGTTGGCGATGCCACCGGCCATGCCGTCGTTGGCGGCGTAGACGCCCGCGATGTTCTTGGCGCCGAGCTGGGTGATGGCCGCGGACATCTTCTGCGCGGCGACCGTGTCCTTCCAGAGGCCGGACTGCTCGTAGGCGATGTCGACCTTGCCGTCGAGGGCCTTGTGCGCGCCTTCCTTGAACTGGCCGGCGTTCGGGTCGGCGTCGTCACCGTTGATCATGACGACCTTCGCCTTGGGCGTGGCCTTGGCGCCGAGGGAGTCGAGCAGGGCCTGGCCCTGGAGCTCGCCGACCTTGACGTTGTCGAAGGAGACGTAGGCCGAGACGGGGCCCTGGGCGAGGCGGTCGTACGCGACGACCTTGACGCCCTTGTCCACCGCGGACTGGATCGAGGACTTGATCGCGGCGGAGTCCTGGGCGGAGATCACGATGACCTTGACACCCTTGGTCACCATGCTGCTGACCTGCTGGGCCTGCTTGGCCGAGTCGGCCGCGGCGTTCGCGTACTCGAGCTTGCAGTCGGAGCAGAGCGCCTTGACCTTGGCGTCGAAGTACGGCTTGTCGAACTTCTCGTACCGCGCGGTGACGCTGTCGGGGAGCAGCAGGCCGATGGACTTGTTGCCCGAGCTGCTGCTGCCGGAGTCGCTGTCCTTGTCGTCGCCCGCCTTGCCGCACGCGGCAATCGACAGCGCCATGGACACGGCGGTGGCGCCGATCACGACTCTACGCATCGTTGCGTTCATTGGGGTGTGCCTCCCTGACAGGGCCGCAACGCTGCGGCCGAGGTGGCTCGAAGTCAACTCGGCCGCAAGTTCGACGTCAAGAAGTAAATACTTAACGAGATGGCAACGGCCTCATTCGTTCTCTAAGTGAAGACAGGTGTCGCCGCGGTCAGCGTGCCGTCCAAAAGGGTTGAATCGCCCATCTCGCTGAGTGCGAGAGCGAGCGCTCCGAGCACCTCCGCGCGGCCCCCAAGTGCCCCTGGGAGAACGGAAAGTTGGCGCGCCGCACTCGGGATCGCGTAGCGGCCGACAGACTCCCTGATCGGCCCGAGCACCAGCTCACCGGCTTCGGCGAGATCACCGCCCAGCACCACCCGGCTCGGGTTCAGCAGGTTGCAGAGATTGGCGACTCCACTGCCGATGTGTCGGCCGACGTCGGCGATCACCCGACGGCAGCCCGGATCACCGTCCCTCGCCAGCCGCACGACGCCTTCCATCGTCAGATCCGTGCCGTGGCTGGACTGGAGGAGCGGGAGCACGTAGCGCGCCGCCGCGAAGGTCTCCAGGCAGCCGCGGTTTCCGCAGCGGCAGACGGGGCCGGACTCGTCAAGTGTAATATGTCCGATTTCTCCCGCAGTGCCACCGGGCCCCCGGTAGATCTTCCCCTCGATCACCAGGCCGGCGCCGACACCGCTCGCGACCTTGATGTAAGCAAGATCACGAACACCTCGGCCGCTGCCCCAGACCATCTCGCCGAGGGCGCCCAGGTTGGCGTCGTTGTCCACGTGCACGGGCACGCCGAGCCGGTCCTTCATCTCCTCGGCCGGTCTGGTGCCGATCCAGCCGGGCAGGATGGCGGACGAACCGAGCGATCCGGACTCCAGATCGATCGGCCCGGGCACGCCGAGACCGACTCCCGCGACCTTCGTACGGTCCACCCCGGTGGCCTCGATCAGCCGGGTGACCAGCTGTTCCGCCCGGTCGAAGCCCTGCGTCGAGGAGGCGTCCACATCCAGCGGCTCGGACTCCTCGGCCAGGACCTGGTGGGCCAGATTGCCCACCGCGACACGCAGGTGGGTATGTCCGAAATCCACCCCGATGACGATGCCCGCGTCGCCGCTCAGACTGACGCTGCGCGCCCTGCGCCCGCCGGCCGAGGTGGGCGTCACCTCGACGGTTCCGCCGTCCTTGAGCTCGCGCACGATGTTGGAGACGGTCGCGGCGGACAGGCCCGTGCTCCGGGCGATCTCCGCTTGTGTCAGGGACCCGGCCAGACGCACGGCGCGTACGACTCGCTCCAGGTTGGCTCGGTGCAGCGACGACTGCGACCCCGGAGTCTCCACGACGACCTCCTGCGCGCGGGACCGCTTCGATGAGGCCCCGTCTATGTCCAACTAGTGAACTCTAAGCTGAGCCGTTCGGGTCGCCTCCCGTCAAGAGGTTGAACAGTATCCGCATGCGTGCGAAGCGACACGGAGGGTGGCGGATCCGGGGTTGCGGGGCGTACGGGAGCGGCTGCGGGGCGTTGCGACCAGGGCCTCGACCGGGGCGGGGTCGGCTTGGGAACAGGTGGTGACAGGGGGTGGGACGGCGTGAGCGCTGCGTGGGCTCCCGGTGAGCGCCTGGGGAAGGCGGCCCGGTGGGTGTGACGGTGGACGCCAGGGGGCCAGGTAATGAAGGCGAAGCCGGTTTCGTCTCATCTTCTGCCGCCGACCCGTATGCCGCGGCCCGCAGCCACGATCGAGATCGAAGCTCGCGGGCCGCGCCGACCCGGAGCCGGGGCGGAAGCCGATGCCCGGCAAAGAGTCAGGGGGCGCGGGCTCGCGTCGAAACCGCGGCGGGAGGGGCAGGAGCGACGGCAAACCGTAGCGGCCGGGTCTGGCCGGGTCTGCGCGGGCGGTTCCGTGCAGCGGGCGGCCGTGCAGCGGGCGGCCGCGCAGACCTGAGGGGGTGTCTCGACGCGGGCGCCGGCCGCCCTCCGGACGCGCTCCTGCTTCCGCGCTCCTACTTGAGCGCCCCCGCGGTCAGCCCCTGCACCACCTGCCGCTGGAAGACGATGTATGCGGCGAGTACCGGCAGCATCGCCATCACGAGGCCCGCGAAGAGCCCCGACCAGTCACCCTTGTAGCCCTGGCTCACGGCCAGTTGGACCAGTCCCTGGGTGAGGACGCGTTTGTCCGGATCGGTGTTGAGGACCGTGGGCAGCATGTACTGGTTCCACTGGCCCAGGAAGTTGAAGATACCGACGCTGATCAGGCCCGGCTTGGCCATCGGCACCATGATCTGGAAGAACGTACGGCTGTGTGAGGCGCCGTCCACGAAGGCCGCCTCCGCCACCGAGGTCGGCAGCGTGCGGAAGAAGGCCGTCAGGAAGAACACCGTGAACGGCAGCGAGTAGGCGATGTAGACGAGGATCAGGCCGTGGATGGAGTTGAGCAGGCCCATGTTGTTCACGACGTAGAACAACGGGACCAGCGCCAGCATGATCGGGAAGCTCATGCCGCCGATGAAGAGGTAGTAGATGAAACGGTTGCCCGGGAAGTCGAAACGCGCGAGGACGTAGGCCGCCATGGAGCCGAGGACCAGCGTCCCGACGAGTGAACCGCCCACCACCAGAATGGTGTTGAGGAAGTAGTCGCCCATGTTGGCCTCGGTCCAGGCCCGTGACCAGTTGTCGAAGTGCAGCCTGTCCGGCAGAGACCAGGGTGAACCGAAGATGGAGCTGTCGTCCTTGAAGGAGGTCATCACCGCCCACAGCAAAGGCAGTACGACCATGATCGCCCAAATGACCAGGATGCCGTGCGAGAAGGCGTTGAGGACGTTTCCTTCCGTTTTCTTCTTCGTAGGCGGTTTCTTGGCGGCCAGGTCGACCTTCGTGACAGGAACAGCCGAGCCGGACTCGGCCGGCGGAGGCGCGGGGGTTTCGGTCGTCTTCATCGTCAGTACTCCAGCCGCTCGCGCCGTCCCAGCCGCATCACGACCGCGGCGAACGCCAGCGTCACGACGAGCAGGGCGACGCCGATGGTGGTGGCGTAGGCGGCCTGACCGTCACGGAAGGCCTTCTGGTACACGTACAGGACCATGACGGTGGTCGAGTAGTCGGGGCCGCCCGGTCCGGTCGTCATGATCTGCACGACCGCGAACGACTCGGCGCCGAGCGCGAGGATCCCCATGTAGACCCAGCCCGACTGCACGGTGTCCCAGAGCAGGGGCAGGGTGATGCGGAAGAACGTCGCGGCCCGGCCCGCGCCGTCGAGCAGTGCGGCCTCGTACAGGTCCGCCGGGATGGAGGCCATGCCCGCCGAGAACAGGACCACGAAGAAACCGACCGTGGACCAGACCAGCACCGCCATCACGCACCACAGCGCGAGATCCGGGTCGCCGAGCCAGAGCGGCTGGAGGCCGTCCAGCCCGATCCCCCGGAAGAAGGAGTTGATCGCGCCGCTGTCCGGGTTGTAGGCGAAGGCGAACAGCAGCGCCACGATGGCGATCGACAACACCTGCGGAAAGAAGTACACGATCTTGTAGAAGGAAGAGCCCCGGACCCCGGAGATCACGGGGCCGCCCTTCCTTCGCCGTCCACCGACATTGATCATGAAGGCGAAGAACAGCGCCAGGCCGATCGTCACCACCGGCAGCGCGACCGCGAACATCAAGCTGTGCTGCAAGGACTTCCAGAAGATCTCGTCGTCCAGCATCCTCCGGTAATTGTCCAGGCCGACCATCTTGAATTCGGGGCTCAGGCCGGTCCAGTCCGTGAACGAGTAGTAGATGGACTGGATGAACGGCCACACCACGAAGAGCGCGTACAGTCCCAGGGGGAGCGCCAGGAACCCCACGATGAACCGGTACTTGCCGTGCTGCATCGCCACTCCGGTGCTTTTATGGATACTTCGCCGTGATTCCCACCGTCACTGGTGCTTGTAATGCTTGATCGAGGTGTCTTTGGCGGCCTCGTCGGCGTAGCCCTGGATCTTCTTGATCGCCTCGGCCGGAGTGAGCCGGCCGGCCATCATCTCGCCGAGGCCGGACACCCCGATCTTCTCCTTCTGCAGCTGGACATACCAGTCCTGAAGCCGCGGATTCACCACGTTCTCGCCGGCCTTGTCCAGAGCCGCCACGCCCGACTTGAGGCCGGGCGTGAGGGTGATGCCGTCGGTGCCTCCGTTGTACGCGGTGAGCGACTTGACCTTCGAGGTGAAGTTCTTGGAGGACGCCTCACTGAGCATGATGCGCAGCTGTTCCATGCCTCCCGCCGTGTTCTTCGCCTTGGCCGGTACGACGAACGGCTCGCCGCCCGAGGCCCAGATGGTGCCGAAGGGCATCTTGTCGGAGGAGTCGATGCCGGTGGGCGCGGAGACGGCCAGGTCGAAGTCGGCGGGGATGACGTTCGCCGACTCGTTCTCCACCCAGGAGCCGTTGGGGATGAACAGGGCCTTGCCCTTGGCCCACGCCGTCTGCGACTGGATGTGGTCCAGGCCCGGGGTGCCCTTGAGGACGTAACCCTTCGCGAACAGCTCGTAGTAGGCGTCGAAGCAAGCCTTTACCGCCGGGTGTTTCCAGGCGTTCGGCTCCAGGTTGTCGATGGCGTCGAGGACCTCGCGACCACCCACCTTGCCGATCATCGGGTACAGCGAGAAGGGGAGGTAGTACGGGTATTTGCCCGCGTACGTCCAACCCGCGATGCCCTTCTTCCTGGCCTTCTCACAGACCGCGAGCATCTCGTCCCAGGTCTCGGGGTACGTGGCGTCGAGCGAGTCCAGGGCCTTCTGCGAATACCAGACGCCGTAGACGGTGTAGGCGTAGTACATGATCCAGACCGGGTCGCCGTCGAACTGGCCCATCTCGACGATGCCGGGCCGCAGGGTGTCGCGCACCTTCTTGTTCGGGTCGTCGTAGGACGCGGCGTCCAGGAGCGGAGTGAGGTCGGCAAGCTGTTTCTTGCCGACCAGCACGCCCATGTCCATCTGCTCGGCGCCGGAGTTGTCGATGAGGTCGGGCGGCGTGCCCTGGTTGAAGCGGGGCTGGAGGGTCGACTGGATCTTCTGGGTGGCCGAGAACTTCACCTTCGCGTCGGGGAAGTTCTTCTCGTAGATCTTGACCGCGTCCTCGGCGTACTCCTTGCCGAAACCGCCGTCGAACAGGACGAATTCCAGCTGGGCGGTTTCGTTGACCGCGAGGGGATTCTTCGCGGTCTTCTTGCCGGCCTTGGCCTTGTCCTCGTCGCCCCCGCCGCTGCTGGCACAGGCGGACAGAAAGCTCATCGTGGGGACGGAGATCAGGCCGAGCGCCGCGGATCTCCTGATCAGGTCTCGGCGGCCGACCCCTACGGAGCCGTTCTTGTCGGAGCCGATGTTCTCGGAGTGGGATCCCATGCTCAAGTCCTCGCCTTCTCCAGGACTCAGGCGGTGCACCGGATCCTTCCCGGCACCGCGGTCAGGTCAAGCAGGGTCGTACGGATCATGCGGTCGTACGGATCATGCGGTCGGACGCCATCGCCGGATTCGACAGTGAATCGCCGACAGGTATAGTCCACTTCTTGCCAACGGAGCAAGATCGAATGCAAGGTTGGCCGTTGGTCTTTTCCGAGTTGAGACCTCCCGGAAATATGACCGGCCGGTGGGTGGCTTGCCGGAAAATTGCATGACATGGGCCCCGCCTGACGCAATCAACATCCTTGACATCACTGTCCACTTGGCCACCTACTGATTCCTGCGCCATAGGAAGACAACGTTGTCCGGGGCGTTGTCCGGCGCGGGGAGGGTGCTCTCGCATGCGACGGTTGAGACGGTTGCGGGCAGTCGTGATCACGGCTGCTCTGGTCATGACGGTCGGCGCACAGGGGACGGCGGTCGCGCTGCCTTCCCCGGTGCCGGTACCGGGCCGGGGGTTCGCCTCGTCCTTCGAGGCGGGTGAACACGCCCCCGACTGGCAGAGCACCGTCGACACCACGCCGGGCGGCGCCAAGCGGGCCTCGGGGGTGGACGGCGGCTACGGCGGCGGGCTCCCCGGCGATGTGACCGACCGGGTCACGGACGTCCGGGCGAGCGCCGAGAACACGGCCGGCGGCGAGGTGAAGGAGAACCTCGTCGACGGCGAGGCGAGCACCAAGTGGCTGGCGTTCGCGTCCACCGGGTGGGTCGAGTTCGACCTCGCCGAGCCCGCGCGGGTAAACGCTTACGCACTCACCTCGGCCAATGACTCCGCCGAGCGCGACCCCGCCGACTGGACCCTCTCGGGCTCGGCGGACGGCACCGCCTGGACACCCCTCGACACCCGCTCCGGGGAGTCCTTCACCGGACGGTTCCAGACCCGTACGTACACCCTCGCGGCCCCGGCCGAGTACCGGCACTTCCGGCTGGAGGTCACCCGCAACCACGGCGCCGGGATCCTCCAGCTCGCCGACGTGCGGTTCGGCACGGGCGGCAGCGACGGGCCCGTCCCGCCGGACATGCTCACCGTCGTCGACCGGGGCCCGAGCGGCTCACCGACCGCGAAGGCGGGCGCCGGGTTCAGCGGGCGACGTGCGCTGCGTTACGCGGGTCGGCACACCGCTTCCGGCCACGCGTACTCGTACAACAAGGTTTTCGACGTGAATGTCCGGGTCGGTGCCCGCACACAACTGGCGTACCGGATCTTTCCCGGGATGGCGGACGGCGACCGTGACTACGCCGCGACAAACGTTTCCGTGGACCTTGCTTTCACGGACGGCACGTACCTGAGCGGACTCGGGGCGAGCGATCAGTACGGCTTCCCGTTGTCGCCTCGCGGGCAGGGCGCCGCGAAGGTGCTGTACGTCAACCAGTGGAACGACGTGAAGTCGGCGATCGGGACGGTGGCGGCCGGGAAGACCGTCGACCGGATTCTCATCGCCTACGACTCCCCCGGCGGGCCGTCCCGGTTCAGGGGCTGGGTGGACGACATCGCGCTGCGCACCCCCGCCCCTGAGGCGGCGAAGGCGCATCTGTCGGACTACGCGGTGACCACCCGCGGCACCAACTCGAGCGGAAGCTTCTCGCGCGGAAACACGTTTCCCGCCACGGCCGTGCCACACGGCTTCAACTTCTGGACGCCGGTGACCAACGCGTCCTCGCTCGGCTGGCTGTACGACTACGCGCGGGCCAACAACGCGGACAACCTGCCGACGATCCAGGCGTTCAGCGCGAGTCACGAGCCGAGTCCGTGGATGGGCGACCGGCAGACCTTCCAGCTGATGCCGTCGGCCGCGGCAGGCGTCCCGGACACCGGGCGGACGGCACGGGCCCTGCCCTTCCGGCATGTGAACGAGACCGCCCGCCCGTACTACTACGGAGTCCGTTTCGAGAACGGTCTCACAGCGGAGATGACGCCTACCGACCATGCGGCCGCCCTGCGCTTCACCTACCCGGGCTCGGACGCGAGCGTCGTCTTCGACAACGTGACCGACCAGGCGGGGTTGACCCTGGACAAGGAAGCAGGGGTCGTCACCGGTTACTCGGACGTGAAGTCGGGACTGTCGACGGGTGCGACCCGGCTGTTCGTGTACGGCGAGTTCGACGCCCCGGTGACGGAGGGTTCATCGAGCGGGGTCAAGGGATACCTGCGTTTCGACGCGGGCGCCGACCGCACGGTCACCCTGCGCCTGGCGACGTCCCTCATCAGTGTCGACCAGGCCCGTGACAACCTCCGACAGGAGATCCCGCAGGACACCGACTTCGACACGGTCAAGCAGCGCGCCCGGCAGCAGTGGGACAAGCTCCTCGGCACCGTGGAGGTCGAGGGCGCGAGCCAGGACCAGCTCAGCACGCTGTACTCCAGCCTGTACCGGCTCTACCTGTACCCCAACTCCGGTTTCGAGAAGGTCGGTTCGACGTACAAGTACGCGTCGCCCTTCTCTCCCATGCCGGGCCCGGACACCCCGACGCACACCGGTGCGAAGATCGTGGACGGCAAGGTGTACGTGAACAACGGTTTCTGGGACACCTACCGGACGACCTGGCCGGCCTACTCCCTGCTGACACCCACTCAGGCCGGGGCGCTGACCGACGGGTTCGTCCAGCAGTACAAGGACGGCGGCTGGACCTCGCGCTGGTCCTCGCCCGGGTACGCCGACCTGATGACCGGCACCTCGTCCGACGTCGCCTTCGCGGACGCGTTCGTCAAGGGAGTCGGCTTCGACGCCAAGGCCGCGTACGAGGCGGCCCTGAAGAACGCGACGGTCGTGCCCCCCGCGTCGGGAGTGGGCCGCAAGGGCATGGCCACCTCGCCCTTCCTCGGCTACACCGGCACGGCCACGCACGAGGGCCTGTCGTGGGCGCTGGAGGGCTACCTCAACGACTACGGCATCGCCCGCATGGGCCAGGGCCTGTACCGGCAGACCGGTGAGAAGCACTACCGGGAGGAAGCCGACTACTTCCTGAACCGCGCGCAGGGCTATGTGCACCTCTTCGACACGAAGGCCGGGTTCTTCCAGGGGAAGGACGAGAAGGGCGACTGGCGGGTGCCGTCGCCGACCTACGACCCGCGCGTGTGGGGTTACGACTACACCGAGACCAACGGCTGGGGCTACGCCTTCACCGCCCCGCAGGACAGCCGTGGCCTTGCCAACCTGTACGGCGGCCGGGACGGTCTGGCGAAGAAGCTCGACGCCTACTTCGCCACACCGGAAACCGCTTCCCCAGAGTTTGTGGGCTCGTACGGCGGCGTCATCCACGAGATGACGGAGGCGCGGGACGTGCGGATGGGCATGTACGGGCACTCCAACCAGGTCGCCCACCACGCGATCTACATGTACGACGCGGCCGGGCAGCCGTGGAAGGCGCAGGCGAAGGCCCGCGAGGTGCTCGCACGGCTCTACACAGGCAGCTCGATCGGGCAGGGGTATCACGGCGACGAGGACAACGGCGAGCAGTCGGCCTGGTACCTGTTCTCCGCACTCGGCTTCTACCCGCTGGTGATGGGAAGCGGCGAATACGCCGTCGGGTCCCCGCTGTTCACCAAGGCGACCGTGCACCTGGAGAACGGCAAGGACCTGGTGGTCAAGGCGCCGAAGAACAGCGCCGAGAACGTGTACGTACAGGACCTGAAGGTCAACGGCCGTGCCTGGAAGACGACTTCTCTGCCCCACGCGCTGCTTGCCAACGGCGGTGTCCTGGAGTTCGACATGGGACCGCGGCCCTCGTCGTGGGGGTCCGGAAAGAACGCGGGGCCGGTTTCGATCACGCAGGACGACAAGGCGCCGGCGCCGCGCACGGACGCGCTGAAGGGAGCGGGCGCGCTGTTCGACGACACGTCGGCGACGCAGGAAACGGTGTCGGGCGCGCTCGCCCTGCCGGTCACCACCGGCACCAGAGCGGTGCAGTACACCCTCACGTCGGCCGACCACACTCAGGCACCGACGGGTTGGGTACTCCAGGGTTCCGCTGACGGCCTGACGTGGACCGACCTGGACCGGCGCGCCGGCGAGACCTTCCCGTGGGACCGGCAGACACGCGCCTTCACGCTCGAGCGGCCGGGCACGTACGCGCACTACCGGCTGGTCCTCGACAGCGGCACGGGAGGGACGGGCGCCGAGGGCGAACCGGGAGGTCCTGGCACCGAGAGCGCGACGAACAACACGCCCGCCAATGCCGGCGCGGGTCAAGTCAGCCTCGCCGAAGTGGAGTTGTTGTCCTGATCTGGTAACCAACAGCGATGGCGTGCTGTACCGGGCGTCACTCGTCTTCCAGAATGATCAGGCCGCCCGCGGACACCGGGCGGCCCGTCATGGAGGGGGAAACGGAACATGAGCATCATCAGACGGTTCACAGGACTGCTCGCGGGTGCGGCGCTGGGAGCGGGGGCCCTGTTCGCGACGGCGGCTCCGGCGCAGGCGTACAGCCCCAACCCGGTGTTCCAGGCCTACTACTACGACACCGACAACTGCCCGTGCAGCGGGGGCAACCTCACCGACCCGTTCGACAACACGTACTTCGCGAACGACGCCGGCGGCCAAGCCGTGAAGATGGAGCTGACCAACTCGGGGGCGTTCGTCGGCAAGGTGGAGTTCCACCCCAACGACGAGAAGCTGTGGGTGTACGACACCGCCAACGACGGTGACACGTACTACGTCAAGGTCGGCTACACCTCTGGCGGCGTGAGCCACAACCTGGGCACCTTCAGCCCGCCCGGGACCACGGCGGTGCTGGACTACCAGGTCATCGACTTCGATCTGCCCGAAGGCGCTTACGTCGACATCTCCGTCTACGACGACGCGGCCCTCACCGACCTCATCGGCGCCGCCCGCGGCACCGGCTCGGCGATCGCCTAGGCAGGCCCGGACCACCCGGAGGGACCATGCCGCTCACCGTGCCGTCCTGCCCGAGGGAATCGACCCCGCCTGGCTGCCACCGGAGGCCTTCCGGCCGGTGGGCAGCCGGCGAACGCTGGTCGGCGGCTCGGGCCCTGTGGTGGGCACGGTGCACGGTGAACTGGTCCACGCCTGCGCACAGTTCGGTGGCGAGGTGGTCGTACGAGATCGAGGCGAGTCGGGCGCCCGGTCCTCGTACGACCTTGTGCTGCGGGTGGCGGTGGCCGGTGACTCCGGCGGCATCGGTCCGGGTCACGGTGGTGTCGGTGACCTCGGTGGCCCGGCGGATGTCGGTGAACTCGGGGCAGAGGGGTTCGTGATCGAGCGCGCCGACGAAACCACCTTCGTCACGGCGATCGGTCAACGCGGCCTGCTGTACGGCCTGTTCCATGTCATACGGCTCGGTGAGAACGCTTTCCGGGGCACTCGAGCGCGTGAGGCACACCGTCCGTCGACAGCGCTGCGGATGCTGGACCACTGGGACAACGTGGCCGTGCATCCGGTGATGGGCCAGGTGGAGCGCGGGTACGCGGGCGGCTCGCTCTTCTGGGAGAACGGGCGGGCCCGGCAGCACTCGGAGCGGGTACGGGCGTACGCCAGACTTCTTGCGGCCTGCGGGATCAACGCCGTCTCGGTCAACAACGTCAACGTGCACGAGACCGAGGCGCACCTGCTGACCGACCGGATCGCGGAAGTCGCCGAGATCGCAGAAACGCTGCGTCCGTACGGGATCCGCACCCATCTGTCCGTGACCTTCGCCGCGCCGATCGTGCTCGGCGGCCTGACCACCGCCGACCCGCTGGACGAGACGGTGTGCGGCTGGTGGGCGCAGGCCGTGCGGGAGGTGTACTCGGTGATCCCCGACTTCGGCGGGTTCGTGGTGAAGGCCGACTCCGAGGGCCAGCCGGGCCCGTTCACCTACGGCCGCTCGCACGCGGACGGCGCGAACATGCTGGCCGCGGCGCTCGCGCCGCACGGTGGCACCGTGCACTGGCGGGCGTTCGTGTACGACCACCACCAGGACTGGCGGGACCGCTCGACGGACCGGGCGCGGGCCGCGTACGACCATTTCGCCCCGTTGGACGGGAAGTTCGCCGACAACGCCGTGCTCCAGGTGAAGCACGGGCCGATGGACTTCCAGGTGCGTGAGCCGGTCTCGCCGGTGCTGGGAGCCCTGCCGCGCACCCGGGTCGCTGTGGAGGTGCAGGCCACTCAGGAGTACACCGGGCAGCAACGGCACGCGTGTTGGCTGGGGCCCATGTGGAGTGAGGCCCTGCGCTTCCGGCCCGATGGAGAACAGCACCCGAGCGTAGGGGATTTGGCCTTGGGCGGGTTGGTCGCGGTGGCCAACGTCGGGGACGACCCGTTCTGGACCGGGCATCCACTGGCACAGGCGAACCTCTACACCTTCGGCCGGCTCGCCTGGCAACCGGCCGCCGACCCTCATCGGGTCCTGGACGAGTGGATCGCGCTCACCTTCCCCTCGGCCTCGGAGCGGCTGGCCGCCGGGCTGCGGGCGGTGCTCCACGGCTCCTGGCGGACGTACGAGAGGTACACCGCTCCGCTCGGCGTCGGCTTCATGGTGCAGCCGGGCCACCACTACGGACCGAGTGTCGACGGCTACGAGTACAGCCCGTGGGGGACGTACCACTTCGCCGACCGGGACGGGATCGGCGTCGACCGGAGCGCGGCCACCGGCACGGGGTACACGGCGCAGTACGCCAGGCCCTGGGCCGAACTGTACGAGTCGGCCGCGTCGTGTCCCGACGAGCTTCTGCTGTTCTTCCACCATGTGCCGTACGGGCATGTGCTGAGCAGCGGGAAAACGGTTGTGCAGCATATCTACGACACGCACTTCGAGGGCGTGGAGGAAGCCGAGGAGGCCCGCCGGGTGTGGGCGGGCCTCGCGGACCTGGTGGAGCCGGCGTGGCACGCGCGCGTGGCGGAACGGTACGAGGAGCAGGTGCGCGGCGCACGCGAGTGGCGGGACCAGGTGAACAGCTACTTCCTGCGGAAGTCAGGAATCCCGGACGCCCGGGGACGCACGATCTACTGAAGCCGCAGGACTGCCACGCCCAGCGGGTCCAGGGTGAGCACATCGCCCGGCTCGAGCCGTTTGCCGGTGAGGAGGTCGGTCGCGGCGGAGTGGGCGGGCAACGAGGACGGC
Source organism: Streptomyces zaehneri (assembly GCF_032248645.1). Classification (NCBI taxonomy): domain Bacteria; kingdom Bacillati; phylum Actinomycetota; class Actinomycetes; order Kitasatosporales; family Streptomycetaceae; genus Streptomyces; species Streptomyces zaehneri. The sequence goes on from NZ_JASTTJ010000026.1 coordinate 47,998, forward strand.
TCCGCGGCGTGGTTGAGGAGGAAGAGGAGACGGGTTCCGTCGGGTGCGACGCGGGTGGTGGTCTCCACGGTGTGGTGGTCGGCGTAGGGGCCGATCAGGTCGTGGCGGGCGAGTATCCGGCGGACGACGTGGGCGACGCCGGGCTGGTCGAGGGCGGTCGCCACGTACCAGGCCTGTCCAGCGCCGAAGTGGTGACGGGTGACGGCCGGGGTGCCGGCGTAGAAGTCGGCGCCGTAGGTGGCGACCGCTTCGGCGCCGCGGAGCTGGACGAGCTCGAAGACGAGCCGGGCCCGCACCACCAAATCTCCGAGCTGGAGGGGCTGTTCGACGTCGTCGGGCCGGGCGTCCCATTCGTCGATGCGGATACCCATGAGGGGGGCCAGCGGACCGGGGACGTCGGCGAGGAAGGCGCGGTCGTGTTCGTCGCAGCGGGCGGTGAGGAAGGTGGCGAGGACGGTTCCGCCTCGTCGGGCCACCGCCTCCAGGCGTTGCGCCAGGTCTCCCTTGACGAGGTGGAGTACGGGGGCCAGGACCACGTCGTACGGCGTGAGATCGGCGGTCACCGCCACGACATCGACGTCGGCTCCTGCCTCGCGGGCGGCTCGGTAGTATGCGTGTACGACGTCCTGGTAACGGACCAGCCGCGAGGGGCCGTCGGAGATCTCCAGCGCCCACCAGCTGTCCCAGTCGAAGAGGAGCGCGGTGCGGGCCGGGGTCCGGGCGCCCAGAGTGGCCGCGCCGAGCTCTCCCAGTTCCCGGCCGAGGGCGGCGACTTCACGGAACACGCGGGTGTCGTCGCGGCCCGCGTGGCCGATGACCGCACCGTGGTACTTCTCGCAGGCGCCGCGTGAGGCGCGCATCTGGAAGTAGAGGGCGGCGTCCGCCCCGTGAGCGATGGCCTGCCAGGTGGCGAGGCGGAGTTCGCCCGGTCGGCGCAGGGGGTTGACGTCGCGGCAGGCGGTGGTGGACGGGGTCTGCTCCATCAGCCAGAAGGGGGCGCCGTCCTTGAGGCCGCGCATCAGGTCGTGGGCGAGGGCAGGCCGGGTGGGCGGGGCGTCGAGGGGCGGGTAGTTGTCCCAGGAGGCGAAGTCGAGGTGGGGCGCCCAGCGGTGGTAGTCGAGCGGGCGGTAGGTGCCCATGAGGTTGGTGGTGACGGGGGTGTCGGGGTCACGGGCGCGGATCGCCTCCTTCTCGCCGGTGAAGCAGCCGAGCAGGGCCTCCGTCATGAAGCGCTGGTAGTCGAGGGTGATGCCCTGGAAGGCGGTGTGGTCGGGGCCGCGCCAGTGTTCGGTCAGAGCGCTCGGCGGCTCGATCTGGTCCCAGTCGGTGTAGCGGTGCGACCAAAAGGTCGTCCACCATGCGTCGTTGAGCGCGTCGAGCGTGCCGTGCCGCTCGCGCAGCCAGCCGCGAAAGGCGTCGGCGCACAGGTCGCAGTAACAGGCGCCGCCGTACTCGTTGTTGATGTGCCAGGCCAGCAACGCGCAGTGATCGGCGTACCGTTCGGCGAGGCGGCCGGCCAGAGCCGCGGCGAGTCGACGGTACGCGGGCGAACTGGGGCAGAAGTTGTGCCGTTGACCGTAGCGGTGCCGACGGCCCTCGAAGTCGGTGCGGTTCACCTCGGGGTACTTCCTGGCGAGCCAGGGCGGGAGGGCGGCGGTCCCGGTGGCCAGGCAGACCTGCCGGCCCTCGGCGGCGGCGCGGTCGAGGATGTCATCGAGGATCGTGAAGTCGTAAGCGTTTTCGTCAGGTTGAGTGAGCGACCAGATGAAGACGCCGACGGTCAGGGTGTCCACTCCGGCCCGGGTGAACAGGCGGTGGTCCTCGTCCCGGACGTCCTGCGGCCACTGCTCGGGGTTGTAGTCGCCGCCGTACGGGATCCTGTCGGTGCGTGGGAGCCGGCCGTCGTTTCCGGTGTCGGGTCGGGTCTCGGGGCCGGTGCCGGGGTCGGTCATACGGTGAAGTCCTCCTGGGTCTCGACGATCACCGGGCCGCTCGACCTCAGCAGAGAGAGCAGCAGGGGTGCGGCCAGCAGAGCGGGCAGGGCTTCCGTGAGCAGGGCGGTCAGAGCTCCGGCCAGGACGAGCAGGGAGGCTGCGGCGAGGGTGGCGCGGCCCCGCCGGAGCAGGAAGTACGCGGCGAGCCGGGCGGTGTCACGGGCGCGGAAGGCGAACAGCGAGGTGAGCACGAGCGCGTGGGCGCCCCAGAGGAGCGCGGCCACGCCGATCACTGTGAGGAGCACCGCCCACCAGCGGGGCAGCCCGGTGGCGGCGAAGTGGGTGAGGGTGAACACGATCATGGTGAGCCAGGCCAGCAGCGGTGCCCAGAGCTTCAGCGCGGGCAAGGCGTTGAGGCGCCAGCCGCGCAGGTAGCAGCGGGCCGGGTGGAGGTCGGTGAGGTCGCGGCTGCGGTGGTGCAGGGCGTACAGCGCGGCGGACAGGGCCGGGCCGAGCGGCAGCAGGCAGCAGGCGGCGAGGGGCAGGTTCGCCGGTTCGGGGTCGAGGAGGAGCAGGCCGACGAGTCCGGGGGCGGCCGTCGCGAGGAGCAGGGCCTCGACGGTGAGGAGGGTGTGCAGGAGGGCGGCGGCCCGGGACAGAGGTCCGGTGCCGAATCCGCCGGCGGTGGTCGCGGTGCTCATGAGGATTTCCTTGCCGTCGGCGGGCTGCGGCGGGGGTAACCGGTTCCGGAATCCTTCGGCCCGCGGCCCGGGCGGCCCTGCTGCGCGGTGGTCGGCGACAGCAGGGCGGGTAACCGGTATCGAAATCCCGCGCGGGGCGCTTCGTGAGGTCTCTCCGCCGGATACGCGGCGGGGGCGGAAATCGGTGTCGAAGCGCTTACCGCGCTCATGCCGCCGCCTCGCCGAGCAGCCGTCGTTCGTCCCACCAGGGCGGGGTCTCGTCGGTGACAGGGGTGAGTTCGACGAGGGTGATCTCGTGGCGGGACAGGGTGAGGTCCAGTTCGGCGCGGCCCTCCAAGGTGGTGAGCCGCCGGTGGCTGCGGGCGGGTTCGGCGGCCTCGTGCAGGATGTCGAGTTGCCCGGGCCGTGGTGACCGTGGGCTGCCCATGTGGCGCCAGGCGCTGTAAGCGTTTCCGTGCTCGTCGTCGACGGTGGACCGGCGGACGAAGACCTCACGCGCCACGACCGGAAGGGACAGCCGCAGCGCATGCCGCCCGGGGCCGGGGGTCTCGCCGGTCGGGTCGACGGGCGCCCAGGCCAGGACCGTGATCCTGCCGTCGGGGTGGCGGGTGGCCAAGTGGTCGTCGCCGCGCGCGAGCAGGGCGGGGCCCATCCGCGCCATGAACGCGTACAGGTGGTACGTCGGTTTCCTGATCTGCCGGTGGGTGAGCAGTCCGAACCCGCCGTGGAAGAGAGACGTGGGGACACCGGTTTCCTCGAACATGTCACTGAATGTCCAGTACGAGAAGGAGTCGGCGAGGTCACCGCCGTGTGCGAGCACCGGCGCCAGGTATGCGGCGTGGAAAGCGGTGTCGTGGATCGGGTTGTCCGGGCGGTAGGAGGAGTTGAACTCCGTGATGTGCACCGGTAGCCCGGCCAGCCGGGTTCCCTTGAGGAGTGCGCGGGGTGTGGCGAACTGGTCGAGCAGGCCGGAGGCCGGGGCCAGGGTCTGGTGGACGCCGAACGGCACGTGCTGCGCGGGGCCGGAAGTGTAGGCGTGCTTCGACACGAAGTCGACGGGCACGTCCCGAAGCTCTGCGAACTCGGCGAACCGCTCCAGCCAGTCGTCGGCGCCCGGGGAGATGGCCGGGCCTCCGACCTGGAAACCGGCGTCCACCTCCTTCACCGTGTGCGCGGTGACCTCGTACAGGCGGTGATACGCCTTTTCGTCCGCGTCCTGCCAGAAGTCGGGCAGGTTCGGCTCGTTCCACACCTCGATCGGCCAGGTGCTCACCTCGTCGAGGCCGTAGCGGTCGACAAGGTGAGCGAGGGTGGAACGCACCAGGTCGGCCCACTCGCGGTGTGAGCGGGGCGGGGTGACATTGCCGTGCCACCAGAAGACGGTCCGGGTTCCGGAGGCCAGTTCCACGGGCATGAAACCGAGCTCGAGAAAGGGGCGGATGCCCGCCGCCAGAAGGGCGTCGACGACCTGGTCGACGTAGGTGAAGGAGTGATGGGTGCGGCGGGTTCCCTCATGGTCGTACGGGCGGTACACGCCCATACCGTCACTGAGCAGGCCGTGGCCGCGAATGTATCGGAAGCCGATTTCGCGCTGGATCAGGGCGAGGGAGTCCTGGTAGTCGCGACGCAGGGCGAGTTCGATCCGTCCGGTGCCCACACAGAATCGCCAGGCCTCGGAAAGTCGGCCTGTCGGCTCGGCGGGAACAGTGCTCACCCGTTCTCCTTCTTGAAGCGTTCACGCGCCTTGTTGTGCAACCCGACGAGCTGATCCATGTTCTTGGCCTTCAACTCGGTCACGTAGTCGTCCCATTCGGACAGCGAGCGCTTGCCCATGACGAACTTGAGCGTGTTCTGGGTGACGTGGTCCCTCAGGGGCGTGTCCCACAGCGATGCCTGCTCCTGCTCCACGGACTGCAACGGGTGGGCCGGGCCGATCGGCAGTTGCTCGCGTCGGGCCATCGCGTCCTGGAACTTCTTCTCGTCCGGGCTGAAGGAAGAGGAGACCAGCGCCCAGCTGCCGCCGTAGGTGAACACACCGTTGAAGAAGCCGTAGTCCTTTTGCAGGTCCTTCGGGGCATCCGGGTCCGAGCCCATGAGGGTGATGCCCGGCTCCAGCTTGTACTGGTCGCCGGCGCGGGTGTAAGTGACTTCCTGGACACCCCACTTGGCGAACCGCTGCCCCTCGTCCGAATACCACAGCCAGTCGACGAACTGCATCATCGCGACGAAGGTGTCGCTCTTGAGCGCCTTGCTGGAGACCATGACACCGTTTTCCAGCCGGGCGCCGCCCATCACCACCGGCCCGGCCGGACCGAGCGGCACCGGCACCATCTCGATCTTCGCTCCGCTGACCTGTTTCTCCAGGTTGTAGCGGTAGTTCTGGACCAGCTCCTGCGGATTGGCGCTGATCGCGAAGGACTTCTCGCCCAGCAGTTTCTGCACGGCGTCGTCGTCTGTCTGGGTGAAACTCTCCGGGTCTATCAGCTTCTCGGCGACCAGTTTCCGCAGGTACTCGATCATCTGGCGGTAGCCGTCCGTGGTGCCGGTGAAGACGAACTCACCGGCCTTCGCGTCGAAACTGATGTTGTCGTAGGTCCAGCCCGCCCTCACGCCGTAGGCCTGGCCGAGGTAGCTGAGCAGCGCGGCCGCCGGAAAAGGGGTGTTGGTGCTCCAGCGATCGGTGAACGGGTATCGATCGGGGTACTCGCCCTTGATCGCCTTGAAGACGTCGTACACCTCGTCCCAGGTGGTGGGCAGGCTCAGGCCGAGCCGGTCGAGGACGTCCGTGCGCAAGGACAGCGAGTAGCCGGACTTGGCCTTCTCGTGCAGCCCGGGGAGAAGGTAGTACTTGCCGTCGGACTGCCTGATGGAGTCGAGTTCCGGTTCCAGCTTCCATTTTCTGACCTTGTCCTGGAAGTTGGGCATGAGGTGCACGTACTCGCTGACCGGAAGGATCGCGCCCGAGGAGACGAAGGCGACCTCCGACGGGTGATACGTCTTGGGAATCAGGAACGGGGCGTCGCCCGCGCCGATGAGGACACTGCGCTTCTTCTCGTAGTCGCTCAGCGGGACCGCTACGGGTTTCAGCGTGATACCGGTGCGCTTGGTGAGTTCCTTCCAGAACAGCCAGCCGCCCTTCAACGGGTAGACCGGGTTGTTGTTGTGCAGGACCGAGAAGGAAAGCGGCTTCGACGCCTTGAACTGCTGGCCCGCCCGGTACTCCTTCATCGCGCCGTTCTGCTTCTTGGAGAGGTCTTTGGAGTCCTCTGCGTCGTCGCCGCTGCCGCACCCGGTGAGGGTGGCGAGGCCGATGAAACCTGCGGCGGTGAGGATCTGACGTCGGGACAGCTGACCGGCGTTCTTCACGGATACTCCCTTGTTCCGTAAGAGGGACGACTCTCAGCCCTTGACCGCGCCGAGCATCACGCCCGAGACGAAGTAGCGCTGGACGAACGGGTAGACGCAGAGGATGGGCAGCGACGTCAGGACGATCGTGACCGCCTGGATGTTGGCCCCCACCTGACTCAGCTGCTCCGTACCGGCGCCCGCGTTGCCACCCGTGGTGGCACCGGAGATGAGGTTGCGCAGATAGACGGTGGCCGGCATGAGTTCGGTCCGGTCCATGTAGAGGTATGCGGAGAACCAGGAGTTCCAGAAGGACACGGAGTAGAAGAGCACCATCGTCGCGATGACCGCCTTGGACAGCGGCAGCACGACCCTGAGCAGAATGCCGTAGGTGCTCAGACCGTCGATCTCCGCGGCTTCCTCCAGTTCGGTCGGCAGGCTCTCGAAGAACGCCTTCATCACCAGCAGGTTGAACACGCTGATCGCGTTGGGCAGCGCGATCGCCCAGACGGAGTTCTTCAGGCCGAGGCTGGTGACCAGGACGTAGTTCGGGATCAGCCCGCCGGTGAAGAACATGGTGAACACGGCGACGCCGACGAGAACACCCCGCCCCTTGAGGCTCCTCTTCGACAGGACATAGGCGTAACAGGTCGTCAGAACCATCGCGATGACGGTGGATACGACCGTGTAGAGCACGGTGTTTCCGTAGTTTCGCCAGAACATCGAGTCGTGGAAAACGATTCTGTACGTGGTGAGGTTGAACCCCTCGGGCCACAGGGTCACCTCACCGGCGCGGATCTGACGTTCTCCGCTGAACGACCGGGCGATGATGTTGACGAAGGGATAGAGGGTCACCAGCACGACCAGGGTGAGGATCACGCCGTTCACGCCTTGGAAGACGCGGTAGCCACGCGTGGGCTGGTTCACGGAGGTGCGCGGGCGCGGAGCACGGGACGTCAGGAGGCTCACCACAGGCTCGTCCCCACCGCGCGACGCGACAGTTGGTTGGCGCCCGTGACCAGCACCAGCCCGATGATCGCCTCGAACAGACCGATCGCGGCGGCGTAACTGAAACTGTTGGACTCGACGCCGGCTCGGTAGAGGTAGGTCGAGACCACGTCGGCCGTCGGGTAGGTCAGCGGGTTGTAGAGCAGCAGGACCTTCTCGAAGCCGACCGCCAGGAACGTGCCGATGTTCAGGATCAGTAACGTGATCATGGTGGGGCGGATACCGGGCAGGGTGACGTGCCAGATCTGCCGCCAGCGGCTCGCGCCGTCGATCCGAGCAGCCTCGTAGAGGTCTTCGTCGATCGTGGTGAGCGCGGCGAGGTAGAGGATCGTGCCCCATCCCGCGGTCTGCCAGATCTCCGAGCCGACGTAGATCGTACGGAACCAGCCGGGTTCCTGGATGAACCGGACCGGATCGTGGCCGAACCAGTCGAGCACATGGTTGACCGGGCCGTCCGTGGCCAGCATCTGCATGGTGATGCCCGCGACGATCACGACCGACAGGAAGTGCGGAAGGTACGAAACCGATTGCACGAACCGTTTCAGCGAGCGTCGGCGCACCTCGTTGAGCAGCAGTGCCAGGACGATCGGGATGGGGAAGCAGAACACGAGCGTCAGTCCGCCGAGCCACAGGGTGTTGCGGAAGACCTGCCAGAAGGTGGGGTCGGTCAGGAACATCCGCACATAGCGCAGCCCCACCCACCGCTCCCCCAGGATCGAACCGCCGGGTTCGAAGCGGCGGAACGCGATCACGTTTCCGATCATCGGCAGGTAACGGAAGACCAGGAAGAACAGCAGCGGCAGCACGGCCAGCGAGTACAGCTGCCAGTCCCGGCGCAGCGCCCGCCGCCAGCCGCGGCGCGCGGTGACCGGATGCTCTGGACCGTGCCGGGTCTTGGGCGGCGGGTCCTGCGTTCCTGGGGGTGGAGCCGATGTGGTGGAGGTGCTCATGCTCGGGCCTCCCGGGGCGGTGTTCGAAACGCTCGATTCGCAGCGCGTGATCTCGAAACTTTCGTGCCCTTACCGGTAACTCTGCGGCAACGTAAGGGCTCATGGAAAGCGCTGTCAATGGGTGCTGCACGGCGGACTGGTGGGACGGAGCAAGGTGTTGGATTCCGTCACCGGCAGGGTAGAACCGGGAAATTGAGTGCTACGGTCCACCGCAAATTTCTGTCTGATCTACGCAACGATCGATCGCCCACAACCTCTGCGAGGTGCCCCGTGCCCGCGTTCGACCTGCCGCTGCCGGAGCTGGAACGCCACCGCCCCGAACCCGACGAGCCCGACGACTTCGACGCCTTCTGGAGGGACACCCTGAGGGAGGCCGGGCAGCCGGCCCCCCTGGTGGCGGTGCAGCCCGTCGAAACCGGTCTCCGCCTCACGAACACCTGGGACGTGACGTTCCGGGGCTTCGCGGGGGATCCGGTGCGCGCCTGGTTCAGCCTGCCTGCAGGCGCTCGGCAACCGCTTCCGGTGGTGGTCGAATACGTCGGCTACGGACGAGGTCGCGGTCTCCCCCACGAACGCCTGACCTGGGTGAACGCCGGTTACGCGCACCTGCTGATGGACAACCGCGGCCAGGGCGACCAGTACGGCAACGGAGGCGCCACCCCCGACCCGCACGCCACCGCACCCGGCGGCCCCGGTCCGGCCGCTCACGGCCTGCGCTCCCCGCACGACTACCACTACCGCCGCCTGATCACGGACGCGGTGCGAGCGGTGACGGCTGCTCGGGAGCTACCCGGAGTCGACCCCACCCGCACGGTCGCCGCCGGCAACAGCCAGGGCGGCGGACTCGCCCTCGCTGTCGCGGGCCTGATCCCCGACCTGTCCGCCCTCGTGGTCACGGCCCCGCTCCTGTGCGGGATCCGGCGCGCCCTGGACCTCACCGACACAGGTCCGTACGGCGAGATCGCCACCTTTCTCTCTGTTCACCGGGGCGCCGAAGAAACCGCCTACCGCACGCTCTCCTACATGGAAGGCGTTTCCTTCGCCCGCCGCGCCCAGGCTCCCGCCCACTTCGGCACCGGCCTGCGCGACACGGTCTGCCCGCCGAGCGGGGCGTACGCCGCGTTCAACCGGTACGGGGAGCTGAGCGGCGGTCCCGATCCCCGGCGGGAGATGCACGCGTATCCGTTCAACGGTCACGAGGGCGGCGAGGCAGAGCAGGTGGCACGCCAACTCCACTGGCTCGTGGCGACGTTGAACAGCTGACGTCCGCATCACGCCACCACCCTCCCGCGACAGCCGGTGCTGCGCGTCCCGCCGGAATCCGGGTGCTGCCGCGATGAATGGCTCCACGCTCGGGACCGAAGCGATCACGCACCCCGGCGCGAGAAGGTACGAAGGCACCTGGGCACGGGCAGACGTGTCCCGGCCAACCTGCTTCCAACTCAGCTGGCTCCTACACGCGTTGACCCGGTAGGGTCTTCCGAGCGACGTTCAGACAACGTTGTCGCAACGCGATCCCCGTCCGTGACACCGTCCGGGCGGGGACACCCCGGACCGCCCCGCTCCCCCCCCTGGGGCAGGCCCGGCTCGCGGGCCCGGTGGGTGTGCGGCTCACCACCCACCGGGCCCGCCCTGAGCTGCTCCCGCTCAGCCGACCCGGCAGGGAAGGCTCGTCGCGCTGTCGCCGCCCGAACCGGAGACGACGTATCCGAACGTCGCACTCTGGCCCGGACTCAACGAGCCGTTCCAGTCGGCGTTGTGGACCATCACCGCCTGCCCGTTGTACGTCGCGTTGCCGCTCCACAGACTGGCCACCGACTGACCACTGGGCAGCGTCCAGTCGACCATCCAGCCGAGCATCGCAACGTCACCGGAGTTGGTGACGGTCACCTCGGACTGGTAGCCACCGGTCCAGCTGTTGGTGGTCCGCCGAGTGGCCGTGCAGGTACCGGGAACGGGCTCGGTCGGGTTGCCCGGTTCATGTATGCCGGTTACCTCGCCGTTTCCGCCGTCGAAGACGACGTCGGAACAGGAGTAGAAGGTCTCGGCACTGTCCGAGCGCTGCCAGACCATGTAGATGATGTGCCGTCCGGACTTGTTCGCCGGGAGTTGGCCGGTCCAGGAGTAGTTGGCCTCGACCGTGCCCGGACTGCCGTTGAGCGGCGGGTGGTCGACGGAGAGGAAGGGCTGGCTCTCCATCGCGTCCCAGGTGAGGGTCTGAGTCGGGTCGAAGCCGTCCTTGGTCACATAGACGTAGAACCAACCCGGGTGCGCGGCCCAGGCGTTGTAGGAGAAGTCGACGCTCGCGCCCGACGTGAGATGGGTGAGCGGCCAGTCGCTGCGGGCCGCGTTGAACCCGGTGAAGTTGGTGTTGCCGCCGCTGCACAACTCGCCGTCCGGCACGAAGCCGCGGGTACGGCCGGCCCCGTCTGAACGCAGCACCGAGAACCAGTTGTAGAACGGCGTGGTACCGCTTACCTGCTGCGCGTTCTTGCAGGCGGGGTTGACCGGCTTGATCTCACCGGTGTCGGTCAGCGCGTCCTGCCAGCACAGGAACGTGCGGCTGCCGGGTTTCATGGGGGTGCCGTGAGCCTCGGCCTTGCCGCCGGTCGTGACGATCAGGCCCAGGGCGGGGACGGTGGCCAGCAGGGCGAGGAGGACGAGGAGGAGGGCCCGGGTGCGTAACCTCGACCGCGATTCTGGCGTGATCATGACAGTTTGCATGGCAAATGAGTCCGCCTTCCGTGTACGGACCGTGCGTGCATGGGGTGCACTGCGGATGCGGGTGTGGGGGCGTGAAGTGGGAGCCTCCCGGACCCGAGCCCGACAGGTTCCGGTCCGCCGGACTCGAGCAGATGTGGGAGCGCTCCCACTTCACCTGTGGCGGAAGGTAGCGCCGTACGGCCCACTTGTAAACGGGCGCGTACGGCGCTGCTGAGAAACGTCGGCGGTCAGTGGTGGTGCGGCGACGTCTGGAGGTGCCGGCGCAGATGTTCCTTGCCGTAGTCGTTGCCGTTGGGCGTGCGGACCACGCAATGCAGATGCTGCTGCGTCGGGGCCCCGCCGTTGGTCTCGCCGTACAGCGAGCCGAACGCGAACGGCGACTGGCAGTCGACCTCGATCCAGATGACCGGGCTCTGGATCCGGCAGTAGAAAGCGGATTCGGCGGCCGTACCTCCCATTCAGGCGAAGTAGGTCTCGGCGAGATGCTTCCGGTCATCTCCGCTGGCTCCCTTCGTCGTTGGCACGTCCGTGACGGAGTGCCGGGCCGGGGACGACTTTGGGTGCGGAAACTGAGGGAAACTGAAGAGGTGGCTTTTGGAGCACGAGGAAACACGGGAACCGCGACGGTTCGTCGGGCGCGTTGTCGACTGGAACAGGGCTGATCGTCTGTTTCTGCCGTTTTCCCTGTGCGAACCGCTGTGGTGGCCCGCCGCGACGAGACGACCGATGTGGCCGACGCTGTCGATGCGATCGGTGTGGTCGGCGCTGTCGAATCGTCGTCGTGGACAGCGGCTTCTTGGCGCCTGACCGGTGTCAGCCGAAGCCTTCCGAACCGGGGCGGCCGAGCGGCACGGGTCGGCTTGCGCGTGGTGATCAAGCCGCGGGATGTCCCCGCATGGTGTGGCGGGGCTTGCCGACTCGATCCCCTCGGCGGCGCTTCAGCTCATCGCACCGACACCCGTGGACTCCAGGTCAGGGTGTCCGCGCCGGTCTCCGCCGCAAGCGGCAGCTCCACCGTGAACTCCGTGCGGCCCGGTTCGCTGTGCACGCCGATGTGACCGCCATGGGCCGACGTGATCGCCGCGACGATGGCGAGGCCGAGGCCGGCGCCGCTGCCCGCGGTGGCGCGGGCCCGTGACGCGTCGGCGCGGGTGAAGCGTTCGAAGACCGTCGGGAGGAGGTCGGGCGGGATGCCGGGGCCGTCGTCCCGCACGCGCACCGCGCACCTCCCCCGCCGTGCCTCCACCACCGCCACGACACTCGTGCCAGCAGGTGTGTGCACCCGTGCGTTGGCCAACAGGTTGGCGACCACCTGGTGAAGGCGTGCCTCGTCACCGAGGACCAGGGGCGCCTCGTCGAGGCAGAGCTCCAGTTGCCAGTCGTGACCGCTGCCCGCGGCCCGGGCGTCCCACACCGTCTCGGCGACGAGCGCCGCGAGGTCCACCTCGGTGGACTGCAGCGGCCTGCCCTCGTCCAGCCGCGCGAGCAGCAGCAGGTCCTCCACCAGACCCGTCATCCGCGCCGACTCGGCCGTCACCCGGCGCCAGGCCAGTCCCGGTTCGATGCGGTCCGTTCCCCGGTTCATCAGCTCCGCGTATCCGGCGATGGAGGCGAGGGGGGTGCGCAGTTCGTGGCTGGCGTCGGCCAGGAAGCGGCGCATGCGTTCCTCGCTGCGGCGCATCCGCTCCTCGCTGCGCTGGCGTTCGGCGAGCGAGGACTCCACGTGGTCGATCATGCGGTTCAGGGCGGCGCCCACCTGACCGGCCTCGCTTCCGGGGTAGGTGTCCCGTTCCGGAACCCTGGTGAGACCGGTTACCTCGCCGCGGCAGAGCGGGGCGTGCGAGACCTCGACGGCGGTGGCGGCGACCCTGCCGAGGGGGCGCAGCTGTCGTCGTATGACCACCGCGCAGACACAGCCGGCCACGGTCAGGCCCGCCGCGGCGACGACCGCCTCCACGACCACCAGGCCGCTGATCATGTCCTGGACGTCGTCCATCGGAAGTCCGGTGAGAACGCGTACACCGTCGTTGTCGAGCGCGGTGAAGCGGTAGGTGCCCAGGCCCGGGAGCGTCCGGGTGTGCAGGCCGCCGTCGGTCGCGATGCCTTTCAGGGACGCGATCTGGGTTTCCGTGAGGTTCTGCGGCGGAGCGTCCTGGCCCACCGTCGCCGCCGCGAGAACGGTGCCGTCCGCGTCCAGACGGGCGGCGAGCATCCCGGCCGGATGGCCGCTCTCGTTGAGGAAGGTGAGGTCCTGCGTCAGGTCGGGGTGGAGGGAGGCGCCACCCAGACTGCGTTCTGCCGCGTTGGTGACACGGTCGTCCAGATTGCCCAGCAGGTAGGCACGCTGGGCGAAAACGGTGGTGAGTGCCATCACTGCGCACACGGCGACGAGAACGACGCTGATGAAGATCAGGAGACGGGTGCGCAGGGATCCACCCCGCGAACGGGCTTCCGCCCTACGGAAATCCCACCGTCGGACACTCCCTGGACGGGCATCCCCAGGGCGGGCATCGCTCGGAGGGGCGTTTGCCGGACGGGCACCGGCAGACCGAACCTCCCTCGAACCGGCACCCTGCGGGCGGAGGTTGCTCGGACGAATCCTCATCTTCCGTCCTCCACCGGCCTGATGGCGTACCCGAGCCCCCGCACGGTGTGGATCATGGGTGGGCGGCCTCGGTCGAGCTTGCGGCGCAGGCTCGAGATGTACACCTCGACGAGGTTTCCGCCGCCGTCGAAGGAGCTGGTCCAGACGTGGTCGAGGATCTGTGTCTTGCTCAGGACCTGCCGCGGGTGCGCCATCAGCAGGCTGAGCAGCTCGAACTCCTTGGCGGTCAGGGCGATCCGCGAACCGTCCCGATGTACCTCGCGGGACTCGCCGGTCACCACCAGGTCGCCAAGAACGCGTACGGAGTGGTCGGTGCGGCTCCGTTCGGCACCAGACCGGCGCAACAGCCCTCGCAGTCGCAGCACGACCTCCTCCAGCGAGAACGGTTTCGTGACGTAGTCGTCGGCCCCGTTCGCCAACCCGTCGATGCGGAACTCCAGGGCGTCGCGGGCGGTGAGCATGAGGATGGGCAGCTCGGGGTTCTCGTAGCGCAGACGGCGCAGCACCTGGATGCCGTCGAGGTCGGGCAGCATGCCGTCGAGGACGACGGCGTGCGGAGCGCAGCCGCGCGCGATCCTGAGCGCGCTGTGTCCGTCGGCGGCCGGGTAGGGGCGCCAGCCCGCCTCGGTGACGGCCACGGAGAGCACTTCGGTGAGCGCGGGCTCGTCGTCGACGATCAGAACACGGACCCGTCCGCTTCGGGTACCGGAGATGCCAGCCATGTCCTGATCCTGTCCCGGTTGGCTGGGGGAACCCTGTGCTCCGACTGAGCCGAAGCCGTGTGAACCGGGGTTCTTCGGGTTTCTTCCCACCTGGGCCGGCCCTTGACGGCGCACGGTTTCCCTTCCCGGGCCCCGGACAGGCCCGCCGACTGCCAGATGCCAGATGCCAGATGCCACGACCCAAAGGGGCATCGGCACCGGGCGGCTACAGGGTCCGGCGTCCGGGCGGCACGGCGGAGGGCCGCACCCCCGCCGACGGGGATGCGGCCCTCCACTACCGGGCCGTGCTGCTTGCCCTACCGCTTGCTGAACCGCTGCTCGATCCGTTGCGGAACCGCTTGCCAAGATCGGTTGCGGAACCGCTTGCCCGATCGCTTACTTACGGATCAGGCTGCGCAGCACGTACTGCAGGATGCCGCCGTTGCGGTAGTAGTCCGCCTCACCGGGGGTGTCGATGCGGACGACCGCGTCGAACTCCACGCCGGTGTCGGTGGTGACCTTGACCGTAGCGGGGGTGGTGCCGTCGTTCAGCTCGGTGATGCCGGCGATGGAGAAGGCCTCCTCGCCGGTCAGGCCGAGGGTCTCGGCGGACTGGCCCGCCGGGTACTGCAGCGGGATGACGCCCATGCCGATGAGGTTCGAGCGGTGGATGCGCTCGTAGGACTCGGCGATGACGGCCTTGACGCCGAGCAGTGCGGTGCCCTTGGCGGCCCAGTCGCGGGACGAGCCGGAGCCGTACTCCTTGCCGGCCAGGATGACCAGCGGGATGCCCTGCTCGATGTAATTGCGCGAGGCGTCGTAGATGAACGACACCGGCGCGTCGGCCTGGGTGAAGTCGCGGGTGTAACCGCCTTCCGTCCCCGGCGCGACCTGGTTGCGCAGGCGGATGTTGGCGAAGGTGCCGCGGATCATGACCTCGTGGTTGCCTCGGCGCGAGCCGTAGGAGTTGAAGTCACGTCGCTCGATGCCGTGCTCGGTGAGGTACTTGCCCGCCGGGGTGTCGGCCTTGATGGCGCCGGCCGGGGAGATGTGGTCGGTGGTGACCGAGTCGCCCAGCTTGGCCAGGACGCGCGCGTCGGCGATGTCGGAGACCGGGGTGGTCTCCATCGTCATGCCCTCGAAGTAGGGGGGCTTGCGGACGTAGGTCGACTCGGCGTCCCACTCGAAGGTGTTGCCGGTCGGGATCGGCAGCGCCTGCCACTGGGCGTCGCCCGCGAAGACGTCCTGGTAGGACTTGTTGAACATGTCCTCGCCGATGGCGTTCGCCACGACGTCGTTGACCTCGGCCTCGGAGGGCCAGATGTCGGCCAGGAAGACCGGCTTGCCCTCCTGGTCGACACCGAGCGCGTCGCGCGTGATGTCCACCTTCATGGAGCCCGCGAGGGCGTACGCGACGACCAGCGGCGGGGAGGCCAGGTAGTTCATCTTGACGTCGGGGTTGATCCGGCCCTCGAAGTTCCGGTTGCCGGAGAGGACCGAGGTGACCGCGAGGTCGTGGTCGTTGACGGCCTTGGAGACCTCCTCCGGCAGCGGGCCGGAGTTTCCGATGCAGGTGGTGCAGCCGTAGCCGACGAGGTTGAAGCCGACCTTGTCGAGGTACGGGGTGAGGCCGGCCTTGTCGAAGTAATCGGTTACGACCTTCGAACCCGGGGCGAGCGTGGTCTTGACCCACGGCTTGCGGGTCAGGCCCTTCTCCACGGCCTTCTTCGCGACGAGCGCGGCGGCGACCATGACGTACGGGTTGGAGGTGTTGGTGCAGGAGGTGATGGCCGCGACCGTCACCGCACCGTGGTCGATCTCGTACGTCGAGCCGTCGGGGGCGGTCACGGTGACCGGGTTGGACGGGGCGCCGTTGGGGTGGTTGGCCGGGGCGTCGGAGGCCGGGAAGGACTCCTTGCCCGCCTCGTCGGCGGTGTCGACGTAGTTGCGTACGTCCGTCTTGAACTGCTCGGCGGCGTTCGCGAGGACGATGCGGTCCTGCGGACGCTTCGGGCCGGCGATGGACGGGACCACCGTGGAGAGGTCCAGCTCGAGCTTCTCGGAGAAGTCCGGCTCGGCCTGCGGGTCCAGCCAGAGGCCCTGCTGCTTGGCGTACGCCTCGACGAGCGCGACCTGCTGCTCGGAGCGGCCGGTGAGCTTGAGGTACTTCAGCGTCTCGTCGTCGATCGGGAAGATCGCGGCGGTGGAGCCGAACTCCGGCGACATGTTGCCGATGGTGGCGCGGTTCGCGAGCGAGGTGGCGGCGACGCCCTCGCCGTAGAACTCGACGAACTTGCCGACGACACCGTGCTTGCGGAGCATCTCGGTGATGGTCAACACGAGGTCGGTGGCGGTGGTGCCGGGGGGGAGCTCACCGGTGAGCTTGAAGCCCACGACGCGCGGGATCAGCATCGAAACCGGTTGCCCGAGCATCGCGGCCTCGGCCTCGATGCCGCCGACGCCCCAGCCGAGGACGCCGAGGCCGTTGACCATGGTGGTGTGCGAGTCGGTGCCGACCAGGGTGTCGGGGTAGGCCTGCCCGTTACGGACCATGACCGTGCGAGCGAGGTGCTCGATGTTCACCTGGTGGACGATGCCGGTGCCCGGCGGGACGACCTTGAACTCGTCGAACGCGGTCTGGCCCCAGCGCAGGAACTGGTAGCGCTCCTTGTTGCGGCCGTACTCCAGCTCGACGTTCTGGGCGAAGGCCTCGTTGGTGCCGAACTTGTCGGCGATGACGGAGTGGTCGATGACCAGCTCGGCCGGGGCCAGCGGGTTGATCTTCGCCGCGTCGCCGCCGAGCTCCTTGACGGCCTCACGCATGGTGGCGAGGTCGACGACACAGGGCACGCCGGTGAAGTCCTGCATGATCACGCGGGCCGGCGTGAACTGGATCTCCTGCGACGGCTGGGCCTGGGAGTCCCAGTTGCCGAGCGCACGGATGTGGTCGGCGGTGATGTTCGCGCCGTCCTCGGTACGGAGCAGGTTCTCCAGCAGCACCTTCAGGCTGTACGGAAGGCGAGCCGAGCCTTCCACCTTGTCCAGCCGGAAGATCTCGTACGACTCGTCGCCCACCTGCAGCGTGCTGCGGGCGTCGAAGCTGTTCGCCGACACGACAGTCTCCTTCATTGATGTGCGCTTACCACCGCATCCTGCCGCCACGCAGACTTGGCCGATCCGCTAAGGTCAGGCTAAGTTAGGCAACCCTTACCAGGGTGGCGGCTGCGGGGCGCCTCGGCAGATATCTCGATGTCGAGATAACTCTAGTACATGGGGGCTGAATGGTCATGCCCGGGCTCGCTGACGGCCCCCGGGGAAAGCCGGATGCCGTACTCGGCCGGCCCGGCCGACAGCTACCGCCGGGAAGCGCTGACGAGTATGCCGCCGGTGAAGCGCACGTCGTCCGTGACCTCGGCCACGCACCGCGCGGGCGGCAGATCCGGCGTCCGGCGCTCGCTCCGCCTGAGCGGCAACCGCGTTCCCTCCAGAGAGCGGTCCCGGATCAAGCGGTCCCGGATCAGCCGGGTAACCGCTATCGCCGAAGGTTTCGGAGGATCGGCCAGCAGAAACCGTTTCTCCCGCTCGCTTCGCGCGTACTCCTGCTCCCTCACGGAATCAGTTTCCGTCCCAGCCGCTCCGATCCGGCCCACCCCAGCCCGGCCCGTCCCGGCCGCGAAGGATCCGAACCGGCCTTCCGGAAGGCAGGCTCCCCACGGCATCCTCACCCCTCTTCCCTCCGACCAGGTGGCGGAGGTGCTGGCCAGGATCGGAGCCGCGATCGACGCGAGGGGCGGCAGCTTCACCGCCCGGTGCGCGACGGTGGCGGTGACGGCGGTGCGGACATCGACGCCTGAACGAGCTTCAGGGTGACGGGCATTGGAGGCGCACCGGTCATGGGCCCGCCGAGTCGGGGTAGACGTGTGCGAACAGACGGCACGCGACGAAGGAGGCTCGATGCCCCTCACTGTCCGCAAGAGTTTCCGCATCCTCCCCGGGGTGCGACTGAACATCAATCGCCATTCCTGGTCGATCACGACCGGAGGCGGCAAGCACGGACCGCGTCACACACACAGCAGCACCGGACGTCGTACGACATCTGTCGATTTGCCCGGACCTTTCGGATGGCGGCGCACCCGTAAGGACAGGCACCATTGACGAGACGTCACCCGAACGGACCACCCGAGAGGCGCCATCTCATATCTGAGATAACCTCAACCTCATGGCAGACGACTACCTCGTACGCATCGGCAAGCTCATCCGTGACGCCCGGCAGCATCGGGGCTGGACACAAGCGCAGCTGGCCGAGGCGCTCGCAACCAGCCAGAGTGCCGTCAACCGCATCGAGCGAGGCAACCAAAACATCAGCCTTGAGATGATCGCTCGAATCGGTGAAGCCCTGGACAGTGAAATCGTCTCTCTGGGCTACGCGGGACCGATGCACCTGCGGGTCGTGGGCGGCCGTCGGCTGTCCGGCGCGATCGACGTGAAAACCAGCAAGAACGCCTGCGTGGCCCTGCTGTGCGCCTCGCTGCTCAACCAGGGGCGCACGGTGCTGCGCCGGGTCGCCCGGATCGAGGAGGTCTACCGCCTCCTCGAGGTCCTGAACTCCATCGGCGTACGGACCCGTTGGATCAACGACGGTGTCGACCTGGAGATCGTTCCGCCGGCCGAGCTGGACATGGCCGCGATCGATGCCGAGGCCGCCGTACGCACCCGTTCCATCATCATGTTCCTCGGTCCGCTGCTGCACCGGATGAACCACTTCAAGTTGCCGTACGCCGGTGGCTGCGACCTCGGGACGCGGACCATCGAGCCGCACATGATCGCGCTGCGCCGGTTCGGGCTGGAGGTCGCGGCGACGGAGGGGCAGTACCACGCCGTCGTCGACCGCGCCGTCCGCCCGGACCGGCCGATCGTGCTGACCGAGCGCGGGGACACGGTTACCGAAAACGCTCTGCTGGCCGCCTCCCGGTACGACGGTGTAACCGTTATCCGCAACGCCTCTTCCAACTACATGGTCCAGGACCTGTGTTTCTTCCTGGAGGCGCTCGGGGTGCGGGTCGAGGGCATCGGCAGCACCACGCTCACCGTGCACGGCGTGCCGAACATCAACGTCGACGTCGACTACTCGCCGTCCGAGGACCCGGTGGAGGCGATGAGCCTGCTGGCCGCCGCCGTCGTCACGGAGTCGGAGCTGACGGTGCGCCGGGTCCCCATCGAGTTCCTGGAGATCGAGCTCGCGGTCCTGGAGGAGATGGGGCTCGACCACGACCGTACGCCGGAGTACCCGGCCGACAACGGCCGCACCCGGCTTATCGACCTCACCGTCCGGCCCTCCAAGCTGGAGGCGCCGATCGACAAGATCCACCCGATGCCCTTCCCCGGGCTGAACATCGACAACGTCCCGTTCTTCGCGGCCATCGCGGCCGTCGCGCAGGGCAAGACCCTCATCCACGACTGGGTCTACGACAACCGCGCGATCTACCTGACCGACCTGAACCGGCTCGGCGGACGACTCCAACTCCTCGACCCGCACCGGGTGTTGGTCGAGGGCCCGACGCGCTGGCGGGCCGCCGAGATGATGTGCCCGCCGGCCCTGCGTCCCGCGGTGGTCGTGCTGCTGGCGATGATGGCGGCGGAGGGCACGTCGGTGCTGCGCAACGTGTACGTCATCAACCGCGGTTACGAGGACCTCGCCGAGCGGCTGAACTCCGTCGGCGCGCAGATCGAGATCTTCCGGGACATCTGACCGGCGAGTGCCGCCGCATCTTCTTCGACCCGCACGAGCGCACCCCTGGGCACGGTCGGGTGGCTGTTGATCGCCTATCTTGGCGCCTATGCAGTCCTACACGATCGGCCAGGCGGCGCGTCTGCTCGGGGTGAGTCCGGATACCGCGCGGCGGTGGGCGGACGCGGGCCGGGTGGCCACCCACCGGGACGAGGGCGGGCGACGCCTCATCGACGGCAGGGATCTGGCTGCCTTCTCGGTGGAGCTGGCCAAGGGCGGTGGCGGCGAGGAGGGTGCCTCGTACACCTCGGTCCGCAACGCCTTTCCCGGCATCGTCACGGCCGTGAAACTCGGTGATGTAGCCGCCCAGGTGGAGATCCAGGCCGGGCCGCATCGGCTGGTTTCCCTGCTGACGCGGGAGGCCGTGGAGGAACTGGGGCTGGAGGTCGGAGTGGAGGCCACCGCCCGGGTGAAGTCGACGAACGTGCACATCGACCGGACCTGAGAGCGCGGCACAGCCGTGGCCGCCACCGTTCGCGCGTGGCGGTGACCGGACGGACGGCGACCGCCGCGCAGTGACAGGCCCACCCCGGTGCCGCCCGTCGCAGCGCGCTCGGCCAGTACCTCGGCCCCTCGAGATCCTCGCCGTCGTTGTCGCGACCGCGACGGCGACGGCGACGGCGACGGCGGTGACACCGTCTCCCGTCTCCCGTCTCCCGCCCAGATGCGGCAGGTGCGTCAGGTGCGGCCCGCCTGGACCGGCAGTGCAGTCCGGCTGTCTCCGGTGCCGTAGCCGAGGGCGTACGGCACCTGGTGGGGCCGGTGCTGGACGATCAGGACGTCCGTCGGCTCCGCCCGGCTCACGGGGTGCCCTCCGTCGTCGCCGCGCTGGTGCCGGTCGGCGTCACGTCCACGAGGTGTAGCCGCCGTCCACGTGGATCGCGCTGACGCCGCTGATGTGCCGGGCACCGCAGCGGTCCTGCGGAAGGACGAGCTGGGGTCCGGCGCGGTCGAGCGGGGTGTCGTCGATGGTGACCGCGAGGAGGACGGGCGCACGCCCGAAGTCGGGGTCGATCTCCGCCCAGGACAGCAGGGCGTGGTGACCGTCCGCGCCGGACACCGCGATCAGGAAGCGCAGACGGTCCTTGCGCCGGGCCGCGTCGAAGCCGGGGCCGGCGTCAGCGAGGACCTCGTGCAGCAGCGGTCCGGTGAAGCGGTGGTGCCGGACGCCACGGGTGGCGCACTCGAAGGCCACCTCGGCCCGGTGCTGCGGCCAGCCGAGCAGATCGGGCACGGTGAGTCTGGCCGGCCGGGTCAGGTCGCCGGCGAGGACCACTTCCGCCACCGGACCGACAGCCGTACCGGCGGCCGGACCGACAGCCGTACTGACAGCCGTACCGGCGGCTGTTTCAGCAGTTGTTTCAGCAGTTGTTTCAGCGACTGTGCCGGCGGTCGTACCGGCGGCTGCGAGGGACTGGGGCACGGGCTACCACCTCCTGGATGACCGTACCCGGGCACGCCTGTCGTGCAAACGCACATGCCACCCGCCCCGATCCGATCTCCGGCTCATGCGAAGCGACAGGAAGCTTTCACCTCGCATCTGCGGAAGTATCATCAGCGCATGCACACCTACCGGATCGGGGACGCTGCCGCCTTGCTCGGTGTCACCGCCGACACCCTGAGGCGCCTGGTCGACGGCGGGAAACTCACCGCCGAACGCGACGAGCTGGGCCGCCGGATCATCCCGGGGACGGCCCTCGCGGCCTACGCCCGCCAGGTGAACCGCGCGGGATGGGGGTCCACCGGCTCCTCGGCCCGCAACCGTCTTTCCGGCATCGTCACCGACGTGCCTCCTCGGGGACGTGCCGGCGCAGGTGGAGATCCAGGCCCGGACCCTTCCGGGTGGTGGCGCTGGTCAGCCGCGGGTCGGCCGATGAACTGAAGCTGGAGCCCGGTGTTCCGGCGGTTGCCGTGATCAAGTCGACCGACGTGGTCGTCGAGAGACCGTGAATGGTCCGCCAGGACCACACGTGATTGTGTCCGTCAGGACCAGAGGGAGTGGACCCGTGATGACCCGTACCGCGCGCCGGACCGGCCGGCCGATGCAGGTGGCCGCCCTGGGAGTCAGCGCGCTGCTGGCCCTGAGCGCCTGTTCGTCGTCCGACGACTCCTCGTCGACGGACTCCGGCTCCTCCGCGTCCGCGTCCGCGTCGGACCAGTTGTCCGGCACGGTCACCGTGTTCGCCGCGGCCTCCCTCAAAGAGAGCTTCACGGCGCTGGGCAGGGAGTTCGAGGAGGCGCACCCCGGCACGAAGGTCACCTTCAGCTTCGGCGGCAGCGACTCCCTCGCCGCGAGTATCACCGGCGGTGCCCCGGCGGACGTGTTCGCGTCCGCCAGCCCCAAGACGATGGCGATCGTGACGGACGCGGGGGACGCCTCGGGGACGCCCGCCACCTTCGTCCGCAACCAGCTGGAGATCGCCACCCTGCCGGGCAACCCCGACAAGATCGCCTCCCTCGAGGACCTCACCAAGTCGAGTCTCAAGGTCGTGCTGTGCGACAAGACGGTGCCCTGCGGCGCCGCCGCCCAGAAGGCCCTTGAGGCGAGCAAGCTGAAGCTCACCCCCGTCTCCTACGAGCAGGACGTCAAGGCCGCCCTGACCAAGGTGGAGCTGAAGGAGGCCGACGCGGCCGTCGTCTACAAGACGGATGTGCACGCCGCGGGTGACAAGGTGGAGGGCGTGGAGTTCCCCGAATCGGCCGATGCCATCAACGACTACCCGATCGTCCAGCTCAAGGACACCAAGAACGCTGACGCCGCCAAGGCGTTCATCGCGCTGGTGCAGTCCGTCGAGGGCCAGAAGGTCCTGACCGAGGCCGGGTTCCTCCAGCCGTGACCCTCCCTGCCGGCAAGTCCGACGTCGCGGCCGACACCGTCCGGGGTGGGCCGCGGCGTCGGCGTGTCCGGGCCGAGGTGCGCGGCGTGCCGCTGCCCCTGCTGGTACCCGCGCTGATCGGTGTGGCGTTTCTGGTCGTGCCGCTGATCGCCCTGCTGGTACGGGCCCCGTGGCGCAGCCTGCCCGAGCTGCTGACCAGCGCCGAGGTGTGGCAGGCGCTCCGGTTGTCGCTGGTCTGCGCCACCGCCGCCACCGCCGTGAGTCTGGTCGTCGGTGTCCCGCTGGCCTGGTTGCTGGCCCGCGTCGAGTTCCCCGGGCGCGGCCTCGTCCGGGCGCTCGTCACCCTGCCACTCGTCCTGCCGCCGGTGGTCGGCGGTGTGGCCCTGCTGATGGCGCTGGGCCGCAACGGCATCGTGGGCAAGACGCTGGATTCCTGGTTCGGCGTCACGCTGCCGTTCACCACCGCCGGGGTCGTGGTCGCCGAGGCGTTCGTCGCCATGCCGTTCCTCGTCATCAGCGTCGAGGGCACCCTGCGCGCCGCCGACCCGCGCTACGAGGAGGCGGCCGCCACCCTCGGCGCCTCCCGTTTCACCGCGTTCCGCCGGGTCACGCTGCCGTTGATCGCGCCGGGCATCGCGGCCGGCGCGGTCCTTGCGTGGGCCCGGGCGCTGGGCGAGTTCGGTGCGACGATCACCTTCGCCGGCAACTTCCCCGGCCGCACCCAGACCATGCCGTTGGCCGTGTATCTGGCCCTTCAGAGCGACCCGGAGGCCGCTATCGCCCTCAGCCTGGTCCTGCTGGCCGTGTCCGTCGCGGTGCTGGCGGGCCTGCGCGACCGTTGGATGACAGCGGGATGACCGAGCCCAAGCCCAAGCCCAAGCCCGAGCGCGAGCCCGAGCCCGAGGAAGCCGCCGCCGACTCCCGGGCCGTCCGCGACGTACACGGCGTCCGCGACGTACACGGGGTCCGCCCCGCCGGTACGTTCACGGACGGACTCGATGTCCGCCGCGCCGACGCGCCCGCGGACGGGCTCGACGCCCATCTGGTCGTGCAGCGCGGCGCGTTCCGGCTCGACGTGGCGCTGAGCGTGGCGCCGGGTGAGGTGGTCGCCCTGCTCGGTCCGAACGGCGCGGGGAAGACCACCGCGCTGCGCGCCCTCGCCGGTCTGACACCGCTCACCGGAGGCCGGCTACGGCTGGACGGCAGCACGTTGGACGGTACGCCGCCGGAGTCCCGCCCGGTCGGTGTCGTCTTCCAGGACTACCTGCTCTTCCCGCATCTGACCGCCCTGGACAACGTGGCCTTCGGGCCGCGCTGCCAGGGCGCCACGAAGGCGGAGGCCCGTGCCCAGGCCGCCGAGTGGCTGGACCGGCTGGGTCTGGCGGCGCACGCCGGCGCCAAGCCGCGCAGGCTGTCCGGGGGCCAGGCCCAGCGGGTCGCCCTGGCCCGTGCACTGGCGACCCGACCGCGGCTGTTGCTCCTGGACGAGCCACTGGCGGCCCTGGACGCCCGCACCCGACTGGAGGTTCGCGCCCAACTCCGCCGCCACCTGGCCGAGTTCGAGGCCGTCGCCGTCCTGGTCACGCACGATCCGCTGGACGCCATGGTGCTCGCCGACCGACTCGTCGTCGTCGAGCACGGGCGGGTCGTCCAGGAGGGCGCGCCGTCCGACATCGCACGCCATCCCCGTACGGACTACATCGCCCAGCTGGTCGGCCTGAACCTCTACCGAGGCGAGGCCGACGGTCACACCGTCCGCCTCGACGCCGGCCCGCCCATCACCACCACCGAGGTCCTGTCCGGCCCGGTGTTCGTGGCGTTCCCTCCGAGCGCGGTCACCCTCTACCGCGACCGCCCGACCGGCGCCAGCGCCCGCAACCTGTGGCACTGCGAGGTCGCCGGCCTGGAGACCCACGGCGACCAGATCCGTGCCGACCTCACCGGCGAACTCCCGCTCGCCGCGGACCTCACGACGGTCGCCGCGGCCGAACTCGATCTGCACCCGGGGGCACGGGTCTGGGCGGCGGTGAAGGCCACACAGACCCACGCTTACCCGGTCTGACACGACGCCGGGAGCGGGCTCGTCCAGGGCCGGAAGCGATCGGACGCGTTTGGGGAGCAGTCCTGGTCGGCCGGAGGCGGTCGGGAGCAGTCCACGTCGGTCGGACGCGGTCGGGTCCGGTCCGTATCCGCCGGGACCGATCTGCCCGGTCCGCATCTGCCCGGCCCGCATCTGCCCGGCCTGCATCTGCCGGACCGAACCTGCCGGGCCGCACCTACCGGGACCGGTCCGGACCGAGCCAAGCCGAGTTCCGAAGGTGGGCCCGGTTCGGCCGGGTGGCCCGGTTCGGCCGGGTGGCCCGGTTCGGCCGGGTGAACCGGGTGGAACCAGTGGCGCTGACCGCGCGGGCCGGCTCGATCGAAATTTCCGGGCCCCGCCTTGGCGGGCGGCCTCCGCGGACCTACGACGCCAGAAGCTTCGGGCCTTGTGACAGGCCCGCCGCTCACGGCGCGGTGCCCGTCAAGGGGCCCGCCACCCAGGACCGGCCGCTCAGCGGG
Organism: Streptomyces zaehneri; assembly: GCF_032248645.1. Lineage (NCBI taxonomy): Bacteria > Bacillati > Actinomycetota > Actinomycetes > Kitasatosporales > Streptomycetaceae > Streptomyces > Streptomyces zaehneri. The sequence goes on from NZ_JASTTJ010000026.1 coordinate 73,150, forward strand.
CGATCAGCGCGACGTCCCGCTCCTGCGCCGCGTGGAAGCGGGGCAGCGGCAGGCTGCCCTGGGGGCGGAGCTCCAGCAGCGTGGCCTCGACGTGGGCCGCACCGGGTTCGAGGCCGGTCGGACTGGCCTTGCCACTGTTCTTCCAGGCGTGCTCGGCGCCGTCGCACACGGCACGGGTGCCGCCGATGCCGTGCCGTACCTTGCCGGATCCCTGGCCGACGGAGGAGCTGACGAAGACGGGACCCGTGTTGCCGAGACAGCGGTAGGTGCCCGAGAGGGTGATGGTGCCGTCCGAGGCGATGCTGCCGACCCGGTCGACGGTGACGGACTCCGACGGATCGGCGGTGGCCGTGACCGTCGGGGCGGCGAGCAGGAGCAGTACGGCACCGACGGCCGCGGAGAGGGCGGGACGCGACGACATGGGAGAACCTCCTGTTGTGGGGGCCTCCACAGGTACCGGGCGGGCGCGTCCGGTGCGGTGATCGTCACTCCTTCGGTGGCGAGTCCGCACCTGTCGTCGGCGAACGGTCCTGGAGTTGTCCTGGCGCTGTCACGCTTGCGGGCACTCTCTGGCGATGCGGGCGGGACGGGCGCATGGTCTGTCCATGGGGGCCGACCGGACGGCCGACCCCACCGACGTGGAGGTGCTCCATGTGTTCTCACCAGCTTCCCAGCGCTTCTGCCGACGCCCGGCCGGTCCACCTCGCGCACATCGTCGCCGCCCACCCCGAGCAGGGGTGGAACCTGCTGTGCGACGGCACCATCGTCTTCGACGACTCGGGCGAACTGCTGCCCGACGGCCGGATCGTGGACCCGCACCGGGTGACCGCAGGAGCCCTGGCCGTCGCTGCCTGACCTTGATCATCGGGGCGCGCCCGGCGACCAGCCGCCAGCCCAGGCGTCGGGTGATCTCGGCCATGCCCTCCACCGAAGCCGGTTGCTGATGCCGGTTACCGAACCCGGATACCGAGCCGGGTTGCTGATACCGGTTACCGGGCCGGGTTGCTGATACCGGTTACCGAGCCGGGTTGCTGATACCGGTTACGGAAACGGGTCACGAAATCGGGTCGCTGATACCCGTTAGGGAAACGCGTCTCTGATACCGGTCACTGGCCCGGTTCACTCGATTACCGCGAACCCGTCCAGTTCGACGAGCGCCTGCTCGTCCCAGAGTCGTACGATCCCGACGACCGCCATCGCCGGATAGTCGCGACCCGCCAACTCCCGCCAGATCGCGCCCAGTTCAGCAGCCCTCTCGCGATACGCGGCGACATCCGTGACGTAGACCGTGACGCGCGCCAGGTCCGACGCCGAACCGCCCGCCGCCGTCAGCGCGGCCAGCAGATTCGTCAGCGCCCGGGTGAACTGTTCCGGCAGCGACTCCCCCACGATCTTCCCGTCGGCGTCGAGTGCGGTCTGGCCGGCCAGGAAGACGATCCGCTCGCCGGCGGCGACGACGGCATGGGAGAAGCCGAGGGGCGGGGAGAGTTCGGGCGGGTTGACGCGTTCGACGGTCACCTGGCCTCCAGGTCGGCGAGTTCCGTGAGTTCGGCGAGTTCGGCGAGTTCCGCGTACAACTCCCTTGCGATGATGCCGCGTTGGACCTCACTTGCACCCTCGTAGATCCGCGGCGCGCGCACCTCCCGGTAGAGGTGCTCGAGCAGGTGGCCGCGGCGCAGGGCCCGTGCGCCATGGAGTTGGACGGCCGTGTCGACGACGTACTGCGCGGTCTCGGTGGCGAACAGTTTGGCCATCGCGACACGCTTCGGGACGTCCGGGGCTCCGCTGTCGTACGCCGACGCCGCGGCGTGGACCATCAGACGCGCGGCCTCCGTACGCAGGGCCATCTCGGCGACCTGGTGCGCCACCGTCTGAAGGTCGCTCAACTTGCCGCCGAAGGCATCCCGCCGGACGGTGTGTTCCAGGGTCGCGTCGAGGGCGGCCTGTGCCATACCGACGGCGAAGGCACCGACGCTGGGCCGGAACAGGTTGAGGGTGCCCATGGCGACCCGGAAACCACGGTCGGGTTCGCCGAGCACGTCGTCCGCCGTGACCGGAACGGCATCGAAGCCGAGAGCGCCGACGGGGTGCGGGGAGAGCATGTCGAGGGCGGAGCCGGTGAGTCCGACGCGATCGGCGGGGACGAGGAAAGCGGTCACGCCCCGGGCGCCTGCTCCCAGGGTCGTACGGGCGAAGACGGTGTAGAAGTCGGCCTCAGGAGCATTGGAGATCCAGCATTTCTCCCCGGTGAGCCGCCAGCCGTGCGGTCCGTCCCGCTCGGCGGCCAGGGACAGGGCCGCCGCGTCCGAGCCCGCGCCCGGCTCGCTCAGGGCGAAGGCGGCGATCGCGGTGCCGTCGGTGACGCGGGGCAGCCAGTGCTGCCGCTGGGCGGGGCTGCCGTGGGCGTGGACCGGATGCGCGCCCAGCCCTTGCAGCGCGAGCGCGGTCTCCGCCTCCGTGCAGGCATAGGCGAGGGACTCGCGCATCAGACAGAGGTCGACGGCACCGGAGGTGAACAGTCGCGGCAGCAGACCGAGCCGACCGAGTGCGGCGACGAGCGGACGGTTGACGCGACCCGGCTCACCCTTGTCGGCGAGTGGGCGCAGCCGTTCGGCGGCAAGGGCACGCAGTTCGGCGCACCAGGCGGCCTGTGCCGGTTCGAGCGAGAATGCGGACATCGCCTGTCCCCTCTGGCGTACGTGACCTGCTGTTGCTGTTACTTCCTCTTCTGTTACTGCTGTTCGCTGTTCTTTTCCCTGCTGTTCCTGTTTCTGCTGTTCCTGTTTCTGTCCTTGCTGTTTCCGGCGCTGCTGTTTCTGTCCTTGCTGTTTCCGGCGCTGCTGTTTCCGGCGTTGCCGATTCCGCTTGCTTGTTTCCGCTGCGCTTGTCCCTGCCGTTCGCGGTCTCTGCTCCGCCTGTTTCTGCTCCGCCTGTTTCTGCTCCGCCTGTTTCTGCTCCGCCTGTTTCTGCTCTGCTGTTTCCGCTGCGCCTGACTTGCCGCAACTGCGTCTGACTTTCCGCAACCGTTTCTGCCGGTCCGGACCGGGCTGCCGGACCGGCCCTGTCGTGTCTGCTCCTGGCGGGTTCGTGTCTCGCACCTCCCGCCCGGCCGGTTACGTCTCTCCCCCCCCCCGACGGTATCGCGTACTGTTGACTGTCGTCACCAACGCGCTACGCTCCTTGCGCGACCCCAAGACGACGCCCGCCCGGGCAGCCCAGCCGGACAGTCCATCCAGGCAAGGGGGCGAACGCCCATGAACGTCTCGGCCCACGTCGACACCTTCGCGCGCGACCACCTTCCACCGCCCGGCCACTGGCCCGACCTCCGTTTCGATCTGCCCGAGCTGGCCTACCCCGATCGGGTGAACTGCGCCGCCGAGCTGCTCGACCACACCGCCCCGGACCGGCCCGTGTTCCACACCGGCTCCGGGCCGTCCTGGACGTATGGCGAGCTGCGGGCCCGCGTCGACCGGATCGCGCATCTGCTCAGCGGCGATCTCGGAGTCGTCCCCGGCAACCGTGTGCTGCTGCGCGGTCCCACGACGCCCTGGCTGGCGGCCTGCTGGCTGGCGGTGCTGAAGGCGGGCGCGATCGCGGTCACGGTTCTGGCCCAGCAACGGCCGAACGAGCTGCGCACCATGTGCGAGATCGCCCGGGTGGAGCACGCACTCTGCGACATCAGGGCCGTGGACGACCTCGCCAGGGCGGCGATACCCGGGCTCCGGATCACGACGTACGGCGGTGACGCACCCGACGACCTGCTGAACCGGTCGGCGCCGCAAGAGCGGTATCAGGCTGTCGAAACCGCTTCCGACGACGTGGCGCTGATCGCCTTCACCTCCGGCACCACCGGCCGCCCGAAAGGCTGTCTGCACTTTCACCGGGACGTACTGGCGATCGCCGACACCTTCTCACGGCACATACTGAAACCGCTTCCGGACGATGTCTTCGCCGGCAGTCCCCCGCTCGGTTTCACCTTCGGCCTCGGCGGGCTGGTCGTCTTCCCGATGCGGGCCGGCGCCAGCTCGCTGCTGCTCGAACAGGCGGGCCCCCGGCAGCTGTTGCCCGCGATCGCCGCGCATCGGGTTACCGTGCTGTTCACAGCTCCCACCGCCTATCGCGCAATGCTCGACGACCTGAACAGCCTGAACGACCTGATCGGCCCGAACGACCCGAACGGCCCGAACGGGCCGGCACGCACCGAGACGCAGGACCTCTCCTCGCTGCGCCGTTGCGTCTCCGCCGGCGAGAACCTCCCCGCCGCCACCTGGCGGGCCTGGCACGAGCGGACCGGGCTCCGACTGATCAACGGCATCGGCGCCACCGAACTGCTGCACATCTTCATCTCGGCCGCCGACGAAGACATCCGGCCCGGCACGACCGGTGTCCCCGTCCCCGGCTGGCACGCGCGCGTGCAGGACCCCGGCGGAAGGCCCGTGCCCGACGACGAGCCCGGACTGCTCGCCGTGCGCGGCCCGGTCGGCTGCCGCTACCTCGCCGACCCGCGTCAGCAGCAGTACGTGCGCGACGGCTGGAACGTCACCGGCGACACCTATGTCCGTGAGGCCGACGGCTACTTCCGGTACGTCGCCCGCGCCGACGACATGATCATCTCGGCCGGGTACAACATCGCGGGGCCCGAGGTCGAGGAGGCGCTGCTGCGGCACCCGGACGTGGTCGAGGCGGCGGTCGTGGGACGGCCCGACGAGCAACGGGGGCAGGTGGTCGTCGCGTTCGCCGTCCTGCGCACGGGCGCGCGGCGCGACGCGGAGGCACTGCGCGCCTTCCTCAAGGAGGAGTTGGCACCGTACAAGTGCCCGCGCGAGTTCGTCTTCCTGGCCGCGCTGCCGCGCACGGCGACCGGAAAACTCCAGAGATTCAGGCTGCGCGCCGAAGGCCACAGCGACAACCACACGACAACCACGGCGACAACCACCACGACAACCACAGCGAAGATCACGTCGGTGATCACACCAATAGTGACCAGCACTGATACCGAAGACCTAAGATGATCAACGTGTCCGACCAGCCCGCCCCCCGGTCTCTCATCGTCACGCTCTACGGCGCCTACGGCCGCTTCGCACCGGGCCCGGTGCCCGTTGCCGAGCTCATCCGGCTGCTAGCCGCGGTCGGTGTCGACGCGCCCTCCGTACGCTCCTCGGTGTCCCGGCTGAAGCGGCGCGGACTGCTGCTGCCGGCCCGCACGGCGCAGGGCGCGGCGGGATACGAACTGTCTGACGAGGCAAGACAGTTGCTCGACGACGGCGACCGGCGCATCTATGCCACGGCCCCGCCGGCGGACGAGGGCTGGGTGCTGGCGGTGTTCTCCGTGCCGGAGTCGGAGCGGCAGAAGCGGCACGTGCTGCGGTCGCGGCTCGCGGGCCTGGGGTTCGGCACCGCCGCACCGGGGGTGTGGATCGCGCCGGCGCGGCTGCACGACGAGGCCCGGCACACCCTCCGACGGCTGCGCCTCGATCCGTACGTCGACCTCTTCCGCGGCGAGCATCTCGGCTTCTCGCCGACCGTCGAGTCCGTCGCCCGCTGGTGGGACCTGGCGGCCATCGCCAAGGAGCACGAGACGTTCCTCGACGGCCACGAGCGCGTGCTGCACGCCTGGCGGCAGCGTCCTGACACGCCGCCGGAGGAGGCCTACCGGGACTACCTCCTCGCCCTGGACTCCTGGCGTCACCTGCCCTACACCGACCCCGGCCTGCCCGCCGACCTGCTGCCCGAGGGCTGGCCGGGCACCCGTTCGGCGGCCGTGTTCCGGGGACTGCACGAGCGGCTGCGGGACGCGGGGGCACAGTTCGCGGGAGTGACCCCGCACGCGCCATGAGTCACTCAGTCGAACCTCAGCCTCTTTGACCGGTCCTCTCAGATTCCCTACCTACCGTTCCACGGGTGGACGACGGCCCCCTCCGGCACCCCGGACACCCCAGGCACCCCAGGCACCCCGGACACCCCAGGCACCTCAACTCGTCATCGTCAGACGTGGTTTGGGTGCGTCCGTGCGTCCGGTGCGCGGTGGCCTGCTGCCCGCACGATAGGGGGCGGGCCAGTCGGCGCCCGGGCCGGTGTAGCCCTGCTCGGCGGCCGCGTGCAGGGTCCAGTTCGGGTCGTAGAGGTGCGGTCGGGCGAGGGCGCAGAGGTCCGTTCGGCCCGCCAGGATCAGTGAGTTGACGTCGTCCCAGGAGGAGATCGCGCCGACCGCGATCACGGGCACGCGCACCTCGTGCCGTATCCGGTCCGCGAACGGTGTCTGGTACGAGCGGCCGAACTCGGGCCGTTCCTCGGCCACCACCTGGCCGGTCGACACATCGATCGCGTCGACGCCGTGCGCGGCGAAGGCTCGGGCGATCTCGACGGCGTCGTCGGCCGAAGTGCCGCCCTCGGCCCAGTCGGTGGCGGAGATGCGGACGGTCATCGGTCGTTCCGCGGGCCATACCGCGCGGACCGCGTCGAAGACCTCCAGTGGGAAGCGCAGCCGCCTGGCGAGCGAGCCTCCGTAGGCGTCGGTCCGGAGGTTGGTCAGCGGGGAGAGGAAGCCGGACAGCAAGTAGCCGTGGGCGCAGTGCAGTTCGAGCAAGTCGAAGCCGGACCGGGCGGCGCGTACGGCAGCTGCCACGAACTCCTGTCGAAGGTCGGTGAGTTGGGCTCGGGTGAGCGCGCGGGGAAGTTGACCGGCCGGCTTGTACGGCAGCGGGGATGCGGCCACCAGCGGCCAGTTGCCTTCGGGCAGTGGTTCGTCCATCCCCTCCCACATCAGCCTCGTCGAGCCCTTCCGCCCGGAGTGGCCGAGTTGGACGCCGACAGCGGTGCCGGGCGCCCGGTCGTGCACGAAGTCGGTGACTCGGCGCCATGCGTCGGCCTGGCGGCCGGTGTAGAGGCCGGTGCAGCCGGGCGTGATGCGTCCCTCGGGGGACACGCACACCATCTCGGTCATCACCAGTGCGGCTCCGCCCAGGGCGCGGGCGCCGAGGTGGACGAGGTGGAAGTCGCCGGGGAGTCCGTCGGCGGCCGAGTACATGTCCATGGGCGAGACGACGACCCGGTTGCGCAGGGTCAGGCCGCGCAGCCGGAACGGGGTGAACATCGGGGGCGTGCCGGGCGGACAGCCGAACTCGCGCTCGACGGCGTCGGTGAAGCGGGGGTCGCGCAGACGCAGGTTGTCGTGGGTGACGCGGCGGCTGCGGGTGAGCAGGTTGAAGGCGAATCGGCGGGGCGGCTGGTCGAGGTAGAGGCCGATGTTCTCGAACCACTCCAGGCTGGCGCGGGCGGCCCGCTGGGTGGAGGCGACGACGGGCCTGCGCTCCTCCTCATAGGCGGTCAACGCGGTTCGCAGATCGGGGTGTTCGTGCAGGCAGGCCGCGAGCGCCAGGGCGTCCTCGACGGCGAGCTTGGTGCCGGAACCGATGGAGAAGTGGGCGGTGTGGGCGGCATCGCCCAGCAGGACGATGTTGCCGTGCGACCAGCGCTCGTTGACGACCGTCCGGAACGTGGTCCAGGCGGAGTGGTTGGACCCCAGCGAACGTCCGCCGAGGGCGTCCGCGAAGATCTTGGCGCAGCGCTCGACCGACTCCTGTTCGTCGAGTTCGTCGAAACCGGTTGCCCGCCATACCTCCTCGCGCATCTCGACGATCACGGTCGAGGCGTCGGGCGCGTAGGGGTATCCGTGCAGTTGCATCACTCCGTGCGGGGTCTCGGCGATCTCGAAGCGGAAGGCGTCGAAGGCGAAGTCCGCGGCGAGCCAGATGTAGCGGCAGCGGTGGCCGGTCACCCGGGGGCGGAACACCTGGGCGTACGCCTCGCGGGTGGTGCTGTGCACACCGTCGGCGGCGATGACGAGGTCGTGCTCCTCCGCCAGCCGGGCCGGGTCCGGAGCCTCGGCGCGGAAGCGCAGGTCGACGCCGAGGGAGCGGCAGCGTGCGTGCAGGATCTCCAGGAGTCTGCGCCGGCCGAGGGCGGCGAAGCCGTGTCCGGTGGAGGTGTGCCGGGTGTTGCGGCGCACGATGTCGATGTCGTCCCAGCGGACGAAGTCCTGCTGGAGGGCGGCGTAGACCTGCGGGTCGGCGTGTTCGATGCCGCCGAGGGTCTCGTCGGAGAGGACGACCCCGAAGCCGAAGGTGTCGTCGGGGGCGTTGCGTTCCCAGAGGGTGATCTCGCGGGCGGGGTCGAGGCGTTTCAGCAGGGCCGCGGCGTAGAGACCGCCGGGGCCGCCGCCGATGACCGCGATGCGCCGGAGGTGGCCGGTGCCGTCGTGCGAGGGCGGGCCGCCCGCTGCCGGTCGCGGCCCGCCGTGGAGGCGCGGGTCGGCTCCGCCCGGTGCCGTGGACGCCGGTGTCCGCGCGTCGGTCGTCATGGTCACCGCCCCCGCCACTTCGGCGGTCGCTTCTGTGTGAACGCCTGGTGGAACTCGGCGTAGTCCTCGCCGTTCATGAGCAGGGCCTGGGTGGAGGCGTCCAGTTCGACGGACGCGGCGAGCGGCATGTCCAGTTCCGCGGTGAGGAGCGCCTTGGTCTGGGCGTACGCCAGTGCGGGTCCGTCGGCAAGGCGGCGGGCCAGTGCCTGGGCGGCCTCGTCGGAGCGGCCCTCGTCCGTCAGTTCGCTGATCAGGCCGATGCGCTCGGCCTCGGGGGCTCGGACCGGCTCTCCGAGCATGAGCAGCCGGGTGGCGTGGCCGAGGCCCACGACCCGGGGCAGCAGATAGGCGGCGCCCATGTCGCCGCCGGAGAGGCCGACGCGGGTGAAGAGGAACGCGAAGCGGGCGCTGGGGTCGGCGATCCGGAAGTCGGCGGCCAGGGCGAGGACCGCGCCGGCACCGGCCGCGACGCCGTGCACGGCCGCGATGACCGGGAACGGGCACTCCCGTACGGCGCGCACGACCTGGCCGGTCATCCGGTTGAAGTCGAGGAGCCGGGCGGTGTCCATGCCGAGGGTGGCGCCGATGATCTCGTCCACGTCTCCGCCGGAGCAGAAGCCGCGGCCCTCGCCGGCCAGCACCAGGGCGCGGACCGACCGCTCCCGGGACAGCTCGGCGAGCAGATCGCGCAGGTCGGCGTAGGCGCCGAAGGTGAGGGCGTTGAGTTTCTCGGGTCGGGCCAGGGTGACGGTGGCGATGCCGTCGGTGCGCTCGACGCGCAGGTGGTGCCAGTCGGAGGTGCGGGCGGCGGAGCCGGTGAAGGGACTCATGAGGGCGGCCTCCTCGACAGTCACTCCGGAATTTATCACTTTCCTGTGACTGTCGTCATGAGTACGCGATAGAGGCTCGGGAAGAATCGCTGTGCCGCCGTGTCACCGCGCGGCATGTTCTCGTCACACACGTCACCGGTCGTCAATAACGCGGTAACAACGGGATCAGGTGCGCGAGAGGAACCGTTGACCCGGGTAAGTCGCCGGGCAGGGGCCGACGGCCCCGTACGGCGCCCGACGAGCGCCTCTGCCGGAGGCCGCCGTACCATTCCCGAAGCTGAAAGCAGGGCCGCCTGATGTCGATCACCGGAACCTGCGCCATGAACGGACTCGCCTTGTACGAACGCCCCTCCGAGCCGCCCGCCTCCTGGCGTATCGCGCTGCCGCACTCCGCCGCGGCCGTGCCGGTGGCCCGCGCGCTGGTCCGAACGGCGCTGGCCGAGCTGAAGCACGGGGCGGACAGCGACACCGCGGAGCTGCTCACCGCCGAGCTGGTGGCCAACGCCGTGGAGCACACCGCCGGGGACGCACCGATAGAGCTGGTGGTGGAGCTGCAACCGACCGGCTGCCAGATCGAGGTGCACGACGCCGACCCGGTGCCGCCCGGCGACCTCACCCGGCCTTCCGGGGAGGAGCCCGACCCCTGGCAGGAGCACGGGCGCGGGCTGTTGCTCATCCGCACCCTCAGCTCCTCCTGCGGACACCGGCCCACCGAGCAGGGCAAGGCGGTGTGGTTCAGGCTGGCCGCCGTCCCGGCGCAGTGGCGCCCGCACCCGGCCTGACGTCGCCCGCACCCGGCCAGACGTCGGCCGCACCCGGGCCGCGACGGGCGCGCCCCGCGTCACCCGTGAGCCGTCGCCCACACGTCGGGGTGCCGGTGACGGGCGTGCGGCCCGTGGCAGGCGTGGCGCGTGAGTGCGTCCGGGCCGCCCGCTCAGGCGAGGGTCGCCACCAGTACGGCCTTGATCGTGTGCAGGCGGTTCTCCGCCTCGTCGAAGACGACCGAGTGGGCCGACTCGAACACCTCGTCCGTCACCTCCAGGGAGTCCAGGCCGTGGGCCTCGTGGATCTCGCGGCCGACCTTGGTGCCGAGGTCGTGGAAGGCCGGCAGGCAGTGCAGGAACTTGACGTCCGGGTTTCCGGTGGCGCGCAGGACGTCCATGGTCACGGCGTACGGCCCGAGGGCGGCGATCCGCTCGCCCCAGACCTCCTTGGGCTCACCCATGGAGACCCACACGTCGGTGGCGACGAAGTCGGCGCCCGCGACTCCCTCGGCGAGGCTCTCGGTGAGCAGGATCGCGGCGCCGGAGCCCTCGGCCAGCCTGCGGGCCTGCGCGATCACCTCGTCGGCCGGCCAGTACTCCTTCGGCGCGACGATACGCACGTCCATGCCGAGCAGGGCGCCGGTGACCAGGTAGGAGTTGCCCATGTTGAAGCGGGCGTCGCCGAGGTAGGCGAGGACGAAACGGTCGTCCCCGAGGTTCTTGGCGCAGTGCTCGGTCATCGTGAGCACGTCGGCGAGCATCTGGGTGGGGTGCCAGTCGTCGGTGAGGCCATTGAAGACGGGCACGCCCGCGTGGGCGGCGAGTTCCTCGACCTGGTGCTGGCTGGACCCGCGGTACTCGATGCCGTCGAACATCCGGCCCAGCACCCGGGCGGTGTCCTTGACCGACTCCTTGTGGCCGATCTGGGAGCCGGAGGGGTCGAGGTAGGTGGTGGAGGCTCCCTGGTCGGCGGCGGCGACCTCGAACGCGCAGCGGGTGCGCGTCGAGGTCTTCTCGAAGATCAGGGCGATGTTCCTGCCGCGCAGGTGCTGGATCTCGGTCCCGGCCTTCTTGGCGGCCTTCAGCTCGGCGGCCAGCTCGATCAGGCCGCGGAACTCCTCCTCGGTGAAGTCCAGCTCCTTGAGGAAGTGGCGGCCGGCGAGGGCGGTCGGGACTGTCGCCATGGGGGTCGCTCCAGAAGTGCGGTGAAGAGATGCAGTGCACGGACTGCGGTGGCAAGGACCCTCGGAAGTCTATACGACACTCGACATTTTTATACAGACGCCCGAGCGCCTCCCGCACACCCACACGACACGCCGGCACAGCACGCGGACACGGCACGCCCGTACGGCACGCCTGCACAGCGCGCCGACGCAGCACGCCGACACAGCGCGCCGGATAAGCACACCTATACGGCACTCCGTTCGACCGGGCAGCTCATACAGCGCGGTCCGCCCCTCCCACGGCCCAGTTCGCTGCCGGGGATCTCGATCACTTCGATGCCCTGTTTGCGCAGATGGGTGTTGGTGGTGACGTTGCGCTCGTACGCGACGACGACGCCCGGCTCCACGGCGAGGACGTTGCAGCCGTCGTCCCACTGCTCACGCTCGGCCGCGTGGACGTCCTGGGTGGCGGTGAGCACCCGGATCTCGCTCAGACCGAGGGCGGCGGCGATCGCGCGGTGCATGTGCTCCGGCGGATGGTCGGTGACCTTCAGCTCCTTCTCGCCGACGCCCGGTTCGATGGTGTACGAGCGGAGCATGCCGAGGCCCGCGTACTGGGTGAAGGTGTCGCCGTCGACCATCGTCATCACGGTGTCGAGGTGCATGAAGGCGCGCCGCTTCGGCATGTCGAGGGCCACGATGGTCTCGGCCGAGCCCGCCGCGAACAGCTTGTGGGCGAGCATCTCGACGGCCTGCGCGGTGGTGCGCTCGCTCATGCCGATCAGCACGGCGCCGTTGCCGATGACGAGGACGTCGCCGCCCTCGATGGTGGACGGATAGTCCGCCTGCCCCTCGGACCAGACACGGAACGTCTCGCCGCCGAACAGGGGGTGGTGCCGGTAGATCGCCTCGAAGTGGACGGTCTCGCGCTGCCGGGCCGGCCAGCGCATGGCGTTGATCGCGACACCGTCGTAGATCCAGGCGGAGGTGTCCCGGGTGAAGAGGTGGTTGGGGAGCGGGTCGAGGAGGAAGTCGTCGAGGTCCATGACGTGGAAGCGCACGGAGGTCGGTTCGGGATGCGCTTGCAGAAACTCCCTCTTGGTCATGCCGCCGACGAGCGCTTCCACCAGTTCCGGGGCGGGAAGCGTCTCGAAGGCGGCGCGGAGGTGGTCGGTGGCGAGCACCCCGTACTCCTTCTCGTCGAAGACGCGGTCCAGGACGAGCGCTCTGGCCGCCGGGATCTCCAGGGCCTCGGTGAGCAGGTCGCCGAAGAGGTGTACGGCGACACCGCGGTCGCGCAGCACGTCGGCGAACCCGTCGTGCTCGGCGCGCGCCCGGCGCACCCACAGCACGTCGTCGAAGAGAAGTGCGTCCTTGTTGCTGGGGGTGAGCCTTTTGAGCTCGAGATCCGGCCGGTGAAGGATGACGCGGCGCAGCCGCCCGGCCTCGGAGTCGACATGGAATCCCATGCCTCCATCCTGACCATCGAGGACCGGCTTCACCCCCTACTGGACCGTTTCCGCACGAGCTTGTTCCCGCCCTCGCCGCACCCTGCCACCTCCCACCCGTTCTCGTCCCCTTGACGACAAGAGGAACGCGCGGCTATCGTTTTCTTATCGTCGCCCTGACGAGAAACGGAACGAGGGGGGTCTCTCATGGCCGACATCACCAGGCGCCTGGGCTGGCGCCATCTGCGCGGCGCCCCGACGGCGCATGTGCGCCACCACCGCTCGGGCAAGCTGGCGCACGACGGTCCCGGGCTCAGCTTCTGGTTCCGTTCGCTGAGCGCGGCGCTCTCTGAAGTGCCGGTGGACGACCGCGAGTTGGCGATGACCTTCCACGCCCGCACGGTCGACTTCCAGGACGTGGCGGTGCAGGCGACCGTGACGTACCGGATCAGCGACCCGGCTGTCGCCGCCGCCCGCCTCGACTTCTCCATCGACCCCGACACCGGGATCTGGCGCAGTGCGCCCCTGGAGCAGCTCGGCACCCTGCTGACGGAGACGGCACAGCAGCACGCGCTGGACGTCCTCGCGCGTACGTCACTGGCGTCGGCGCTGGTGGACGGAGTGAAATCGGTACGGGAGCGGGTCGCGGCGGGGCTGGCGGCGGAGCCGCGACTGCCGGCCACGGGCATCGAGATCGTGGCCGTGCGGGTCGTCTCGCTGCGTCCGGAACCGGAGGTGGAGCGGGCGCTGCGCACCCCGGCGCGCGAGCAGATCCAGCAGGAGGCCGACCGGGCGACGTACGAGCGGCGGGCGGTGGCCGTCGAGCGGGAGCGGACGATCGCCGAGAACGAACTGGCCAGCAAGATCGAACTGGCCCGCCGTGAGGAGCAGTTGGTCGAGCAGCGCGGTACGAACACCCGTCGTGAGGCGGAGGAGAACGCGGCGGCGGACAAGGTACGGGCGGAGGCGGAAGCCTCCCGGTCCGTGCGGCTCGCGGAGGCGGAGGCCGCGCGGTCGGTCAAGCTGGCGGAGGCGGAGGCCGACAAGCAGGTGCGGCTGGCGGACGCCGAGGCACAGCGCTCGGAGCGGCTGACCCTGGCGGAGGCGGCGCGTACGGTCCGGCTCGCGGAGGCGGAGGCGGCCCGCTCGGTCCAGCTCGCCCACGCGGAGGCCCAGGCGGCGCGTGAAGTCGGCGAGGCACGGGCCCAGGCGCAGGCGGCCTGGCTGCGCGTGCACGCGGACGTCGACGTGGCGACCCTGCACGCCCTCACCGGGACGCGGCTGGCCGAGAACCTGCCGCACATCGACAGCGTGACGATCTCGCCGGACGTGCTCACCGGGCTCCTGTCGAGGCTCGGCGCCGGGGAACGGGAATGAGTCTCGCCCCGCGGGCCGTGCTGGTCCACCGCACCACGGAGTACGAGGAGTTGGTGGCCCGGCACGGCACCCACGGCCAGGCCGCCTTCTTCCTCTCCTCGCGGGGCCGGGACATCGAGGAGGTCGCCGAACGCCACCGGCGGACCAGGCGGGCCATGGCGGAGGTGACGGCGGCGATTCCCCTGATTTGGCGTCAGACCCGCGTGGAAAGGGCGGACTTGGACCGCTTCCTCTTCGCCCCCGAGGACGTGGTGGTCGTGGTCGGCCAGGACGGACTGGTGGCGAACGTCGCCAAGTACCTCGCCGGTCAGCCGGTGGTGGGCATCGACACCGACCCCGGGCGCAACCCGGGCGTCCTGGTCCGCCACCGTCCGGCGGACGCCCGGCTGCTCCTGCCCTCCGTGTTCGCCGCGGGCACCGGCACGGACGGGCTGACCATGGTCGAGGCGGTGGCCGACGACACCCAGCGGCTGCTGGCCCTGAACGAGATCTATCTGGGCGCGGCGGGCCACCAGACCGCCCGCTACCGCCTGGGCCTCGACGACGACGGGGGTGCCGTCGAGGCCCAGGCCTCCTCAGGGGTGCTGGTGGGCACCGGCACCGGGGCGACCGGCTGGATCCGTTCCGTGTGGCAGGAGCGGGGCGGCGGGGACGGGGGCGACAGGGGCCCGCGCCTCCCCGGCCCGACGGAGGACAGGCTGGTGTGGTTCGTGCGGGAGGCCTGGCCGTCCCCCGCGACCGGCACCTCGCTGGTAGCGGGGGAACTCGCGGCGGGCGGCCGGCTGACGCTCACGGTCGAGTCGGAACGCCTCATCGCCTTCGGCGACGGGATCGAGAGCGACGCGGTGGAACTGACGTGGGGGCAGCGGGTACGGGTGGGGCGGGCGGAGACGGCACTGCGGCTCGTCGGCTGAGCCACAGCGCCGCCTCCGCCCGCCGGTCACGACGGGCCGTTCCTCCGCCGGCTTTCACCGTGCGGGCAGCGCCGCCGCGTCGCACACCGACGCGGCGCTCACAACCGCGGATCCACCGGCTCCGACTCCAGGGCCAGCACGCCGAAGACCGCCTCGTGGACGCGCCACAGGGGCTCGCCCTCGGTCAGGCGGCACAGGGCCTCCAGGCCGAGGGCGTACTCGCGGATCGCCAACGACCTTTTGTGGTTGAGGAAGCGCCCGCGCAGTCGGGTGAGGTTGTCGGGACGGGTGTACTCCGGGCCGTAGATGATCCGGAGGTACTCGCGGCCCCGGCACTTGATGCCGGGCTGGACCAGGCGGCCCTCGCCGCCGCGGACCAGGGCGCCCAGCGGCTTGACGACCATGCCCTCGCCGCCTCGGCCCGTCATCTCCAGCCACCAGTCGACACCGGCCTGGACCGACTCGGGGTCGCCCGTGTCGACGTAGAGGCGTCTGGTCGTCTGGAGCAGACCCGTGTTGTCGTGTTCCACCAGCCGGTCGAGGAGCGACAGCTGTACGTCGTGCGGCAGGTCGGCGAGGCTGCGGCCCTGGACCGCGAGAATCTGGAACGGGGCCAGCCGTACGCCGTCCAGGCCGTCCGTCGTCCAGCAGTAGCGGCGGTACGCCTCGGTGAACGCGGCCGCGTCCGAGGCTCGTTCGCGCTGGCGGGCGAGGAGGTCCCCGACGTCGACACCGCGTGCCGCCGCGCCTTCCAGGGCGGACAGGGTGCCCGGAAAGACCGCGCGGGACGCGGCGCCCACGGCCGCGTACTGCGAGCGGAGCAGCCCAGAGGCCTTCAGCGACCAGGGCATCAGCTCGGCGTCCAGCAGCAGCCAGTCCACCGCGCCGGAGGAGCTGTCGGGTGCGGCCAGCTCCGTCCAGAGGCCCGCCTCGTCCACCGCCGCCCGTATCCGGCCGAGGATCTCCTCCGTCACACCCTCGTCGTCGAAGAACGGCCGGCCCGTGCGGGTGTAGAGGGACCCGGTGGGGCCGTCCACTCCGAAACGCCTACGCGCCGTTTCCGCGTCCCGGCACACCAGGGCCACCGCCCTCGAGCCCATGTGCTTCTCCTCGCACACGACCCGCGCGACGCCGTCCTGCGCGTACTGCGCGAACGCCTCCGCCGGGTGCTCCAGGTAGCCCTCTACGTGCGAGGTGGCCGTGGGGGCCATCGTCGGCGGCAGGTACGGCAGCAGCCGCGGGTCCACCGCGAAACGGCTCATGACCTCCAGGGCCGCGGCCGCGTTCTCCTCGCGGATCGAGACACGGTTCTGACCCTCGTAACGGGTTTCGACAATGCGTCGGCCGTATACGTCCGCCAGGTCCAGCGGGCGGCCGTCGTGCCCGCCGGGCGCCTCGGAGCGCAGCGGCTTCGTCGGCTCGTACCAGACCTGCTCCGCCGGCACGTCGACCAGCTCGCGCTCCGGCCAGCGCAGCGCGGTCAGCTTGCCGCCGAAGACGGCGCCGGTGTCCAGGCAGATGGTGTTGTTCAGCCAGGTGGCCTCCGGGACGGGCGTGTGGCCGTAGACGACCGCCGCGCGGCCCCGGTAGTCCTCCGCCCACGGGTAGCGCACCGGCAGGCCGAACTCGTCGGTCTCGCCGGTGGTGTCGCCGTACAGCGCGTGCGAGCGGACGCGCCCGGAGGTGCGGCCGTGGTACTTCTCCGGCAGACCCGCGTGGCAGACCACGAGCCTGCCGCCGTCGAGGACGTAGTGGCTGACGAGGCCGTCGATGAACTCCCTTACCTCGGTGCGGAAATCCTCGCTCTCGCTCTCCATCTGCTCGATGGTCTCGGCCAGGCCGTGGGTGTGCTGGACCTTGCGGCCGCGCAGGTGACGGCCGTACTTGTTCTCGTGGTTGCCGGGCACGCAGAGGGCGTTGCCCGACTTGACCATCGACATCACGCGACGCAGCACGCCCGGGCTGTCCGGGCCCCGGTCGACCAGGTCACCGACGAACACGGCCTGCCTGCCCTCGGGGTGGACGCCGTCCACATAGCCCAACCTGCCCAGGAGGGATTCGAGTTCGAAGGCGCAGCCGTGGATGTCGCCGATGATGTCGAACGGGCCGGTGAGGTGGGTCAGGTCGTTGTAGCGCTTCTCGGTGACGACCGAGGCGTTCTCGATGTCCTCGACGCCCCGCAGGACGTGCACCTTGCGGAAGCCCTCGCGCTCCAGGTGGCGCAGCGAGCGCCGGAGTTCGCGGGTGTGGCGCTGGATGACCCGGCGGGGCATGTCGGCGCGGTCGGTGCGGGCCGCGTTGCGTTCGGCGCACACCTCCTCCGGTACGTCCAGCACGATGGCGATGGGCAGCACGTCGTACTGCTTCGCCAGCTCGATCAGCTGGCGGCGGGAGTCCTGCTGCACGCTGGTGGCGTCGACCACCGTGCGACGGCCGGCCGCGAGCCGCTTGCCCGCGATGTAGTGCAGGACGTCGAAGGCGTCCCGTGTCGCGCTCTGGTCGTTCTCGTCGTCGGAGACCAGACCTCGGCAGAAGTCGGAGGAGATGACCTCGGTGGGCTTGAAGTTGCGGCGGGCGAACGTGGACTTGCCGGATCCGGACGCGCCGATCAGGACGACGAGGGAGAGGTCGGTGACGGGCAGTACACGGCCCTGCCTCGCGGAAACCTGAGTCTCGGTCATGCTGCCTTCGCCTCCTTCTCGTTCACGCTGGTCATGGTGAAAACGGCCATCTGGGTGGGCGGGCCGACCTCCGGGTCGTCCAAGCCGACCGGGACGAACTCGACGGCGTAGCCGTGCCGTTCGGCTACGGTGGCGGCCCAGCCGCGGAACTCCTCGCGGGTCCACTCGAAGCGGTGGTCGCCGTGCCTGACGTGTCCTGCCGGGAGGCTCTCCCAGCGGACGTTGTACTCGACGTTCGGGGTGGTCACCAGGACCGTGCGCGGGCGGGCCGAACCGAACACCGCGTACTCCAGGGCGGGCAGCCTGCGCAGGTCGAGGTGCTCGATCACCTCGCTGAGCACGGCGGCGTCATAGCCCTTGAGCCGGGTGTCGGTGTAGGCGAGCGAGCCCTGGAGGAGCTGGACGCGGGAGGCCTGCCGCTCGCCCATGCGGTCCAGCTTCAGCCGCCGGGAGGCGATGGTAAGCGCGCGCATCGAGACGTCGACGCCGAGGATCTCGGTGAAGCGCGGGTCCTTCAGCAGTGCCTGCACCAACTGGCCCTGTCCACAGCCGAGGTCGAGGACCCGGGCGGCCCCGGACTCCGTCAGCGCCGTGACGATCGCCTCGCGGCGCAGCACGGCCAGCGGGGTCGGGCGCTCCTCCGTCTCGGCCTCCGCCGCGACCGCGTTGTCGATCTCCTCGACCTCGCTGTCGTCGGCCTCGGCGAGCCGGACCAGCTCCAGCCGCTCCATCGCCTGGCGGGTCAGCGACCAGCGGCGGGAGAGGTAACGGCTGGTGATCAGTTTCTGCTGGGGGTGATCCGACAGCCAGCCCTCACCGGCGCGCAGCAGCTTGTCGACCTCGTCGGAGGAGACCCAGTAGTGCTTGGCGTCGTCGAGGACGGGCAGCAGGACGTACAGGTGACGCAGGGCCTCGGCGACGGTGAGCGTCTCGGCCTCCAGGACCAGGCTCACATACCGCGAGTCCCCCCATTCCTCGAACTCCGTGTCGAGGGCCACCGGTTCGGCGCTCACGGCCCAGCCGAGCGGCTCGAAGAGACCGCGGACGAGGTCGACGCCACCGCGGGCGGGCAGTGCGGGTACCTCGACACGCAACGGCCTCGCCTGCTGCGGGAGTTCGGGCTTCGCCGCGCACACGCCGCGCATCGCGCTGGAGAACACGCCGCTCAGCGCGACCGCGAGCAGCGAGGAGGCCGCGTAGGGGCGGTCGTTGACGTACTGGGCGAGGGCCGCGTCCGGAGCACCGCCCCGGCCCTTGCCCTTGCCGCGCCGGACCAGCGCCACGGCGTCCACCTCCAGCAGCAGCGCCGCCGTGCAGCGCTCGGCATCGGCCTCGGGATAGAGGACGTGGGCCTTGCCGTACGAGGTGGAGAACGCCTGCGCGTTGTCGGGATGCTTGTGCAGCAGGAAGCCCAGATCGGTGGCGGGGCGTTCAGGGGTGCCGGTGGTGCTGATCGTCAGGAACACGTGGGTGCCTCGGTGGGTTCGGAAAAAGGAGCGGAAGCGCTGATCGTGCGCTCGCGCACCCCTACAACGTACAGAGAACGCTTCCGCGCCACTCGCCATTTTCCCAGCCGGCCGACGGCCGTCCGCGCTGGTCAGACACCGGGCGCCGGGGGCGGTGGTGTTGCGCCACATCAGGCCGGCGTTCGCGCGTTCGCCGGGCTTCAGGTGACGGGCCGGGGCGGGTCGTCGAAGCCGGTGACGGTGGAGATGCCGCCGCTTCCCTTGAAGATCTTGACGCCGTCGGTCGGCTCGTGGTCCTCGTCCAGGAGGCTCACCTGTGGGTAGCCGTCCAGCGTGTAGTCCCGTTCGCCGCAGTTCTCCAGGACGAGTCCCACGACGCGCAGCCCCATCGCGGTCACAGCCGTGTCACAGGTGATCGGCGGCGCGTCCCGGCCGTCCGGACATCGAAGACAACGACTACAACGACTACAACGACTACAACGACTACAACGAAGCGGGCGAAGCGGGCGAAGTCCAAGCCGGGCCGGGCGCGCCGCCGGGCACGTCCCCGATCGCCGTGCTACTTCAGCTGCGCCTGCACCTGCGCGGAGATCAGCTCCAGGTGGTCCAGGTCGTGCAGGTCGAGGACCTGGAGGTAGAACCGCCGGGAGCCGGCCTCGGCGTAACGGCCGATCTTGTCGACGACCTCGGCCGGAGAACCGGCCAGTCCGTTGGCCTTCAGCTCGTCGACCTCACGGCCGATCGCGGCGGCGCGCCGGGCGAGTTCCTGGTCGTCCTTGCCTACGCAGACGACGAGGGCGTTGGAGAAGGTGATGGCGTCGGCTGCGCGGCCTGCCTCCTGCGCGGCGGCCCGCACCCGGCCGAACTGGCGCTCACTGTCCTCGATCGAGCCGAACGGCATGTTGAACTCGTCGGCGAACCGTGCGGCCAGCCGCGGCGTGCGGGTCGCGCCGGTGCCGCCGATCAGCACCGGGATCCTCGCCTGCGCGGGCTTGGGCAGCGCGGGCGAGTCGGTGAGGTCGTAGTACGTGCCGTGGAAGTCGTACGTCTTGCCGAGCTCCGTCGCCCACAGGCCCGTGACGATCTCCAGCTGCTCCTCCAGCCGACCGATCTTCTCCTTCGGGAAGGGGATCCCGTACGCCGTGTGCTCCTCCTCGAACCAGCCCGCGCCCAGGCCCAGTTCGATCCGCCCGCCGGACATCTGGTCCACCTGCGCGACCTGGATGGCGAGGACGCCCGGCAGCCGGAACGTGCCGGCGGTCATCAGCGTGCCGAGGCGGATGCGCTTGGTCTCGCGGGCGAGCCCGGCGAGGGTGATCCAGGCGTCCGTGGGGCCCGGGAGGCCGCTCGCGTCGCCCATCTTCAGATAGTGGTCGGACCGGAAAAAGGCGTCGAACCCGAGGTCCTCGGTGGCCTTCGCCACGGCGAGGAGGGTGTCGTAGGTCGCCCCCTGCTGGGGCTCGGTGAAGATACGCAGATCCATACCTCCATCCTGCACTCCGGCCGTCTCGTCAACCCCACCGGTCCCCTCTCCCCCGGCCGTCCTCGGTCGGGGGAGAATCGTCTGTGCCGTGCGTGGGGGGCGTGTGTCCGGGCCGGTGAACCGCCCCCCTGGTGATCGTTGGGCGGGCGGAGCCGGACCGCCCGGTGCCCGTGCCCGGCCGGTCAGCGCCGGGATGTCACCCCCATCGGCCCTCCTCACGGGGGGCCGCCCAGGGCCGAGCGCCGGACAGGTCCGCTCTCCTCACCTCTCCGGCAACGCGCCCTCTCTCTCCTCCCGTTCCTCTCTCGCCGCCAGCTTGCGCAGCATCTCCAGGACCCGGTCCCTGGACTCGTCCGCCGCGTCGATGGCCTCCATGCACTTCCAGTAAGTGCCCTGGTCGTCCGCCGAACTCGCGAGGCCGACCAGGGCGATGCCGACCTCTCCGAGCAGGCCGCTCAGGTCGAGCAGCGCCCGGCGGGCGTCGTCCAGTTCGGTGAGCCGGGCGGCGAGCAGGTCCCCGGGATCGAGGTCCGGCGCGCCCAGCACACCGCAGCCTCTGCCCGCCAGCTCGGTCAGCCCCAGTGCCTCGCCACGCAGTTCGGGCGGGCCGGAGACGGCGAGGCGACTGCCGATCGCCTGCGCCAGGGCCTGTGCCTGCCACACCTCCTCGAGGATCCCCGCTCCCTCGCCGCTGCCCGCGAGCGCGCGCCTGCTCGTCAGGATGAGCCGCACCGCGTCCATGCGCTGCCCCCGTCTGCCCGACGTGCTGCCCGCACGTCCGTCCGAACACCCGTGTCCACCAGTCCACTACCCAGAGTGAGGGCCTGTGGGACGAAAAGCCAGAGGAAGACCGAAATCTGTGGACAACAAATCGATTTCGGCCCGCTCGTTGACTGCGGAGAGTGAAAACGGACTGCTCGGCTCCCTCCGGGAAGCCGCCACGGCGCCGTTACGTCGCTGCCGGGCCGCCCCAGGCCACCTCCGGACCGCCCCAGGCCACCTCCAGGCCGCCCCCGGGGGCACGGGCTACGGCGCCGGGAACCTGTGCTCGTTACGGTCGATCTTCGCGTTCAGCGCCGCCAGCGGATCGACACCGAGCACTTCGCAGAGCTGGAGCAGATAGGCGAGCACGTCGGCGACCTCGTCCGTCACCCGGTGGGCGGTCTCCGGGTCCTCCATCACGTTCTCCGACTCCTCAGGCGTCAACCACTGGAAGATCTCGACCAGTTCCGACGCCTCCACACTGAGCGCGGCGACGAGGTTCTTGGGGGTGTGGAAGGGCTGCCAGTTCCGCGCGGCCGCGAACTCGGCGAGTCTGCGCTGGAGCTTCGCCACGTCGAGATGTTGTTCTGTCACGGACCCAGGTGTACCACCGTCACCCCCTCGGTCCGGGTGGCCCCGTACCCGTCGCCGACCGCGCCGACGCAGCGGATGTGCCCGCGCTCCGCCATGCGCACCGCCAGCCGCAGCAGTTCGGCGCGCTGCCGTACGTCGAGGCCGCGGTCGAGGCCGTCCGCGAGCAGGGTGAGGGTCTGCATCGCGGCGGGCACCTCGCCGGCCGGGTCCACGTCGAGGACGCCCGGTCCGGTGAGCAGCACCAGCGCGAGGGCGACGTAGCGCAGTTCGCCGTATCCCAGCCGGGCGAGCTCCGTGCGGCTGCCGTCGGCGCGGTGGAGCAGTGCGCGGACCGTGCCGTCGGCCAGCGGTTCGGCGCGCAGGTCCACGACCGGTCCGGTGGATCCGGCGGACAGCGCGGCCACCAGTTGCGCGTGCCGCCTTCCGCACTCCTCGCGGGTGCGCCAGAGGACGTCGGCGAGGTTGTCGCAGCCGGTGAGCAGTCGGCCGGAGCCGGTGGGGACGGGGACCCCCATCCAGTCGGGTTGCGGATCGCAGGCGAAGACGGACCGCAGGGCGACGACCATCTGTTCGGCGGCGGCGAGCACCTGACGCTGTCCGTCGGTCTTGCCGGCCACGCGCAGCGGCAGCAATGCGGTGCCCAGCCGGTCGTCGGGCAGGGGGGCGCGCGTCACGGGTGCGGCGCCGCCGGTGTGCCAGGCCGCCTGCACCGCGCGGCGGCCGGGATCGCGCAGCGCAGTCTCCAGCAGCACGACGCCCGCCGCGCTCAGCCGCTCCCCCACGATGCGCAGCTCGGGTTCGGCCTGCACCGCGACGTCGAGCAGAACCGGGCCGCCGGGACCGTCGGCCGTGCATCCGATGCGGAACCCCCGACGACGCTCGGCATCGGGCCGCGCCCCCTGCGGCACACACGCGGCCGGGTCGGCGAACACCTCCCCCAGCGGGGCCCCGCCCCCCAGGCGGGCCAGCGCCTCGTAGGCCCGCAGCGCGCTGCTCTTGCCACTCCCGCTGGCCCCGACGAACAGCGTGACCGGCCCCAGCGGAAACCGGGCCCGCCGATGCCCCGCGAAGGCGGAGAGCCGCAGCTCGGTGACACAGGGCCGGACGTACCGCACCTGGGCGGACGCCGTACGGAGAGCCGGCGCGGGGGACGGACCATGTCGCTCCGCCACGGACGGCGCCTGCGCGGGCACGGTACGGGAGACGTCCCCCGGCGGTGGCTGGTCGGATACCGGTTGCGGTAAGGCCGGGTGAGGTACGGGCGTGGCGGAGGAAGCAGCGGCGGAGGCAGCGGAGGACGCAAATGGCGAGGGCATATCCGGACCGTAGGACTCCGTCACCAGACGAACCGTTCCGCCCCGAAAAGCTTCCTACGATCGAGCGACCCGACGACCACGCCCACCCGACGACCACGCCGATCCGGACAAGCCGGAGGCGCCCGAGGACCCGGTACGCCTCCGGCGGCTCCGACAGCTCCGACAGCTCCGACAGCTCCGACGATCGTCGCGGAGTGCGACAGCGACAGCGGCGGGGGCGGGCGCATCGGCGAGCCGACGCGCCCGGATATCGCCGAGCGCCGTGCCCGGTGCGGCCGCTCGACGCACCGAGCACCGAGCACCGAGCACCGCTCAGACTCCGGGAATCCCCGCGCCTTCCATGATCCCGCTGACCTCGGTGCCCGGTGGGGTCAGCAGGAAGACGTTGCGGTCGACCCGGTGCATGCCGCTGGCCAGGCCGAAGACGACTCCGGTGGAGAAGTCCAGGACACGCTTGGCGGTGTCGGTCTCCGCGCCCGTCAGGTCGAGCAGCACCGGGATGCCCGCCATCAGCGTCTCGGCGACCTCGCGGGCATCCGCGAAGACGTTGACCCGCAGCACGACGAAACGGCGCCGGGTCTCCGTCTCCGCGTCGGGGAGCGAGCGGTGGCTCACCGCCGACGGCCAAGCGTCCCGGCCCCGCAGCGGAACAACCTGAGCGAGCCCTTCCCACTGTTCATCGGTGACGTCGTAACGGTTCACCGGCACCCCCCGAACTGACTCGCCTTCAATGCCTGCACCAGCCATTCTTACGCCAAGTCACCCGTTCAGCCCAACAGCGACACGGTCCGCCACCGCCTCCGGTGCCGCGCAACGGCTTCCCATCGCGGCCGCACCGGAATCCTCACGTCCAGGCGCACCCCGCTCACCAGCCCCGATAACGTTGTGAAACCGCTTGCTCGGCAGAAACCGCGCTGGTAACACCTAACCCACGCCGAAAGCGAGATCCTGTGACGTCCACCAGACAGCAACGAGCGGCTCGCGGTGTGTGCACGCGAGCATTCCGGCAGCGGCAGCGGCGGCGCTGACGCCGTCGGTACTGCCGGCGTCGGAGTTCGTACGGCGCTCGGTCCGACGGTTACCGATCCGCCCGGTCGATTCCCTTCGTGGCGACACGACCTCAGGGCTGCCACAGCCTGTTGATGACACCGCTGCGGGTGGGCGCCACGATCACCACGCTCCCGCCGGAGTGTGCACCCACCGGGCAGCCTCGCCCCGGCCGGCCGGCGGGGGCGCACCGGCGGCCGACCCGGCCTGCCGACCCGGATGCCCGCGTCGACTGTTCGCGGCGCGAGCGCTACCGGGTACACAGCGTCGACTCACCGCGCCGGACCCCCGCGCCGGACCCCCGCGCCGGATCCCTGGGCGGATCCGCGCGTCGACTCACAGCGGACGCGCTGATCGTCGCCCCGGCCCCTGGCGCGTAAGACAGTTGCCGCTGCGGGATGACGCCCCCGCTGCGCATGGGGGTCGCTTCGGCCTGCCGCGCCTCGACAACTGCCGTGTCACGCATGACGACATGAGATGAACAACACCGAAGTCGACGCCCTCGGGCACCACTTCGCAAGACAGTTCACTTTCTCACGCAAAGCCATTCACACGAGGGCCAACTGACCACGCGTCAGGCAATGCCTTTGGCTCGATATCTCAGGCGACCGTGCGCGTGAAGCGGAGCGTGGTGGTGATCGTCGTCAGGCCGCCCATCATGCCGAGCTGGTTCATGGTGATCCCGAACTCGTTCCGGTCCACGGTGAATGTGGCGTCCAGGGTGACCGCGTCGGCGTCCGCCTGGCTCAGGCGGGCGGTGAAGTTCTGCGGCCGGCTGATGCCGTGCACCGTCAGCTGGCCGGACACCTTCACGACCCCGTCGCCGCCGAGTTCGGCGGCGCGCACCGCGAAGGTGATCTCGGGGTACTTCTCGACGTCGAAGAAGTCCGCACTACGCAGGTGCGTGTCCCGCTTGGCGTTCTTGGTGTCGATGGAGGCCGCGTCCAGGACCAGAGTGCCGGTGACGCTTCCGTCGGCGGCCACCTCACCCCCGCCGCTGACGATGGCGAAGACACCCTTGGCGGTGACCAGGCCCCACATCGCCTTGTGCTTCAGGGCGACGGTGGAGGCGCCCGAGTCGAGCTGCCACAGTCCGGTTTGCACGGCGACGGTCATGGCCGTTCTCCTTGATAATCCAAATTTGGATGAAGCCGGGGCGACTCACGCTAGCCGGTAATCCAAAGCTGAACAACCCAGTGGTGCAAATTTGGACAACGGATACACTCGTAGCTATGGCAGACCCCGCTGAACACCCCACCGACCTGCCCTCATGCCCGTCCGCGCAGGGCGCGGGCCTGCTGCCGGCCGAACTGCGCGGCTGGATGCTGCTGCTGGCCGCGACCGGCGCGGTGGAACAGCGGCTGCGCTCGGTGGTCAAGGAACGGCTCGATGTGTCGCACGACGAGTTCCTGGTCCTGTGCCTGCTGGCGGAGCAGCCCCGGGAAGGCCTCCGCATGACCCGTATCGCGGAGTTGCTGGGGCGACCCAAGACGCGGCTGACCTACCAGATCGCCTGCCTTCAGCACGCCGGCCTCGTGACCCGAAAGTCGGTCTGCGGCGACAAGCGCGGCGTGGAGGTGGCCCTCACCGACAAGGCCCGGGACATGCTCCGGGAGGCGTCCGGCACCCTGGCCGAGACGGTGACGGGGGCGCTGGCCCATGTCATGGGTCCCGAGCAGTGCGCCGCGATGAGCGGGCTGATACCGACGACTGCCACAGCTACAGCTACAGCTACAGCCACGGCTCCGGTGCCGGGCCCGAAACCGGCACCGGCACCGGCACCGGCACCGGCACCGACACCGGAGTCGGAGTCGGAGTGGGATCCGGAGCACTCCACCCTCTCCGGCTGAAGTCCGGACGCCGGACGCCCCACCGGCGGGGTTCCGAGGAACACCACGGCACGGCGGGGCGAGCGGGCAGCAGGGCAGCGAAGCGGGTCGTCCTACCGGGAGGCGTCGGAGTACTCCTCCAGTGGCGCGGCCTTCTCCGACCCCGCCGACCCCGCCGACCCCGCCGACTCATCAGACCCCTGCGACCCTTCCGTCCCTTCCGACCGCTCCGCCCCCTCCGCGTCCGCCGCGTCCGCCGCGTCCGCCGCGTCCGCCGCGTCCGCCGAGGACTTACGGCCGGGCAGGACCGCGAAGACGATCAGCGTGCCGGCGGCCATGATGATCCCGCCGACCAGGCTGGTCTGGACGACCCCGTGCGCGAAGGCCTCGTGCACCGCCTCGACCAGCGCCCGCGCCTGCTGCGCACCGCCTGCGGGGTCCTTCGCGACCTGCCCTGCGACCGCAAGGCCACCGCCCACCGAGTCCTTGGCGGTCTCCAGCGCGGCGGCCGGCAGGTTGCCGCCGACCAGGTCGGTCAGCTCGTCACGGTACGCGGTGCCGAGGAGCGAGCCGAGGATCGCGATGCCGAGCGAGCCGCCCAGCTCCAGTGCGGTGTCGTTGGCGCCGCCGCCGACACCCAGCTCACTCTCCGGGAACGAACCCATGATCGTGTCGGTGGCCGGGGAGACGCTCAGGCCGATCGCGAAGCCCAGCATCATCATCGGCGCGAGGAAGTCCGCGTACGTCGAGCCCGTGTCGACCCTGGTGAGCAGGAACACGCCCGCGGTGCCGATCACCATGCCGGACACGACCATCGCCCGCACGCCCAGCTTCGGGGTCAGCCGCCCGGTCACCGCGGCGCCGACGAAGACCGCACCGGCCAGCGGCAGCAGTCGTACACCCGTCTCCAACGCGTCGTAGTCCAGGACGAACTGGAGGAACTGGGTGGCGTAGTAGATGGCGCCGAAGGTGCCGAAGAAGAAGAACAGCACCGCCAGCATCGAGCCGCTGAAGGGCCGCAGCCGGAACTTGCGGACGTCCAGCATCGGGTGCGGATGGCGCAGCTCCCAGGCCACGAACCCCACCAGACCCACTCCTGCGGCCACGGCTGCGGCGATCGGGCCGGTGCCCCAGCCGAAGTGCGGGCCCTCGATGGTCGCGTACACCAGCGAGCCGACGGAGACGATCGACAGCAGTCCACCGACGAAATCGATCCGTCCCATGCCCGCCGCCTTGGACGGCGGGACCAGCGCGAGCGCGCCGAAGACGGCGACGACCGCGATGGGGACGTTGATCAGGAAGGTCGAGCCCCACGCGTGGTCCTTCAGCAGCCAGCCCGCGACCAGCGGACCGACGGCGATGGCCAGCCCCGAGGTGGCCGTCCAGGCCGTGATGGCCTTGGCCCGCTCACGCCGCGGGAAGATCGCGACCAGCAACGACAGCGTGGCCGGCATGACGACCGCGGCACCGACACCCATGATCGCGCGGGCCGTGATGACCAGCCCGGTCTCGTCCACCAGGCTGCCCATCACCGAACCGCCCGCGAAGACCAACAGCCCGGTGACGAGGGCGCCACGACGGCTGTACTTGTCGCCGATGGACCCCAACACCAGCATCAGCGCCGCATACGGGACGGTGTAGCCGTCGATGACCCACTGGAGGTCACTGCTGCTCAGGCCCAGGTCCGTGGTCATGGCCGGCGCGGCCACGATCAGTGAGGTGTTCGCCATGACCACGATCAACAGGCTCAGGCAGAGCACGATCAGCGCCGACCAGCGCTTGGCGTACGGCCCGGTCATCTTCTCGACGGGTGTGTTGACGGGGAAGGGCATGGGAGGGCTCCTCAGAAGACGATTTAATTGCCCGTTGATGTGCAGACTAATTTATTGCCCATTAGTGTGCAAATATTTCGACGGCGCACTGCTCCCCGCCCCGAGCACGCTCCGCCCTCACCTTGTGCACGGTGAACGACCGCTTTCGCACGCTCATCGGGCTCGTCATCGGGCTCGCTCATCGGGCTCGCTCACCGGGCTCGCTCACCGGGCTCGCTCACCGCCTCTCGTTCGTCGGGCTCAGGACCTCGACGTCGCCCGGCTCGGTGAACTCCTCACCACGGCAAGGGACATGGCCGTCCCGTACCGGCCCCTTGGGAACTGAGAAACGAGGGGACCGGGGAACCAGGAAGCTATGGCGATCCGGACACCTCAGGCTCAGGCCCCCGGCTCAGCACCCTCTGTCGCTACCGCTGTCGCCGCCGGACACGACCTCGCCGACCACGGCCCGGGCCCGTTCCTCCGGCACCCCGGCCGCGACGAGCGTCACGACGGCCGTCCGGGTCCCGTCGTCCTCGAGCGCCCCGGTGTTGACCTCCTCCAGCAGCGCGACCTGCATCGCCTCGAGCCCCGCGCTCAGCACGGCGGGCGGCAGCTGCGTGTGGAAGACACCGTCGCGCTGCCCGCGCGCCAGGATGGCGGTGACCTCGTCGCGGGCGGGGGCGAGGATCTCGGTGACGCGCTCGTCGCCCAGGTCACGCCGGGCCAACGCCAGGAGCAGCCGGTAGCGGTCGCCCACCGGCCAGATCGTGTGCACGAAGTGCGCGAGCGCCCGCTCGGCCGGCTCCCGCGGGGCCGTCGCGACCGCCAGCGCGCCGCGCAACGCCTCGGACGCTTCCTCCGCGAGCGCCTCCAGCAACGCCGCCCGCCCGGGAAAGTGGCCGAAGAGCGTCCGCCGTACGACGCCGGAGGCCCGCGCGATCTCCTCCAGGGTGACGTCCGGGTTCCGGCCGAGCTCCTGCCGGGCCGTGGCCAGAATGCGCGCCCGGTTGGACCGCGAATTACGCCGCTGCGGCTCGCGGGCCACGGAGTGGGTCACGGGAAACCTCGGGTGGTTCGGTACGGACGAAGGGACGATCGGACGAACGGACGAACGGACGACGGGCGCCCATTGTGGCCGATCCTCTCCGCGGGGGCGACTCGGGTACGACCCGAAACGAGGGAGCGCCTCACCGAAAGCACCGTCACCACAAAACCGTCACACCGAGAGCACCGAGAGCACCGTCACATCGAGAACACCGTCCCACCGACAGCCTCGCCAGACCGAAGCGGCCGGTTCCCCGTGTCCCTGCCACGGCCGGGCCAGCCCGGCCAGGAGATCGGACGCCGGACGCCGGACGTCGGACGTCGGACGCCGGACGTCGGACGCCGGACGCCGGCGATCGGCGATCGGCGGGATCCCGTCCTCGCAAGGCGCCTGTCGGACAGGGCGGGGCTCACCAGAACCGCCCGCTTCTTCGCGCGCGTCCTGCTCTACGGTGCCATCAGTCACCTACGACCGGGGAGGAACCGTGCAGCAGCCGAAGGCGGCGCTCGCCGAACGCATCGCCGAGCGGAGAGGCGGAGGCGACGACCCGCGTGCTCTGGTCGGCGAGATGCGCCGCTCGGTCCTCCTCGTGCCGATGGCCGACGGAGGTCTCTGGTCGGTGCGTTCGGGCGGGGTGCGGTGGATCTGCGGGTTCACCGACGAGGCCGCCCTGGCCCGGTTCGCCCTGCGCCACGCGCGCGGTGAGCAGCCCATGGACTACGCGGCGCTGCTGGGCGCGCGCATCGTCGACGAGCTCGTGCCCGCCCTCGGCGAGCCCGCCGGTCTCGCCGTCGACATCGCCACCGAGGACGGGTCGATGTTCTTCCCGCCGGTCGTCGGCATCGTGCCGGAGTCCGTCGCCGTCGACGCCGGTGCGGCGGGAGAGGGGCCGCGGTCATGAGCGGTGACGGACCGGACCTGCGGCTCGACAAGGCGTCCGTCGCCAAGTTCACCCAGGGTGTGGGCGCGACCATCGACCAGCTCGGTGAACTCGGCGGCGCCACCGGATCGGTGCTGGGAAAGGGCTTCTCGGAGCTGGCGATGACCGCGATGGAGGCCGGGCACCACGGCCTCGCGGTCGACTTCGAGGACTTCTGCGAGCGCTGGGAGTGGGGTGTGCGCGCCCTGGTGCACGACGCCAGTGCGCTCGCGAACCGTCTCGGGCTGGCGGCGGGCACCCAGTGGGAGCACGACCAGTACGTCGCGGCCACGCTCAAGGTGGGCGCCAACTCCCTGTTCGGCGGGAACCCGCACGCCAGTGAGGAGGAGATCGCCCGGCAGAACTGGGGCGACATCTTCACGCCGGACTACCTCAACCCGGACTGGAGCGCCGAGTCCTTCGACAAGGCCGGTCAGGACATGGAACAGACCTGGAAGGACACCGGCCGCACCGTTCTCACCGAGGGCCACGGCGGTCAGCAGTCGCAGGTGCTCAACGACGCTCTCGGCATCTCCGACGACCGGTGGAACCAGGCGCTGGACGACACCTTCGGCCCGTCGCCGGAGGAACGCGCCCGGCAGGAGCAGCAGCAGGGTGAGTCCGGGGGGAACTGACGGTGGGCATCGGCGACTTCATCAGTGACATCACGCCCGACTCGGTCGAGGACGCGGTCGAGGACGGCGTCGAGTGGGTGGGCAACCGGGTCGAGGACGCGGGCGACTGGACCGCCGACCGGTTGGACGACGTCGGCTGGGAGTCCGGCGCGGACTGGGTGCGTGAACAGTCCCGTTCGGTCGCCGACCGGTTGGGCGCCGAGGTCGACGAGATGGACCTCGGGCAGACCGAGGACAAGACCAAGCTGGTCTACGGCAGCCCGAGCGAGATCAACGCCACCGCCACGAAGCTCCGCGCCTTCCAGTCGGCCTTCGACGACGCAGGCGACGGGCTCAAGGGGCTCGACTCGTCCCGGCTCGAGGGTGAGACGGCCGAGGCGCTGCGTACCGCGGTGAGCACCCAGCCGCCCAAGTGGTACGCCGCCGCCGACGCCTGCGCGAAGGCGGTCGGTGCGCTGGACGCGTTCGCCGGCACCGTCACCTGGGCACAGGGGCAGGCGCAGACCGCGATCGACAAGTGGAAGGAGGGCGTCAAGGCCTCCGAGGACGCCGCCGACGCCCACCGCAAGAAGGTCGACGACTACAACGGCGCCGTCGATCGCTACAACGCCCAGCCCGCGGACAAGCGCGACCCGGCCTCGCTGCCGCCGAAGCCCGCGGCGACGTTCGACGATCCCGGCAGGAAGCTGATGCAGGACGCTCAGGACCTCCTCGCCGAGGCCCGCAAGCAGCGCAACTCGGCGGCGGAGACCGCGCGCACGGCGGTGCGCGCCGCCCGCGACATGGCTCCGCAGAAGCCGTCCTACGCCGAGCAGTTGGGCGACGGGATGCAGGAACTCCAGCTCATGGGCGACCACGTCGGCGGCGGTGTCGTCAAGGGCACGGCGGGGCTGCTGAACTTCGTCCGCGGCGTCAACCCCCTGGACCCGTACAACATCACGCACCCGGCCGAGTACGCCACGTCCCTCAACAGCCTGGCCGCAGGCCTGGTGGTGGCCGCCAACGACCCGGTCGGCACCGGCAAGCAGATGATCAGCGACTTCATGAAGGACCCGGCCGAGGGCTTCGGCCGGCTGCTGCCCGACGTCGCGCTGACCGTGGCCACCGGGGGCGGCGGCGCCGCGGTGAAGGGCGTGCGGATCGCCGAGGAGGCCGCCGACGCCGCGCGGCTGCGCCGGCTGATCGACGACGCCCCGGAGGGGACCCACAGCCGCCCGGACGGCGAACGCCCCACCGACGGCACCGACCCGGTGGACCTCGCCTCGGGCCGGATGTTCCTGCCCCAGACCGACCTCGAGATCCCCGGTGTCCTCCCGCTGGTCTTCACCCGCCGCACCGAGTCCGGCACCGCGACCGGCCGCTTCCTGGGGCCCGCGTGGACGTCCACGGTCGACGAGCGTCTGGAGATCGACGCGATCGGTGTCGTCCACGTCACCGCCGAGGGACTTCTGGTGCCGTATCCGCACCCCGTTCCGGGCTCCCCCACCCGGCCGGAGACGGAGCGGGCCCGCACGCTCCTGGCCCGCGACACCGACGGCGGCTACACGGTCACCGCCCTCGACAGCGGTCTGACCTTCCACTTCGCCGCCCCGTCCGGCGGCGAACCGGGGGCCGACGGCGTCGCCTGGCTGTCGGCCGTCACCGAACGCAACGGCCACGCCGTCGAGGTCGACCGCGGCGCGGACGGACTGCCGCTGGCCCTGGTCCACTCGGCGGGTCATCGGGTGACCCTGTCCGTCGCCGACAGCCTGGTGACCGGCCTGTCCCTGGCCGGCGCGGGCGAGGGCGGGGCGGATCTGCCGCTGATGCGCTACGGCTACCGGGACCGCGACCTCACCACGGTCACCAAACCGTCGGGCGCCGTCACCACCTTCGTCTACGACGACCGCCGCCGCGTCATCGCCTGGATCGACTCCAACTCGAGTCGCTACGACTACGTCTACGACGACCGCGACCGCGTCGTGGCGGAGGGCGGCGAGGCCGGCCACGTCCAGATCACCCTGTCCTACACCGAACCGGACGCCGAGACCGGTCACCGCACGACGGTCCTGACCACCGCGGACGGGCGGGTCACCCGCCACCTGTACGGCCCCGGCTGCCGTCGGCTCGCCCTCACCGACCCGCTCGGCCACACCACCCGGTTCGGCTACGACGGCGGCGGCAACCTCGTGACCCGGACCGACCCGCTGGGCCTCACCACCGTCTTCTCCTACGACGAGGAGGGGCGGGTCGTCTCGGCCGTCCGCCCTGACGGCAGCGAACTGCGCACCGTGCGCGGGCCGTTCGGCCTGCCGGTGGAGGTCATCGGCCCCGACGGCACCCGCATGGTCCACGCGTACGACGAACGCGGCAACCGCACGGCGGTCACCGACCAGGCCGGCGCAACCACCCGCTATACGTACGACCACACCGGCCGGCTCACCTCGATCACGGACCCTCTCGGTTCCACGACACACGTGGTGTGTGACGCGGCGGGCCTGCCCGTGGAGGTGACCGACCCGGTCGGCGCCCTCACCCGCACGGAGCGGGACGCCCTCGGCAGGCCGATCCGCGTCACCGATCCGGCGGGCGGCGTCACCCGCCTGGAGTGGGACGCCGACGGGCAACTCGCCCGGCGCACCGGTCCCGACGGCTCCACCGAGTCGTGGACCTATGACGGCGAGGGCAACCTGCTCACCCGCACCGACCCGTCCGGTGGCGTCTCCCGCTTCGAGTACACCCATTTCGACCTGGCGGCTGCCCATGTCCGACCCGACGGCGCGCGCTACGAGTTCGAGCACGACGCCGGGCTGCGCCTCACCCGCGTCACGAACCCGCAGGGGCTGGCCTGGACCTACGAGTACGACGCCGCCGACAACATCGTCTCCGAGACGGACTTCGACGGCCGCACCCTCACCTACCGGACGGACGCGGCGGGCCGGCTGGCCGCCCGCGTCGACGCGCTCGGCGGGACCGTCTCGTTCGAGCGCGACCGACTCGGCCAGGTGGTCACCAAGGACGTCGACGGCCGGGTGACGACCTACGTCTACGACCGGGCCGGGCGCCTGCTGGAAGCGGCCGGACCGGACGGCGAACTGCGCTACCAGTACGACCGCCGCGGACTCACCAAGGCGGAACTCGTCGACGGCCGGGCCGTCCTGTACGCCTACGACGTCCTGGGCCGCCGCACGCGCCGCACCACGCCCACCGGTCACGTGACCTCCTGCTCCTACGGCGCCGACGGACTGCCCCAACGCCTGACCAGCGGCGGTCACCGCATCGACTTCACGCACGACGCCGCAGGCCGGGAGGTCGCCCGCGTCTTCGGCGACGCGATCACCATGACGTCCGCCTGGGACGAAGCCGGACGGCTCGCCACACAGCGGATCACCGCCAAAGGCCGCTTCGTCAACGGCCGTGCCTACTCCTACCGTGCCGATGGTCGGCTGACCTCGGTCGTGGACCGGCTGTCGGGCTCCCGCACCTTCGATCTCGACCGGGTGGGCCGCGTCACCGCCGTCCACGCCCGGGGATGGACGGAGCGGTACGCCTACGACGACGCCGGCAACCAGACCTCGGCGTCCTGGCCCTCCGGCCACCCCGGCCACGAGGCCACCGGATCGCGCGCCTACACCGGCACCACCCTCACCCGCGCCGGAGACGTCCGCTTCGAGCACGACGCCCTCGGCCGGGTCGTCCTGCGGCAGCGGACCCGCCTGTCCCGCAAGCCGGACACCTGGCGCTACTCCTGGGACCCGGAGAACCGCCTCACCTCCGTGACCACCCCCGACGGAACCCGGTGGAGGTACCGCTACGACCCCCTCGGCCGTCGCACCGCGAAACAGCGCCTGGCGGCCGACGGCGAGAGCGTGGCCGAGGAGGTCCGGTTCACCTGGGACGGCCTGACCCTGTGCGAACAGACGAGCCACCGGCCGGACGCCCCGAACACGGTCGCCCTCACCTGGGACCACCGTGATGTCGTCCCCCTCGCCCAGACCGAGCGGATCCTCACGGCCGACGACCGCCAGGAGGAGATCGACCGGCGGTTCTTCGCCATCGCCACGGACCTCGTCGGCACACCGACCGAACTCATCGACGAGACGGGCGGCATCGCCTGGCGCACCCGGAGCACGCTCTGGGGCACCACGGCCTGGTCCCGCGACAGCAGTGCCTACACCCCGCTCCGCTTCCCCGGCCAGTACTACGACCCCGAAACCGGCCTGCACCACAACTGCTTCCGCCACTACGACCCCGGGACCGGCCGCTACACCTCGCCGGACCCCCTCGGCCTGGCTCCCGCCCCGAACCCCCTCGCGTACGTGGACAACCCGCACAGCGGGTGCGACCCGCTGGGCCTCATGCCCAAGTACACGAAGGAGGAGAAGGCGCAGAAACGGGTCGACAAGATCCTGGACGACATCGCCGAGAGGGCGCGCAACGGTGAGATCAACAAGCATCCCAAGTACCACGGCGACACGATGCACGGCTTCACCGACGAACAGGTCCTGGACATCCTGAAGAACCCCGATGCCGTGTACCAGTCACAGGGCCAGGCCGGAAACTTCATCTTCCGCAAGGACGACGACATCGCCGTGGTCTACGGTCCCGGCTCCAAGCAGGGTCAGGCCATCACGGCCTACGGAGACTCGGGCATCAAGGGTCCTTCCGGCGCGGACGCGCTCGGTGGCAGTCCGA
Organism: Streptomyces zaehneri; assembly: GCF_032248645.1. Taxonomy (NCBI): domain Bacteria; kingdom Bacillati; phylum Actinomycetota; class Actinomycetes; order Kitasatosporales; family Streptomycetaceae; genus Streptomyces; species Streptomyces zaehneri. Next base: position 108,270 of record NZ_JASTTJ010000026.1, read on the forward strand.
GCGACCCCGGCGCTCCGGTGACCCACGAGGACATCGTGCAGGGCAGGATTCCCACCGAGGACGGCTACTTGGCCCCGGCGAAGCAGATCAGATGAGGCAGGAATGACCACGAGACTGTCGTTCGACGGCGACTGGCGCGCAACGGTGACGGACGATCCGCTGCCCATGACCCCCCGCTTCACGGGCGACTCCGTGGATGTCACGCGGTACGCGGACGTGCAGGAGCGTGAGCGGTTCCTCGCGCAGACCTTCGGCAGCCGGGACCGGCTGTGGGACACACCTGACGTCTTCCGGTTCGACCCGGACAGCCGGAAGCTGGTCGGGGTCGAACTCCAGCTGCCGTACGTGTCCGCCGACGCCGAGACCTCCACCCGCCTTCCCGTCCTGCCCGCCGTACGCCGGGGCGGGCTCCGCGCGGACGAGGTCCGGGACTTCCGGCACGAGACGTGCACGGTGCTGTGCCGTGCTCCGGGGGACGCCGAACTGATCTGTCTGCGCGACCTCGGCGTCCTCGACGAACCCCTGGAGGCCCGCATCGGCGTCGCCCCCGACGTGGCGCTCCTCGTCCAGCACGGCACCGTCGCCGGTTGGAGCCTCACCGACCCGGCGCGGTACCTGACCACCACGTACGCCGACCCCGCCCCCGGCCCGCCCTCGCCCGCCACCCGCCGTCTGCTCACCGAGTGCCTGGACCTGCTCACCATGCCGCTGGTCGACGACGTGGTGGACGGCGAACCGCTCGCCCTGGCCCGGCTCCGGGCCGCCGACGAGTCCCTGCGCGACCAGCGCGAGGACCGGCACCGGGCGGACGCGCTGCTCGCGCTGATCGCCACACTGGTCGAGGACTACGGGAAGGGGTGACGAAGCCCCGACCATCGGCGAGTACACCTCCGAGGGCGAGGGCAGGTCCCCCACCGCTCCGCCATGGCGGGGGCGGCCCATGGCACTTCGACGCAGGCCACGTTGACGACCGAGCCCGGGCGTCAGGGCCGTCCTGGCCGGGCCGGAGCGATCACCCCAGCAAGGCCGCCGGCTCACAACGTCACCAAGGCCGGCTGATGCGGACCTCTGCGGACGCGCCTCAGCGAAACCCCCGCCCAAGATCCCTGAGCAGGTCGTCCAGCACCGATTCCTCCTCGACCCGAAGACCGCGCTCGGCGAGAGCGACGGCCAGGGCAGGGTCCCAAGGAGTTGCGGCGGGCGGGCCCGTCAGGTGCGAGGCTGCGGTCACTTCGGTCACCGCGGTCACTGCGGCTCGGTAATCGGCGGCCGTGTAGCGCCATGGTCGCCAAGGGACGCTTCGCGCCAGTGCTGCGCCGATGCGCACTCCGCCCCAGTCGAAATCGCCGTGGTAGAGGAGGCGGGCTCCGCGCATGGACAGCTCGCGCAGCAAGGTGAGCGCGGCGGCCGACGGTTGCCCCTGGAGGCACACCATGGGTGGGCACGCCGGGCCGAGGGTGTCGGCGGCGGCGGACAGCACGGCCGGGTTCTCACAGATGTGAACGGTTCCCGTCGTCGGAACGGAGACAACCGGTGCGTGACAGGTGAGGGAGCGGAGCGTCAGCACCGTCGGCTCCCCCGCGTCGGCCAACCAGTCGAGGGGTGGAGTACCGCGCAGGTTGAGGGTGAGAACCGTCGATGACAGGTCGTCCTTGAGCAAGCCCGCCGAGGCCCACGCCTCCCGCCGCCACTGCGCACCGGAGCCGTCGGGGAAGCCGGTGAGGCAACGGATGCCGGACAGCACGAGAGTGGCGAGCGGAGTCCCCTCGTCCAGGGCATGGGCGCCCGCCAGGTTCTGTGCCGCGAACGTCGCCCTCGATGTCGGGGGTGACGCGGGCAGCGCACGCAACGTGCGCACGGCGGCCTCCACCAGGGGGCCCGCCGCCTCCGGTGTGCGGGCGAGGCGCCGTACGAGACCGTCACTGCGGATCCGCTCGGCCCAGCGGGCCAGCTCCGCGTCGAGGATGCCGAGCGGGGCGTACGCCTCCTGCCAGGCCCTTTCCTCTCTGTTCCGTGTCTCGGCGTGGAGTACGACCGGACCGGTGAGGGCGACGACGGCCACCGCCAGTCCGTCGGGGCTGACACCGGAGCGCCGCAGGATTTCGTCCACGGTGGCGAGGCGGATGCTGAGGGAGCCACTGGGTCGCGGTGCTCGTCCCAGCAGGCGATCGGCGGCGCGCCGTTGGGATTCGTCGGGGTCGGACAAGGTGACGGACCTGGTGAGCGGCCGGCCGCGTGCCATGCGTTGCCGCACGCGGTCCACGAACCAGGCGAGGCCGGGATCGCCGAGCAGACGTCCGAGGCGCTCGGTATCGATGTCGGTCCGGGCTTCCGCCGGTGGCGGCCCGGTCGGCACCGCGTCCGGGGTGGCGTCCGGCGGTGTCATGCGTCCGGCCGCCGCCCGGACTCCGTCGCGGTCGGACGAGGTCGTCGAATGGTTCACCCCCACAGGGCCCCCTGTCCGCCGGCGTTGTCGACGGAGGCGGTCCGCCCTGGCTCACCGAAAGGACTCACCGGCCCGTCGGCCCCCTCGCCGAAGTCGCCGGCACCGGCAGCCGACCCGAGCGCGTCCGGCGGGGCACCGGGCTCCGTGCCGCGCCTGCGTTCGCCGCCGTCCCATTCCCACCGCGTCACCAGTACGGCGTCGATGTCGTCGACGCGGGAGAGCTGGGCGATGGCGATGCCCGGCACCTGGGGGTAGCAGGCCCACTCGCGTTCGCTGGTCATGACGACATCGAGGTCGAAGGCGCGCAGCAGGCCGAGGCACTTGGCGCGCGAGTCGTCGTCGACGCCGGCGAACGCCTCGTCCAGGGTGACCAGGCGCGGGGCGTGCGCGCCGCCCGCGCTCGCATAGTGCGAGGATGCGGCGGCGAACAGGGGCACGGACGCGGCCAGGACCCGCTCCCCGCCCGAGGCGGGGCCGGTGGCCGGCACCCACTTGCCGTGCTGGTGGCGTTCGACGCCGAACTCGTGCCAGGACCGGTAGTCGAGGGCGGCGGTGAGGTCCTCCAGCCAGCTGCCGGCGCTGTCGTCGGCCTGCCGGTGGGCGATCTGCTCCTGGAGGAACGCGCCGACCGCGGCCCGGTCCTCGGGCGACCACGCGTCGGCGGACTGACGCAGCCGTTCGCGGGCCTGGGCCAGTCCCTGCGGGGCCCGGCGGGACGCTCTCCACACCAGCCGCAGCTTCATGCCCGTGGAGGTCGGGCGCTCCTCCAGCTCCCTGTTCATGGCGGCCACCTGCCGTTCGGCCGCCCCGATCAGTTCCTGGAGCGTCCCGGCGACCTCGGTGATCAGATGGGTCTGGAGGATCTCACGCTCGCGTGCGGACAGGATGCGGGTCAGTTCCGCCACCTCCACGGCCAGTGCCTCCGCGAGTTCGGGCACGGCCCGTTCCCGGCCCTGGTAGACGATGTCGACCCGCATGCCGTCCTCGCTCGGGCGGGCGGTGGCGGTGTGGCCGTGCCGCGACAGCGCGTCCTGGAGCCTGCCGAACTCCTCGCTCAGCCGCTTCTGCACGCGCTCCCAGGCCGCGTCGGTGTCGTCGATCGAGGAGAGGCGTGACTCCACGGCCCGCGCGAGGGCGATCGCGGGGGTCGCCGCCCATGTCCCTGCGCCGTCGTCCGGTACATCGATGTCGGGCAGCGCGACGGTGAGCAGTCCCGTCGCGGCGAACCGCTGGAGCGCCGCGACGGCTTCCTCCCGCGCGGCGGTCGCCTCGGTGACGTCCTCGGCGAGCCGCTCGATGCGTCCCTCGGCGCGGCCGGCCCGTCGGTCGGCGTCGCTGTACTCCGCCCGGGCCTGCTGCTGTTCCTGTTCGCAGACCCGGGCCGCCTCGGCCGTCTCCTCCAGCTGCCGCTGAAGCTCGGCTACGGCCGCTCCGACAGTGGAGCGGAGCGTCGAGAGATGCTCGTCCGCCGCCGCGGCCACCCGGGCCGCCTCCGTGGCGCGCTCCGCGAGTTCGGACACGAGGAGTTGGGCCCGGTGGGTCTCCTCCTGTTCGCCGGTCACCGCGCGCTCGGCCTCCGCGCGTTCGCGCAGTGCGGGCCACAGGCCCGCCAGGAGGGCGGTGTGGTCGGCGAGCGCCTGGCGAACGGCGCCGAGTGCCGTGTGGTCGGTGGCAAGGTTCAGGGCGGCCGCGGTGCCGGCGAGTTCGGCCGCGGCACGCTCGGCCCATCGCGCCGCCGGAGCCAGTTCCGCGGCCCGTTCGTCCCGCCGGGCGCGGGCGCGACGGACCGCTTCGGTCGCGGCGGTGACGCGTGCGTGGGCGTGCCGCAGGTCGTCGTCGCCGGGCAGTGCGGCGAGTTCGGCGTCCAGCACGGCACGGCGCCCGGCCACGGCGCGGGACTCCTCGGCCAGTCGTTCCCGCTCCGCCGCCAAGCCGTCGATCTCGGCGCGCAGTTCCCCGATACGGACGCGACGCGCCTGCTCCCGCGCTCCTTCCCCCACGTACTGGGCGCTGTCCTTGGCCCAGCTTCCCGTGAGCGCCCCGACCCGGAAGCGCCCGTCCGCGCAGACCCAGGTGTCGTGGCCGCCGGCCTCCCACGAGGCCTCGCCGGGCCCGTCGCCGTCGTCCGCGGCCAGCCCGATCGAGGCGAGCAGGCGCGCGACCGTCTCCTCCCCCACGGCTGCGGCCCCCGCGTCGGCGGGGTCGACCGCCGGCCACAGCGCGCGGTCCAGGCCGGTTCCGCCGAGCAGCCCGACCGGGTCGAGCAGTAGGTCATGGCCGTCCGCCGCGACCGAGGAGCCGTCCGGCCGCACCCAGGCGTCGAGGAGTCCGGACGCCTCCAGCGCGGCTTCCAGTCCCGCGCGGTCGGCCTCGGTGAGGTGCGGACGGAAGTCGACCAGCCGCCACAACGGAGCACCGGGGCCCCGGTCCCGCACGCCGGGTGTGCGCGTCGGGGGAGCCGCGGGGCCGCGCTCCCCACCCGTTTCGAGGGCGGTCAGTTCCTCCACCGCCGACCGCTGCCGCTCCGCCGTCGCCGCCTCGCGGTGGGCCAGTCCGGCCGCCCGGTCGGCCAGGCGGGAGGCGGCGGCGCGATGCGCCTCGCTCGCGGCCGTACGGGCCGGCAGTGGGCCGTCCAGTGAGCTCGCCCAGTCCTGTACTGCGTCCAGGACCGCGGGCAGCCCGGGCACCCGCAGCTCGACGCACCCGGAAAGACGCTCACGCACGGCTGTGACCAGGGCCCGCCCTGCCAGGGCGACGTCCTCGTCCGCCTCGGCCAGCCGCTCCTCCCCGTGCACGACCTCCTCGTCGGCCTCGTCGACGCGCAGCCGAGCGGCACGGTGGCGCTCCTCGGCCTGCTCGGCGCGCGTGACGAGTTCCGCCATGTGCTCGACGGCGCGCCGCCTGCTCGCGGTCGCCTCGTCCGCCTCCCGGCGCAGGACCGCGTCGGGGGCTCCCTCGGTCCTGGGGAGGTCGAGCCGGGCGGCCGCGGCGCTCTCGGCCACCCGGTCCCTGATGCCGTCCAGCGCCTCCCGGGCTGCCGTGAGCCGGTTGTCCGCGGTGGCGAGCCGGCCCAGGGCCCGGGTGTGCGCCTCGGCCGCCGTACGCCGGTCGGCCTCGGCCCGCTTCAGCTCCGCGGCCGTGCGGGAGGCGTCGTACGCGGCCCGATCGAGCGCACGGGCGTCACGCATCTCAGGACGGGACCGCAGCGCGGCTTCCTGGGCGGCCAGCCGCGCGGCCCGCTCGTCGAGGGCGGCGCCCCTCGTCGCGGCCTCCTCGCGTTCCGCCGAGGCCCGGTCCCGGTCCGCCTGTGCCCTGGCGAGTTCCCGTTGCAGGTTCTCGTACCGGGCGTGTTCGCGGCGGGGCAGGCGGGCGCGGCGCCGGGAGGCGAGGCGGGCGTAGCGGCGGTAGTGGTCGAGGAACGCCGAGGACGCCTGTTCGGCCTCGCGGGCCGCCCGCAGTTCCTCCTTCTCCTCGTCCAGCGACCGGAACGCCTCCGCGGCGTCGGCGACGACCGCCTGGTCCATCGGCGGCAGCGCCTCGGTCAGCGCCCGGGACAGGGCGGCCTCGCTGGGGCGCTTGGACAGCTGGGGCTGGCGCAGCTGGATCAGGAGGTCGACGAGGGCGCCGTAGCGCCGCTCCCCGAGCCCGAACAGGGTTTCGTCGACCGCTCTGCGGTAGGCCTTCGCCGTGTCGTACACCATGCCGTGGCTGCCGACGGCCTCGGCGAGCCGGTCCCGGGACAGTGCCGTCCCGGTCGCGTCCAGCAGGTCGAGGCCGGCGCCGATCCGCTGGTCGGTGACCGCGAACCAGTGGCGGGCGATGCCTCGTCCGGCGACCGCCTTCAGTCCGCACAGCAGCGTGCGGAAGTGCGCCTCGCCCGTGGCGCCGTCGAGCCGTCCGAACTCGATCCAGGTGTAGCCGAGCCGTTCGGGATGCGGGTGGGCGCCGCCCAGGAGCAGGTTCCACTCCATGCGCTTGCCCGGGTCGCCGTCGGGTTCGACGCGGCGGGCGGAGAGGTCGCCGTCCAGGAGGAACGGCAGGGTGAGGGCGAGCACCTTCGACTTGCCGGTGCCGTTGTTGCCGCGCAGCAGCAGTCGGCCGTCGCGGAACCAGAACTCCTCGACGTCGTAGTGGAAGAGATCGACGAGCCCGATGCGCAGGGGCCGCCACCGGCCGGGGGCGGGAGCGGGGAGCGCGGGGCCGGGCGACTCGGGGCCGGGGAGCGCGGTCACGGAACGGTTCACCTTTCGTCCTGCACGGGCCGCGCGGGCTGCACGGTCGTGGCGGGGGGTCTGCGGACCCGTCCGGCTTCCCTGACGACAGGCTCGCCGACCGCGTACCGCGCGAGGGCGGGCCGCGGTACGACGTCCCGTTCGGTGCGCTCGGCCAGTCCCAGCGCCACCAGCTTGGTCAGTGCCTGCTCGACGAGTTCGGGCTCGGCTCCCGGTTCCCTCGCCGACTTGGACCAGAACCCGCCGTGCTCCGCGGCCAGTTCCCGTACGCGGGCCGCCAGCTCCGCCGGTTCCAGGGGCCCGCCCGCCTGTGCCAGGTGCCCCGCCAGCAGCAGCGTGATGTGACCGTGGGTGCCTTGTTCCGGCATGCGCGCGTCCGTGAGGTCGTCCATCGGGTCGACCATGGCGATGCCCTCGGCCCGGACCTCCGGGACGAGTCCCGTCAGCTCGTTGATGCGGGCGGTGATGAAGCCGCGCTGGCGGGTGAGGTAGGCCAGTTCGTCGTCGGCCAGGTCGTCGTAGTACAGCACCGGGTCGTCCAAGAGGATGCGGGTCAGCTTCCAGCGGACCGCCCGGAACCTGAGCTCGTCGCTGTCGAGGGCGGTCCAGGCCGTCATCTCCACCAGGCGCTCCTCGAAGCCCTCGGCCTCGACCATGGAGGGACCCCGCAGGGACGCCGGCATCCCGGCCAGCACGCGCCGCCGCACGTCGTACAGCACGTCACCCGCTCCGCTGACGTAGGCGTCCTCGTCGCCGGCCACCCGCCGCAGCACCCCGAGCCGCAGCAGTAGGCGGACGACGGCCGCGAGGTCGAGGCGCTCATCGCGCCGCTCCAGCGTGAACGTGATCCCGGCGGCGACGAGTTCGGGATCGGCGGCGGCCAGGACGACCTGCTCGGCGAGGCGTCCGAGTGCCACCTGCGACTCGCCCCGTTCCAGCGCGGCCAGGGCCAGGCAGAGCAGGACGTAGCGGCGGCGCGTGAAGGGCAGGGCACTGCGGGCGGCCTCGCGCGCCGGGTGCGTGGCGTCGGTGAGAGTGCCCGGCGTCTTGCGCAGCCGTGCGGCGTCGGCGTCCGTGCGCAGCGTCCAGCCGACGTTGCGTTCGAACCACTCCCGCAGCTCGGCGGCGTGCCGGCGCACCAGCCGGAACTCGTCGGCGTACGGCCCGTCAGCGGTGAGCAGCGGCTCCTTCAGCAGGGCGCGGGCGGCTTTCCGGAGGTCGGCCTGCCGCTGGCCGTCGAGGACCTCGGCGAGGGGGCCGCTCATCGGTCCTCCGTGAGCTGGCGAGCGGTGGCCCGTCGGGGAACAGGGATGGGGACGGGTGCCGACGCCGGTGCGGCGCGGTCATCGTGCCCCACTGTGAGGTCGACGATGTCGATCAGGTGGTCGGGACCGCTGAACACACCGTCGGGGGTGCGCACTTCGGCCGTCGATCCGTCGTCGAGGGCGGTCAGCCGGATCTCCATCGAACCGTCCCCGCTGGTGGCCGCGGTGGTGGTCGTACCTGGCCGCCAGGTGGCGAGCGCGTCGCCGAGCAGCCGCAGGAACAACTGGAAGGCGAGCGGGTCGAGTTCACCGATCCGGGACAACCGCACCGGCCCGCCCGTCACGAGCCGGTCCCGTGCCCGCCTGGTCTCGTCGGTCTGCCGGGCGGCGATCTCGGCGAGCCGGCGCTTCGCCTCCCCCCGGTCGGCCACCTTGCGCGGCTTGCCACGCCGTTCGTAACTGCCGGTGCGGCGCAGCTGAGGGCTGATCCTCAGCGGCCGCGCCTCGCTCCAGGGAGTGGAGGCCGGCTCCGGGGAAGCCGTCCGTTCGGCGAGGGTGTCGGCGTCGACGGTGAGGTGCCGGGCGGAGTGCAGCCCGAACGCCACCCGCCACAGCCGGTGCCGTGCCGCGTCGTCCGGCGCTTGGGCGAACCAGCGCGCCAGGGTGCGGAAGTCGGCCGAGCGGTCCGAGCGTCCGGCCCGCCGCTCGTTGAGCTGCCGTACGACGGCCAGGAGCTGCGGGATCGAGTTGAGCGCCCGCCCGCGCAGCAGCCTGGCCTGCGACTCCCGCCCCTCCCCCGACACGAACCATTCGGCGAGCCCGGACCATCGCGCGGCCCACCGCTCGTACGCCACCGCCTCCGCCCGCTCGGCCTCCTCCGGAGCGGCGTCGGCGGCCTCACGGGCCGCGGCGCACCGCAGCAGCGGACCGACTCGCTCCCGCTCCTCCAGCTCCCCGATCAGCAGGGCGATCCGCCCGCCGAGGGTGATGAGGTCCTGGATGAAGCGCTCCAGGTATTGGATCAGCCGGTCCTTGTAGGCGAGGAACGCCTCGACCTCGATGTCGTGCAGGTCGATGGTGCGCTGCAGCGAGCCCATGAAAGCACGGGCGTTGTCGGCGAGATCGGCGAACCGTGCCGTCAGCACGGACAGGGCCACGTACGTCTTGGCCGGGTCCGGCTCGTCCTCCGCGGCGATCACCAGGAGTGCCCGCAGCTGGGTGACGATGTCGTGCAGCGCGACCGCCTGGAGTTCCCCGCGCCGCCCCAGCACCTCGTCGTACGTCCCCAGCGCCGCCTCGGCCGCCTCACCGGCCCGGGTGAGCTGGTAGATGAACCGCCTGCGGTAGAAGTCCTCGACCGCCGTCACCCGCGCATGGTCCGGGTCGGCCCGCAGGTTCCCCCAGTCCACGAGCTTGTCCAGCGCCTGCGTCACCGCCTCGAGGTCGGCGGGCCGGTTCCCCGCGTCCAGGGCGGCGTACACGTCCTCCGGCCGCAGATGCACCGCGAACCTCTCCTTGGCGACAAGGAAGGCCCGCATGACCTGACGGTAGAGGAGGGCGTTGGGGGCGGTGAGGTGGGCGAACGGACTGTAGTCGCTGGAGGTCATCTCGGCACATTCTTCCACCGCGTTCACGGGCTCACGTCGGAGTTGCGAACACGTACTCCGCCCAGACGGTCTTGCCCGGGCCTCCGGGCCGCAGATGCCAGCCCCAGCTGGTGGCGAGACCCGCCACCAGCAGCAACCCTCGGCCGCTGGTGGTTTCTGAGCCGGGGGCGGGCAGCGCTTCCGGCTGAGGCGGCGTGCGATCGGTACGGGTGTCGGTGACCTCGATCCTGACCGTGTCGGCGGATTCGCTCGTGCGCAGGAGCAGATGGAAGTCCCGGCCGGGGACGTGGCCGTGCCGTACGGCGTTGGCGGTCAACTCTGCGACGACCAGCACGATCACGTCGTGCGCGTAGGTGTCGTACGGGATCCCCCACACGTCCAGTCGGTGCGCGGCCAGTCTCCGGGCGAGGCGGGCGCCCCGGGGCGTGGAGGTGAAGCGCATCTCGAAGGTGTGATCGAGCAGGTCGTGTGGGGCGGCCAAGTAGTCGGTGGGGCGCATGCGTTGGGTGGTACGGCTGGGACTGCCGGGCTTGCTCGTCATACCGACAACGGTCCCGTTGGTGGCGTAGCGTGACCAGCAGTGACGCACCGACACGGCCCGTTGTACGCATCGCGCCGGAACGAGTACGAGATGCGCGGCGTGACGAGGCCACCGGGACGGCGTTGAGCCAGGGAGGCGGTAGCGATGACCGAGGGCGCGGACGACGGGTCCGAGACCGTGATGGCAGGCGACGCGGGACAGGCGACAGCGGACACGTCCGGCCAGGCCGTGGTCATCGCGTTCGGGCAGACGATGAAGACGCTGCGGGTGCGGGCGGACCTGGAGCGCGAGGAGTTCGGACGGCGGATCGGATACTCGGCGTCCACGGTCGCGTCGTACGAGCAGGGCCGGCGGATCCCCGCACCCAGGACCATCGAGCGGGCGGACGACGTCCTGGACGCCGGCGGGTTGCTGACGGTGTGGAAGGAGCAGGTGGAGCGGGCTCAGTATCCGGTGTTTCTTCCAGGGCATGGCGGCCTTGGAGAAGGGGGCTCTGGAGCTGCTCATGTACGACACCCATGTGGTCAACGGCCTGCTGCAGACCGAGGAGTACATGAGGGCCCTGCTCGCCATGCGGTGTCCGCCCCTTGACCAGGAGACGATCGAGCAGCGGGTGACCGCCCGACTGGCCCGGCAGGAGATCTTCGACCGTCGGCCCGCACCCTTGCTGAGCTTCGTGATGGACGAGGCAGTGTTGCGACACCGCTACGGCGGCAAGGACGTACTACGGGGGCAGTTGGAGCACCTTCTGCTGATCGGCGACAAGCGGAACGTGGAGCTTCAAGTCATGCCGGTCGACTGCGAGGACAACGCGGGCGTGAATTGTCCGTTCACGGTCCTCACGCATAAGGACAGCAAGAGGTTCGTGTACTCCGAGGCGCATGCGACCAGCACCCTCGACACCGACTCGGAGCAGACGGTTCTCGCCGCCGCCCGCTATGGGATCATCCGATCGCAGGCTCTCACTCCGCGAGAGTCGCTGGACGTGGTGCTGCTGGACATCCGGATGCCGGACGTCGACGGGCTGACCGTCCTGCGCGAACTGCGGACGATGCCGGACTCCCCGGTCGTGGCGATGCTGACCACGTTCGACGCCGACGAGTACATCCTGACCGCGCTCAACTCCGGCGCGGCCGGTTTCCTGCTCAAGGACACCGAGCCGGAGCAGCTCGCCCACTTGGTGCGTACTCTGGCCGCGGGCGGTGTGGTGCTGTCCCCCAAGGCGTCCCGGAGCCTGCTGCACAGCCACCCCGGCACCGAGGCGGCCGTCGACGAGGAGGCCGCCCGCGTCCGGCTGCTCACCGCCCGCGAGCGCGACGTCCTCGTCCTGGTGGCCGAGGGGTTGTCGAACGCCGAAGTCGGGGCGCGCATCCACCTGGGTACCAGCACGGTCAAGGACCATGTCAGCTCGATCCTCACCAAGTTGCGGGTGACCAGCCGGGTGCAGGCCGCGCTGCTGGCGCAGCGGGCCGGGCTGCTCGACGAGCGCCCGCAGCCCGAGGCCACACGATGAGCCGGGCACGCGCCCTGTGGGAGCGGGTGCCCGCGCCGGTCGTCGACATCGTCCTGGTGGCGGTGGCAGCCGAGGACGTATGGCTGACCATGTGGGACCACACGCGCCTCGGCGTCGCGCTGGCCACGCTCGGCTGTGCCGCGTTGGTCTTCCGTCGCAGGTTCCCGCTCGGCGTCTTCCTGCTCACCCTGCCCATCGCACTGACGCAAGAGGTCGCCCTCGCCCCGCTCGTGGCGCTGTTCACCCTGGCCGAACGCTCCCGCAGCCGTCCTCTCCTCTCGGGGTGCGTCGCTGTGACCGCCGTGGCGAGCAGCGTTCCGTGGCCCCTGTCCAGTTTCGCCGAGGCCGGCCGGACCATGACGCTGATCGACTTCGTGTACAGCCTGGCCACCGCTGTCGCCCCGGTTCTTTTCGGGCAACTCCTACAGGCGCACCGGGACTTGGCGCGGCGGCTGGCGGAGATCGAGGAGGCCAGGGAGCACGAGCGGGCCCTGCATGCCCAGGCCGTACTCGCCCGCGAACGCGCCCAGCTGGCCCGTGAGATGCACGACGTGGTCTCCCACCAGGTCAGCCTGATCGCCGTACAGGCCGGAGCCATGCAGGTCGCCGCCAAGGACCCGAACGCCAAAGAGGCCGCCCGTGCGATCCGTTCGCTGAGCGTCACCACACTCGACGAACTGCGCACCATGGTCACGCTGCTGCGTGCCTCCGGCGGCCGAGCCACCGAGCTGACACCTCAGCCCACCCTGGCCGACCTGCACAAGCTCGTGGAGTCAAGCGGCACTCAAGCACAGCTGAAGGGCCAACTTCCGCCCACGGTGGGCACACCGGCCCAACGGGCTCTTTACCGCACGGTCCAGGAGGCGCTGACCAATGTCCGCAAGCACGCCCCCGGCGCCACGGCCCGCGTCGAGGTCTGGCAGGACGGCGACCACGTCGGCGTGACCGTCGCCAACACCCCGCCCATGCGCCCTTCTCTGTCCCTCCCCGGATCACAGCACGGTTTGGTCGGCCTGCGGGAACGGGCTGACATCCTGCACGGGACACTGGAGGCGGGCCCGACCACGGAGGGCGGCTACCGGGTGCGGCTGCGGATTCCCCTCAGCGGGGACTGACCGCCCAGGACCTGCCGCCGGCCCAGTCGGTTTGCGCCCAAGTGGCTGGAGCATCAGCCGTCCGGTCGCCCCGGACCGGTCGGGACGGGACTCAGCCGGTCGGCAGGGCGGTACCCGCCGACCGGCGGGGCCGTTACCGAAGCCTGACGGATGGTCCGTCCCCTGACGTCGACGCGAGATTCTCCATATGACACAGACACAACCGCCGCGGGGGACGTCAGCTCCGCAGGAGAACTCGCCTCCGCAGCCCCGAACCTCCCCCGAGTCCGCCGTGCCGGCCTCTCCGGACCCGTCGATGGGACGCCTCGTCGGGGTGGACCTGGCCCGAGCGCTGGCGGTGTTCGGCATGTACGTCGTGCACATCGGCCCCCCGCTGTCGGGCACCCACGGCCTCGGCAGCTGGGTCCGGTACATGGCGGACGGTCACTCGTCGGTCCTGTTCGCCACCCTCGCCGGATTCTCGCTGATGTTGATCGCCGGCCGCCGGGAGCCGAAGACCGGGCCGGCCGGCCGCCAGGCGAAGGCTCGCATCGCGATCCGCGCCGTGATCCTGCTGGCACTGGGCACCGCGATGGCCATGGAGTACGGCGGAGTGATCATCCTCGGCTTCCACGGCGTCTACTTCCTTCTCGCCCTGCCCCTGGTGCGACTGTCGGCCAGAACGCTCGCGATCATCGCGGCCGCACTCGCCCTGGTCACACCCCAGCTGGCGTTCGCCCTGAACTCGCTGCTGACCGAGTCGGTCCAGCAGAGCGTCAACGCCTACGATCCGCTCCACCGGCTCAGCGACGTGGGCGTGCTCGATCTGCTGCTCACCGGCTTCTACCCGACGATCACCTGGATTCCGTTCGTGATCGCCGGCATGGCGCTGGCCCGCCTCGACCTGTCCGCGACCGCCGTCCAGTGGCGCCTGGCCGCCCTCGGCGCCGCCCTCACCGTGGCCGCGTACGGCATGTCCCTGCTGCTCGCCGGCAAGGACGCGTTGCGGAGCACGGCCGAAGACGGGCCGCCGTCCGGCAGCTCCGGGTCGCTTCCCCCCGGCAGCGGGTCCGTGCCCCTCGACAGCGGTTCGTTCCCGGACACACCGGCGTCGTCGTTCCTGACGGCCGGACCGCACAGCGGCACCACGTTCGACATCATCGGCAGCGTCGGAGTCGCGATCCTCGTGATCGTGGGCGCGACGGCGGCGATGGACCGCCTCCCGCGACTGCACCGCCTGGCGAAACCGGTCGTCGCCGTGGGCACCATGTCGCTGACCGCCTACGTCGGCCACTTCCTCGTGCAGTCCGCGTTGCCCCTGGCCGGCGGAACGGGCACCCAGCAGTCATGGGCGCCGGTGACCATGTTCGTCCTCGGTGCGATCCTGTTCGCCGCCGTCTGGTCCCGCTTCTTCCGCCGCGGCCCCCTGGAGTACCTGCTCAACACCGCCACCAAGCCGGCGAAGCACATCCGATGAGACCCGGGGGGTGGGACGCCTCCACACTCCGCCCCAGCGGTTGGGGACGGCGTCCAGCGAAGCGAAGGCGTCGACAACCCGAGCTACGCCGGTGACCCGCAGCATCTCCCGCGCCGAGGGGCTGGGCACGATCAGTGCGAGCGGGGTGCCCTACCCCGGGTGGTGCGGCAGGGGCGCTGAACCCGCGACTGAGGGAAAGAACCAGTTCAGAGCCGCTTTCTCGGCTCATCGCGAGGCGTGCGGACGCCCAGAGCGGCAAACGGGCGTCACGACCGATTGCCCGTCCTGCCCACTCGGGCACGGCTGAGCGGCACCTGGTGCTTGCCGGACGGATTGTGCCTACCGGTAGCTCGTCGGCCTCGGCAGCCGGTGGATCGGGCCGCTCAGCCGCGTCAGAGGTCGGCCCGTGCCCTGGTGGACCCGGGCGATGATCTCCGCGGCGATGGAGACGGCCGTCTCCTCGGGCGTGCGGGCTCCGAGGGTCGCGAACCGGGTGCGCGGCATCCAGCCATCGCTGCACGCCGCGGCCGGACGCGGCATGCGAGTGACCGTGTTCATCCGCGACGACAGGACCAGCTCCAGGCCCGCCCGGACAGCCAGAGCCTCATCGCGGACCTGCGGGCCGTCGTCCACACGGTCGTCCCCGTCAACGTCATGCACCAGAGGATCGCGGTGATCGACGAGCGGACGGTGACGATCGGCAGCCTCAACTCCCTGTCCCAGGCGTGGACCCGTGCGCGCCACCCGTTCCGGCGCACCGCTTCCCAAGCCAGGTCAGGAACGTCAGGAACGTCAGGAACGCCAGGAACAGGCGTAGCCCAGACGGTCGCGGCCGGCCGTCAGGACATCTCCTGACGACATCGCGGAGGAGCTCTCTCCCCAGTGTTCCGCTGTTCCGCGTCGGAACAGCCGTACCTCCTGTTTTCGGGGCCGGCCGCCGCCTGCCGTTGGACGGTGCCTCTGATGCGGCGCTCGCCGATCGGCCTTGATCTCGGGTGCGCGCACAGCCGGGGACGGGGAGGTGTCCATCCCCGCGGAGATCATCGCCCACACCGACCAGGTCACGGGTCTACCGCTGCGACAGGCTACCGGCACGGTCCACCGGCCGCTCCTGCAGCGGCGGCCCGTCGCGGTCAGGTGAGGGGGGAGGAGGCCGGCAGGTTCTGGTCGGCGGCCCAGGAGGCGAGGATGCGGAGCCGTTCGTGGGTGGGGGAGCCCGGGGCGGCGGTCCAGACGGTCAGGTGCTGGTCGGGGTCGGTGTTGGCGGTGAGGGTGTCCCAGTCCAGGACGAGCTCGCCGACGACCGGATGGTTGAGGGTCTTGGTGCCCACGGTGCGGGCCGCTACGCGGTGATCGCCCCACCAGCGGGCGAACTGCTTGTCGCGCATGGACAGTTCACCGACCAGCTCGATCAGGCGGGGATCCTCGGGGTATTTCGCGGCCTCCATGCGCAGTTGGGCGACGGAGATGTGCGCGGAGGTCTCCCAGTCGACGTACAGGGTGCGCATGGCGTGGTCGGTGAACTGGATCCGGGGATAGTTGCGGTGCTTCTCCGGGATGCGGGAGAAGTCGGTGACCAGGGCGGCGGCCAGCGCGTTCCAGGCCAGGATGTCGCCGCGCCTGCCCTGCACGATGGCCGGGGTGGCGGTGAGGTCGTCCAGGACCCGTTGCAGTTGCGGCTGGACCTTCTGCCTGCTGCGTGGCCGGGTGCGGGTGGTGGTCTTGCCGGCGAGCTGGAAGAGGTAGCCCCGCTCGTCGTCGTCCAGATGGAGTACCCGGGCCAGTACGTCCAGCACGGGCGCCGATGCCTGCATACGGCCCTGTTCGAGACGGGTGTAGTAGTCGGTGCTGATGCTGGCGAGCTGGGCGACCTCCTCGCGGCGCAGCCCGGCCACCCGGCGGGGCCTGTCGGTCTCGGGCAGTCCGACCGTGCGCGGGCTCAGCTCCGAGCGGCGCTTCTTGAGGAATTCTCCCAGCTCATTGAGGGGGATGTTGGCGGTCATGCTTCCCAGCATGACACCGATTCCACCCGGGAAAGGGGGGAGGATTTACTCCCAGGATGTTCCCTTCCCAGGATGAATCTCTCCGCTTTTCGCGCCTGCCCTCGCGTGTGAGGCTCGCTATCGAGCAGCCGATCGAGATCATCGGCTGCGGCTCACCGATCCTCGCACCGAAGGAAGCATCCCCATGCGCGGAGCAGTCATCTACGCCCCCGGCGACGTGCGCTTCGAGAACCTCGACGACCCGAAGATCATCCAGCCGACCGACGCGATCATCCGCACGGTCGCCACCTGTGTGTGCGGCTCGGACCTGTGGCCCTACCGCGGCGCGGAACCCATCGGCGACCCGCACCCGATGGGCCACGAGTACGTCGGCATCGTCGAGGAGGTCGGCAGCGAGGTCGCCAACGTCAAGCCGGGCCAGTTCGTGGTCGGCTCCTTCGCCACCTCGGACAACACCTGCGCGAACTGCCGCAACGGCTGGCAGTCCAACTGCCTGCACCGCGAGTTCATGTCCACCTGCCAGGCCGACTACGTCCGTATCCCCAACGCCCACGGCACCCTCGTCGCCACCGAGGAACACCCTGACGCCGAGGCGGTGCCCGGCCTGCTGGCCGTCTCCGACGTGATGGGCACCGGCTGGTACGCCGCCCTCGCCGCCGAGGTGAAGCCTGGCTCGACGGCCGTGGTCGTCGGCGACGGCGCGGTCGGCCTGTGCGGCGTCATCGCCGCCAAGGAGCTGGGGGCCGAGCGGATCATCGCCATGAGCCGTCATGAGTCCCGACAGCAGCTGGCCCTGGAGTTCGGTGCCACCGACATCATCGCCGAGCGCGGAGACGAAGGCATCGCCCGCGTCAAGGACCTCACCGACGGCATCGGCGCCGACTCCGTGCTGGAGTGCGTCGGCATGGCCGAATCGATGCGGCAGGCCCTGCACTCGACCCGGCCCGGCGGCAACGTCGGCTTCGTCGGCGTCCCGCACGAGGTGGCGATCGACGGCCAGGAGCTGTTCTTCTCCCACGTCGGCCTGCGCGGCGGCCCCGCCCCCGTACGCCGCTACCTGCCCGACCTGATCGACCGGGTCCTGACCGGCCGGATCAACCCGGGCAAGGTCTTCGACCTCGCCCTGCCCCTGGACCAGGTCGCCGAGGGCTACCGAGCCATGGACGAACGCCGCGCCATCAAGACCCTGCTCAAGCCCTGACCCTCGGCCGGTAACCGGCTGCCCTGGGCAAGCACCGCAGAAAAGAGACGAAGAAATGCCTGCAGCAGACAACTACATCTTCGACCTGGACGAGAACGTCACCCTATCCCGGTGTCGTACAAGAACCGGTACGGGATCACCATCTCCGCGGACCTCTACCGGCCGAAGGACTTCGACGCCTCCCAGGAACACCCCGCGCTCATCCTCGGCGCACCGTACGGCGGCGTGAAGGAGCAGGGCCCGGGCATCTACGCCCAGAACCTGGCCAAGCGCGGCTTCGTGGCCCTCGCCTTCGACCCCTCCTACAACGGCTACAGCGGCGGCGACCCTCGACACGTCTCCTCCGCCGACGTCTTCACCGAGGACTTCCATGCGGCCGTCGACTACCTGGGCACCCGTGACTTCGTGAGCCGGGACCGCATCGGCGTCGTCGGCATGTGCGGCAGCGGCGGCTTCGCGCTCAGCGCGGCCCAGGTCGACCGGCGCATCAAAGCGGTCGCCACGGTCGTCATGTACGACATCGCCCGGATCGCCTCGGAGGGCTGGCAGGGCTCCCTCACCGCGGAGGAACGAGGCGCCATGCTCGACGCGATCGCCGAGCAGCGGTACGCGGACTTCGAGGCCCACGCCCCCGCCCTGACCCCGCGCGGCGCGCCCATCGGATTCGACGAGAACACCAACCCCGTCGGCCGCGAGTTCGGCGAGTTCTACTCCACTCCCCGTGGCTACCACCCGAACTCCATCACCCAGTTCACGTTGACGAGTGGCATGTCGTTGATGAACTTCCCGCTGCTGTCGAAGATCGAGTGGATCTCGCCGCGGCCCGTTCTGTTCGTCGTCGGCGAGAACGCCCACTCGCGGTACTTCAGCGAGGACGCCTACGAACTCGCGGCCGAACCGAAGGAGTTCCACGTCGTCCCGAAGGCCGGACACGTCGATCTCTACGACAGGACGGACCTGATCCCGTTCGACAAACTGGACGAGTTCTTCACCAAGAGCCTGGCCTGAGCGCACGCCTGGCCCCGCACCCGCCTCCGCACGGTCCGGGCCACATCACCGGCAGCGCGGACGTGGGCGGGAGCCCACCCCGTCCCACCTCACCCAAGAAACGACGAACCCCATGACGACCTTCGCGCTCATCGGCGCCGGCCCCGGGCTCGGGCTGGCCACGGCCCGCCGCTTCGGAGCCGCCGGCCACACCGTCGCCCTCATCGCACGCAACGCCGAGCGCCTGAAGGAGATGACCGCCGAGCTGGCCCGCGACAGCATTCGGGCCCACGGCTTCACCGCCGACGTTCTCGACATCGAGTCCCTGACCGACGCCCTGTACGCGGCCGCATCCGCTCTGGGGCCCATCGAGATCCTCCAGTACAGCCCCGTCCCGCGCGCCGACTTCATGAAGCCGGTCCTCGACACCGGCGCCGACGACCTCGACGCCCCGTTCGCCTTCTCCGTCAAAGGTGCGGTCACCGCCGTGAACGCCGTTCTGCCCGGTATGCGCGCCCTCGGCCGCGGCACCCTGCTGTTCGTCAACGGCTCCAGCGCCGTACGCCCCAATCCGAACGTGGCCGGGACCTCGATCGCCTTCGCCGCCGAGAGCGCGTACGCCCGCTTGCTGCACGACGCGCTCGCGGGGGAGAACATCCACGCCGCCCAGCTGATCATTCCCGGAGCCATCCGGCCCGACGCCGAGCACAGCAGCCCCGGCGTCCTGGCCCAGCGTCTGTACGACATCCACGCCAAGCGGGACGGCTTCCGCCACTACGCCGAGCCTCTGCCAGACCAGCCACTGGACAACCCGTGAACCCGGCGCTCCTTCGCACTCTCGCCCGTGTGGTCCCGGCCACCGCCCTGCTGCTGGTCGTGACCGCCTGTGCCAGCGATTCCCCGTCCTCCGCCTCCGAGCCAGCGTCGCCTCAGGCTTCGACAGCCTCGGCCGCCACCGCATCAACCGGCAGGACACCCGCCATGAACATCCGGCTCACCATCAACGGCCACCGCTTCGACGCCACCCTGAACGACAACGACACCGCCCGCGACTTCGCCGCACAGCTCCCGCTCACCCTGTCGCTGCGCGACTTCAACGAGGCCGAGAAGATCGCCGACCTGCCGCGCAAGCTGTCCACCTCCGGCGCGCCGGAAGGCGCCGACCCCGAGGTCGGAGACCTGGCGTACTACGCGCCCTGGAACCAGCTCGCCACCTACTACCGCGACGCCCCCCATGCGGCCGGCCTGGTCCTCCTCGGGCACATGGCCGACGGCGGCGCCGAGCAGCTCGCCACCGCCGACGAGATCACCATCGAAGTCGCGCCCTGATCCGCCCCAGCGCTCGCCCCGCGCGGGCGCACCTGACGGGTGCCCCGCACGAAGGGGGGAGGAGATTCTCCCCTTTTCGACCGGTCCGGTCCATGGAACCGTCGAAGGCGTGGCCGGGCAGTCCGCCGGCCGCCGCGACGGCCCCAGCCGCCCCCTGATCCGCCGACTTCCACGCAAGGAGAGATCACACGTATGCCATCCGCATCCGGGACCACCCCCGGCAAGCTTCCCTGCGTCGTCTGGGTGCTCGCCGCCGGCACGTTCCTGATGGGGACCACCGAGTTCGTCGTCGCCGGCCTGCTGCCGGAACTGGCCGGTGACCTCGGAGTCAGCGTCTCCCACGCCGGCCTGCTGATCACCGCCTTCGCCATCGGCATGATCATCGGGGCGCCGACCATGGCCATGGCGACGCTGCGCCTGCCGCAGCGCCAGACGCTGATCCTGGCCCTGTCGGTCTTCTGCCTCGGACATCTGGTCGCGGCCCTCAGCACATCCTTCACGGTCGTCGTCACCGCCCGTGTCGTCACGGCCCTGGCCACCGGAGCGTTCTGGTCCGTCGGCTTCGTCGTCGCCACCACCGCCGCTGGACCGCGCAACGCCACCCGTGCCACGGGTGTCATGATCGGCGGGCTGACCCTGGCGAACGTCGTCGGTGTGCCGGTCGGCTCCTTCGCCGGACAGTTCACCGGCTGGCGCGGCCCCTTCTGGGCCCTGGCCGTCCTCTCCGGACTCGCCGCCGTGTTCATCGGCCGCTTCATCCCGGCCCAGGAGCAGCGCGCCGAGGTGTCCCTCCGGGCCGAGGTCCGCGCTCTGCGGCAGGGCCGGCTGTGGCTGGCGCTCGGCGCCGCGATGCTGATCATGGGCGGTGTGCTGGCGACGTACACCTACATCACGCCGCTGCTGACCGACCGTGCAGGCATCCCCGCGGGCGCCGTCTCGCTCGTCCTGATCGCGTTCGGAGTCGGCGCGCTGGGCGGAACCACCATCGGAGGCCGTCTGGGTGACCGACGGCCGATGGTCACCACCATCACGGCCGCCGCGGCCACCGCCCTGGTCCTGCTCCTGATGATCCCGCTGTCCGGCAACCCGGTGACAGCCACCCTCCTGGTCTTCCTCATGGGTCTGACCGGCTTCACGGTCAACCCGGTCGTCACCGCCCTCGCCATGCGCTTCGCGGGCGATGCCCCCACCCTCACCTCGGCGCTGACCACCTCCGCCTTCAACACCGGCGTCGCCGCCGGTTCGCTGATCGCCGGTACGGCCCTGGACTCCTCCCTCGGCCTGACCGGACCGCCCCTGGTCGGCACCGTCATCGCAGCCCTCACGCTGCTGCCCCTGATCGCCCTCGCCGTCCACGGCACCTCCCGCAGGGGCCGGATCGTGGCCCGGAGCGGCGCGCCCACGAAGTCACGACACGAGGAACCCGCGCAGGTGCCCTCGCGGCACTGACGCAAGCCCGGATCCGCGCAGTGGCGATACGGACCCGACGACGTACCAGCAAGCGAGAGGACTCCGCACGTGACTGTGAACAACGCGGCCTTCACCGGCAAGGTGGCCTTCGTGACCGGAGCCGGCTCCGGCATCGGCCGCACCACCGCCGTCGCCTTCGCCCGCGCGGGCGCCCGCGTCGCCCTCGCCGACCGGTCCCCGGACGGCCTGCGGGAGACCGCACGGCTCATCGAGGAAGCGGGCGGGCAGGCTCTGGCCCTGGCCTGTGACGTCACCAGCGAAGAGGACGTGCGGTCCGCCCTGGACGCGACCATTAAGGCGTTCGGACGACTGGACGCCGCCTTCAACAACGCCGGCGTCGAGCAGCCGGTCAAGCCGGCCGCGGACATCGCGAAGGACGAGTGGGACCGCGTCATCGGCGTCAGCCTGACCGGGATGTTCCTGTGCATGAAGCACCAGATCCCCCTGATGCTCCAGCAGGCAGGCGGCGCGATCGTCAACGCCTCCTCCGGCGCCGGCGTCAAGGGCTTCAAGGGACAGGCGGCCTACGCCGCGGCCAAGCACGGCGTCATCGGCCTGACCCGCTCGACCGCCCTCGACTACGCGGCATCCGGGATCCGCGTCAACGCCGTCTGCCCCGGCATCATCGACACCGAGATGATCCAGCGCTTCGCCGAAAGCACACCCGGCGGACGGGACGCCCTGATCGCGGACGAGCCCATCGGACGCCTCGGGACACCGGACGAGATCGCCGCCGCCGTGCTCTGGCTCTGCTCGGACGCCGCCTCCTTCGCCACCGGCCACGCCCTGGTCGTCGACGGCGGCCAAACCGTCTGACGGCGGCGCGGCAGACGCCCGGCCGCCGCAGCTCCTCCGGGCAGCCCCGACACCGCTCGCGCCGCCACACCACCGCGCCCGAAGGGACAACACGACGTGAACCCCACGTACGACTTCACCGGCCGGGTCGCGCTCGTCACCGGCGCCGGCGCCGGTATGGGCCTGGCGACCGCTCGCGCGTTCGCCGCGTCCGGAGCCGCCGTCGCCCTCACCGACATCGACGAAGCGGCCCTGAACGCGGCCGCGACGGAACTCACCGACGCCGGCCACCAGGTCCTCGCCCTCACCTGTGACGTCAGCGACGAGGACCAGGTCGCCGCCGCGGTCGACCGCACCGTGGAGACCTTCGGCCGCCTCGACATGGCCTACAACAACGCCGGCATCCAGATCCCGCCCAGCGACGCCGCCGACGAACCCGCCGAACGCTTCGACCGCGTCAACGCCATCAACCTCCGCGGAGTCTGGGCCTGCATGAAGCACGAACTGCGCCACATGCGCGCCCGTGGCAGCGGCGCCATCGTCAACTGCTCCTCCCTCGGAGGCCTCGTCGGCCTCCCCGGCCGCGCTTCCTACCACGCCTCCAAGCACGGAGTCATCGGCCTGACCGCCAGCGCCGCCCTCGAACACGCCCCGCGCGGCATCCGCGTCAACGCCGTCTGCCCCGGCACCATCGACACCCCGATGGTCAGCGACATGATCGCCAAGGGCGAACTCGACCGCGCCGAGGCCGAGGCCAACCAGCCCGTCAACCGGCTCGGCACCGCCGAGGAGATCGCCCAGGCGGTTCTGTGGCTGTGCAGCCCCGGGGCGGCCTTCGTCGTCGGCGTCGCCCTGCCCGTCGACGGCGGCTACGTCGCCCGCTAGGGACAGCCCACGCACCCACAACACAGGAGAGACACCATGGAATTCATCGAGCAGCAGCCCAGCAGCAAGGCCCCGGCGGACTGGTTCACCGGCGACGTGTGGTGGGACGTCATCGTGGCCGGCCAGGAGCCGTCCCGGATGCGCGTCAACCTGGTCCGCTTCTCACCGGGCGCCCGCACCGACTGGCACTCCCACGCCCTGGGCCAGAGCCTGCACATCGTTTCCGGCATCGCGCTGATCGGCACACGGGACGGCACCGTCTTCGAGGCCCACCCCGGCGAGACCGTCACCTGCCCGCCGCACGAGGAACACTGGCACGGCGCCGCCCCCGACCGGTTCATGGAGCACCTCGCCATGTGGGAGGGCACCGGCGACGGCACCCCCGAGACCACCTGGGCCGAACCGGTCACCGACCAGCAGTACAACGGCCCCCGCACCCGCAACCAGTAGCCCCGGCCCATCGATCACGCCACCCGGGCTCACCCAGGACGTCAGAGCGTCCCGGAGGAGGGCCGTGCCAGGACCGTGCCGGCGACCTTCTCGAAGCGGACGATCAGTCCGCAACGCACGCCGAAGTGGTGAGCGACGCGGACGCACCCACAACCGGCGAGTCGACGCGGCTCTGTCCCGCCTCGCGCGAAAGTGCCCCCGATGATGTCGGCCACCCGCTCCTGACGGAGCGTAAGGGGGGGAGGAAAGTCTCCCTGCCACGACGTCGCCGGTGGTGCAAGACTCCCCAGGTGACCAGTCGCCGCTGCCGAAGCGCGCAGTGGCCCAGTTCCCCGCGGTGACGACGATCCAGTCTTCCGTCCCGCTGTGTGTACGGCCGATCCGTCCGCGATACGAAGGCGTACGTATGTCCACTGAACTCCCTGAGTCTGCCGTTCCGCCCTCCACCGGAGCCGGCGAGCCCTCCCCGGTGCCCAGTCGCCGCACGTTCATCGCCACGAGTACCGCGGTCGGCGGCGTTGTCGTCGCGGGGGGAGTGATCGGAGGGACCTCCCTCCTCGGCCCGGAGGAGGCGACGGCCGCCGAGCGGCCGCCCTCCAGCCGTGTCTCCCTGACGGTCAACGGCACCCGGCGGACGGTGACGGTGGACAACCGGACCTCGCTGCTGGACCTGCTGCGCGAGCACTTCGAGCTGACCGGCTCCAAGAAGGGCTGCAACGCCGGGGCCTGCGGGGCGTGCACCGTGCTGGTCGACGGCCACCGGGTCAACTCCTGCCTGACGCTCGCCGTCCGGCTGGAGGGCGCCAAGGTCACCACGATCGAGGGCCTGGCCAAGGGCGACCAACTCCACCCGTTGCAGCAGGCGTTCATCGACGAGGACGCCTTCCAGTGCGGCTACTGCACCCCCGGCCAGATCGTCTCCGGTGTCGGCTGTATTCAGGAGGGGCACACCGGCTCGCCGGAGGAGATCCGGGAGTGGATGAGCGGCAACATCTGCCGCTGCGGCTGTTACGTCAAGATCGTGCGCGCGGTCGAGCAGACCGCGGCCCGGAAGTGAGGATCGGCCGCTGTGCATCCCTTCTCCTACACCCGCGTCTCCGATACGCGCGAAGCCCTCAACGCCGGTCGCAGAGGCGGACGTTACATCGCCGGCGGCACCACCCTGGTCGACCTGATGCGTGAGGCCGTCGAGCGCCCCGAGACGCTGGTCGACATCGTCGGCCTGCCCCTGCACGACGTGACCGTCACCGAGCGCGGGGGCTTGCGGATCGGTGCGCTGGTCACCATGTCCGAGGCTGCCGCCCATCCCAAGATCCGCACCCTGTACCCGGTCGTCTCGCAGGCACTGGAGCTGAGCGCTTCGGCCCAGCTCCGCAACATGGCGACCATCGGCGGCAACATCATGCAGCGCACCCGCTGCACGTACTTCCGTGACGTGACCGCTGCCTGCAACAAGCGCGAACCGGGCTCCGGTTGTGCCGCGCTGGAGGGCGTCAACCGTACGCACGCCATCCTGGGCACCTCGGACGCCTGCGTGGCCACCCACCCTTCCGACGTCGCCGTGGCGTTCGCGGCGCTGGAAGCGCGGGTGCACCTGCTGGGCCCGGACGGGGAGCGCCAAGTCCCCTTCGCAGACTTCCTGCTGCGACCGGGCAACTCGCCCCACCGTGAACAGGCATTGCGGCGCGGCGAGTTGATCGCGGCGGTGGAGATCCCCGCACTTCCGCGCCCGCTGAGGTCGGGCTATCTGAAGGTGCGCGACCGGCAGTCGTACGAGTTCGCCCTGACCTCGGCGGCCGTCGCGCTGCACGTACGCGGTGGGTTGATCCGGGAGGCGAAGGTCGCCGCCGGCGGGGTGGGCACGGTGCCGTGGAAGCTGTCGGCAGTCGAGCAGCACCTCGTCGGCGAGCGCCCCTCGGAGTCGTTGTGGGCGGCGGCGGCCGCGAAGGCCGCCGAGGGCGCCCGGCCGCTCGCCCACAACCGGTTCAAGGTCGAGCTGCTCAAGCGGACCGTCGAGCGCCAGCTGCGCGTCGTAGGAGGTACCAAGTGAGTCCCCAGCCGCAGGCATCCGTGGGCGCGCCGCTGTCGAGGGTGGACGGCCGGCTGAAGGTCACCGGCCAGGCGACGTACGCCGCCGAGCACGAGGTCGACGGGGTGGTGCACGCCGTCATCGTGGACGCGAGCATCGGACGCGGCCGTGTCACCGGCGTCGACACGGATGCCGCGCTCGCCCACCCGGGGGTGCTGCGGGTGATCCACCACGGCAACGCGCCGACGCTTCCGTACCGCGACAATCCGGGATCGAACAACCTGCCCGGCCGCAAGTTGCGTGTGTTCCAGGACGACCGGGTGCTCTTCCACGGTCAGCCGGTCGCCGTCGTGGTGGCCACCACCCTGGAGGCCGCGCAGCACGGCGCGAGCCTGGTGAAGGTCGGCTACGACGCTGAAGACTCCTCGACCGAACTGCACGAGGCCGAACCGGGCCCGCCGGTCAACTACGCGCGCGGCGACGTGGAAGCCGGGCTGCGGGACGCGGCCGTACTGCTGGACCTGACGTACCAGCTGGCGCGCAATCATCACAACCCGATGGAGCCGCACGCCACCATCGCCCGTTGGGAGGGCAACCGGCTCACCGTGTGGGACAAGTCCCAGTGGGTGGCGGGCGGCACGCAGACGGAGCTCTCCACGGTGTTCGACGTGCCGCTGGACTCCGTGCGCGTCATCAACCCGTTCGTCGGGGGCGCTTTCGGCAGCGGGCTGCGCTGCTGGCCGCACACCGTGGTCGCCGCGCTGGCCGCGCGGGAGACGGGCCGTCCGGTCAAACTGGTCCTGACCCGCAGGCAGATGTACTTCGGCACCGGCTTCCGGCCCTCGTACGAGTACCGGCTGCGCCTCGGCAGCGACCGGCGCGGCCGCCTGGCCGCCGCCGACCACGGGATCGACGCGGAGACCTCGTCGTACGAGACGTTCACCGAGGCCGTCATGGCACCCGGGCAGATGCTCTACACCACGCCCGGCGTCCGCCAGGCGTACCGGACGGTGCCGCTGGATGTGAACAGCCCGATCTGGATGCGTGGTCCCGGTGCTGCCACAGGGGTCTACGCCGTGGAGTCGGCCATGGACGAACTCGCCCATGAACTCGGCATGGACCCGATCGAACTGCGCCGGCGCAACGAGCCGGCCCAGGATCCGTCGAACAACACGCCGTTCTCCACGCGTCGGCTGCTCGAGTGCTACACGGTCGGTGCCCGCGAGTTCGGCTGGCAGCGGCGCAAGCAGAAGCCGCGATCGAGGCGGGACGGCGACTGGCTGATCGGCATGGGCATGGCCGCGGGCGTCTACCACACCGGAGTCGCACCGGCCCAGTCCCGGGCCCGTCTGAACGCCGACGGCACGGCGGTGGTCGAGTCCGCCACCAGCGACATGGGCCCGGGCACATACACCGCCCAGACACAGGTCGCCGCCGACGCGCTCGGGCTGGCCATGCACGCGGTCGCATACCGGCTCGGCGACTCCCTGTATCCCCAGACCCCGCCGCACGGCGGCTCGATGACCATGGCGAGCGTCGGCTCCGCCACCCTCGACGTCTGCGATCAGCTCCGCCGGCAGGCGATCCAACTGGCCGTCGAGGACGAGGAATCGCCGCTGTACGGGGTGCGGGCCGACGAGATCGTGGTCCGGGGCGGCCGACTGCACGTGCAGAGCGATCCGGCACGTGGTGAGACGTACCGGCGACTGCTGACCCGCAACGGCCGCGCCCGGCTCGAAGCGAGCACCTCCTTCTCCCCGCCGCAGGGGGAGCGGCGCTCCATCAGTGCCTACAGCGCTGTGTTCGCCGAGGTGGCGGTGGACTCGACGCTGGGTCTGGTGCGGGTACGGCGGATGCTCGCCGTGTACGACGCGGGCCGGATCATCAGCCCCAAGCTCGCCGACAGCCAGGCCCTGGGCGGCATGGTGGGCGGCATCGGCGCGGCTCTGCTGGAGCACACGGCCACGGACCACCGCGACGGCCGGATCGTCAACGCCAACCTCGCCGACTACCTCGTCCCGGTCAACGCCGACGTCCCTGATCTCCGGGCGATCTACCTCGACGGGGAGGACTACGACGCCGACCCCCTCGGCGTGAAGGGCCTCGCCGAACTCGTGATCGTCGGCGTGGCGCCCGCCATCGGCAACGCGGTCTTCAACGCCACCGGCCGCCGCGTCCGCGAAATCCCCATCACGGCAGAGGCGTTGCTCTGACGCCCGCGCTCCGGCCGGCGAGCGGCCCACCGACCGGAGCGCCCACCGAGCCGTCCGGCAGCGATCCCCCGCTCCGCTGCCGGACCTCCCGGGGCCGCTGCCACGCGGAGCCGCTCTTCCGGCGGCGTGGCGGCGGCCCACCCCACACCCCTTGGACGAAGGACCCGCTCATGCTGAACATCGCGGGCGCACTGCACCGCTGGTGCCGCGAAGCCCGCCCCTTCGCCCTGGCCACCGTGGTCGACGTCACCGGCAGCGCACCCCTGCCCGTCGGCACCTCGGTCGCGGTGGACGAGGACGGCAACGCGATCGGCAGCATCTCCGGCGGCTGTGTCGAGGGCGCGGTCTACGAACTGTGCCGACAGCTACTCAGCGACCGGGGCGCCCCGCAGCGCGCCTGGTTCGGCTACTCCGACGACGATGCCTTCGCCGTAGGGCTGACCTGCGGCGGCGAACTCGACGTCCTTGTCCAGCGCATCGACCCCACCGCACAACCGCACCTCACCACCGCCCTCACCGACATCGCGGAGGGCCGGCCCGCCGCTGTGGCCCAGGTCGTCGACGGTCCCGAAGAGCTGATGGGCGGAATGCTGTACGTCGACGCGGCGGGAGGCATCCATCCCGGCACTCTGGCCGGAGCGGTGCGACGGGAGGTCGGCGCACAGGCGTGGGCACTGCTGCGGGCCGGACGCACGGCCAGGTCGGAGGTCGGCGGGGATGCCGACACCTGCCCGGAACGGCTCTCCGTGCTGGTCCACGTCCACGCGTCCAGCCCCCGCATGCTGATCTTCGGCGCGGTCGACTTCGCCGCCGCGCTCAGCCGGGCCGGCCGCTTCCTCGGCTACCGGGTCACCGTGTGTGACGCCCGCCCCGTCTTCGCCACACCCGTTCGTTTTCCGTACGCCGACGAGGTCGTCGTCGACTGGCCCCACCGCTACCTGGAACACACGACCGTGGACGCCCGTACCGCCGTCTGCGTCCTCACCCACGACGCCAAATTCGACATCCCGCTGTTGCGCCTGGCCCTGGACCTGCCCGTCGCCTACGTGGGAGCCATGGGCTCCCGGCGTACCCACGACGAGCGCCTGCGGCTCCTGCGCGAGAAGGGCGTGCCGGAAGAGCGGTTGGCGCGGCTGCGTTCCCCGATCGGCCTCGACCTCGGAGCCCGCACACCCGAGGAGACCGCCGTCTCCATCACCGCGGAGATCATCGCTCAGGCCAACCAGGGCACGGGCCGGCCCCTGACCCGGATCACCGGCCCGATCCACCGGCCGCCGAGGTTGACGAGCTACCGGTAGGCCCGACTCATGACCTCTGCACTCGTTTCACATCGAGCCTGGGTTGTTCCTGAACGTTCCCTGGAAACAACCTGTCACCTGCATCAGTCCGTTCGGCCAGCACCGGGTGCCGCTCAGCGGTAGTCGCTGAGCATGGCCAGGACTTCGTCGTAGGTACCGTTCGCCACTGCGTCGCGAAAGAACCGGGCACGCTCGCCGGCGATCTCCCTGGCGTCGGGCTTCTCCCGCAGAAGGTCCGCGGTCTCGGTGAGGTAGTCCTCCAGCGGCATGGACCTCTCGTCGTCCTGCTGGCCGAGGAGGGTGGTGCGCACGCCCGGCGGGATCACCTCGATCACCTGGACGCTGCTGTCGGCGAGCTGCACGCGCAGGCTCTCGGAGAAGGAGTGCAGCGCGGCCTTGGTCGCGCTGTAGGCCGGGGTGCCCGCCAGCGGCACGAACGCCAGCGACGAGGTGACGTTCATGACGACCGCGTCGTCCTTGCCGACGAGCAGGGGCAGGAAGGCGTACGTCATCCGGATCGTGCCGAGCAGGTTGACGGTGACGTGGTCCTCGGCGACGGGGAGGTCGGCCGGGTCGAGGAGGTTCTCCCGCAGCATGCGGATACGGGTCGGCATCGACACCGGAAAGTGGCATCCCTGGCGGTGACAGCACCCCTTGCGGTGCACGGTCATGCAACAGGCGGGGCGGCAGTCGAGGAAGAGCCTGCTGGCCCAGGCACTGACAGCACCCCCCAGCGCGTCGGCAGGGGACCTAACCTCGAAGAATGGACAGGCGCAAAGAGATCCGTGCATTCCTGACCTCCCGCAGGGCCAGGATCACGCCCGACCAAGCAGGGCTGCCCGTCTATGGCAAGGACTCCCGGAGGGTGCCGGGCCTTCGCCGCGAAGAGGTCGCGCTCGTGGCCGGAGTCAGCGTCGACTACTACACGCAGCTCGAACGCGGCAACGCCCGAGGGGTCTCCGACAACGTCCTGGACAACATCGCGCGAGCGCTCAAACTCACCGAGGCCGAACGCACCCACCTCTTCGACCTGGTCCGCGCCGCGAACGCCACCACCCGGCCACGCCGGGCCGCCAGAGCACAGGTACGTCCCGCCGTCCAGCGCGTCCTGGACGCTCTTGCCATCCCCGCCCTCGTACGCTCCACCGCCCTCCGGCGACATCCGCACCGACCTGGTGGCCATCCTGAAGGACTTCGCCGCCAACATGGAGCGCGTCAACGGCATCGCCCTGATCGGCACCTGCCTTGCCGAGGAAGCCCACACCCCCGAACTCATCACCCTGCTGCGCGAACGCACCATCGGACCCCGCCGAGCCCTATTGCGCCAGGCACTCGAACAGGCTCAGGACCGGGGAGAGATCCGGAAAGACGCCGACCTGGAAACGGCCGCGTCCGCGCTGCACGGCTCATACTTCTCCGAATACCTGGTCGGACGCGGCAGCCGCCCCGAGTGGGCCGAACAGATCGTGGACCTCACCCTGGCCGCCCTGCGCGTATCCGGCTCATGACCCCACCCTCGCCGGACGCCAGGCAGGCCAACGAACTCTGGGTCGCGGCGGTCGCCCCGAGGGTGAGCGACGTGGACGTACTCACCCTGCGCCTCCCGCTGATGGAGGAACCCAAGCCCCGCCGAATCGAGATCAGCAGAGGAGAAGGCGACGCGAAGGACGTCACCGGTTGAACGCGCCTCCCGAGGCAAGCGGCACAGAGGCGGTAGAGAAGCGAGAACAGACCGACGAGAGGAAAAACGTCGGTTCCGATTCCTTGCGCATCAGCTGCTGCTCGGAACGGAACTGGCCTGCTGGCTCCGGCGCCACCCGCAGGATCATCCTTCGGGATCTTCAAGCCCGGGGTTGTGTCAACTGCAGGAACCGTACGGCGCCTTTCGGCTCGCACCGTGCGGCAGCTGCCGCACGGTGCCACTCTCTGTGATCTGTCGGCGCAACCGCTCAATCTCGTCGTGCTGGGCGGCGAGCCGAGAGATGCCCAGGACCTTGAAGTCGCAGAGCGAGTTCGCGACCATCGCCGGCCGCGGCACGCCGGGGGCTACACGATCAGTCAGTGCCACCCCGTCAGAACGAGCGTCAAATGAGCGTCACGAGCGTCATTTCAGCGTCAGGATATCGCCCGTAACGCCCACACCGCACATAATGCGCACGCGCAAAACCGCAGGTCAGGAGCCCTTTGCGGCCGGTTCAAGGATCGCGACACACTCCACATGATGCGTCATCGGAAACAGATCGAACGCCCGCAGCATCCGCACCTTGTAGCCGCCGTCCCGGAAGTACGCCAGGTCGCGGGCCAGTGCCGCGGGGTCGCACGCCACGTACGCGATCTTCCGGGCCCCCAGCGAAGCCAGGTGCTCGACGGTCTTCTTGCCCGCGCCCGCGCGCGGCGGGTCGAGGACGATCAGGTCGACCTCGGTGATCCCGGTGCGCGGCAGCACCGCCTCGACCTTGCCCTGCTCGATCCGCACCCGCTCGAACCCGGCGAGGTTGTGCCGGGCGTCCTCGACGGCACGCTTGCCGGACTCGATACCCAGCACCGCGCCCTTGTCGCCGAGGCGGTCGGCGAGGGCGCCCGCGAAGAGGCCGACGCCGCAGTACAGGTCGAGCGCCATGTCGCCCTTGCGCGGCAGCAGGCCCTGCATGACCGCCTTGACGAGGGTGTCGGCGGCCTGGGGATGGACCTGCCAGAAGCCGCCGCTGCCGACGCGGTACGTCCGGCCGTCGGCACGCTCGCGCACGAAGGCGCGGCCGTGGACGCGATGGATGCCGCCGTCGTGCTCCTCGACGCGCATGACCGAGACGGGCCGGTCGAGCTCGACGAGGGGGAGGCGCGCGCCGGGGCGGGGTTCGAGGATCACCATGCGGTCCTGGGAACCCGTCGCGGCGATCGCGTCGACGGACGCCATCCCGGACCAGTCGCGGTCCTCGATGCCCAGCTCGCTGACGCCCGGCGCCGCGATCATGCAGTGTTCGATCGGCTCGACCTCGTGCGAGCGGTGGCGCCGCAGCCCGGCGTTGCCGTCGGCGTCGACCGCGTACTGCACGCGAGTGCGCCATGCGGGCACCTCGCCGGCCGGCAGCTTGTCGCCCTCGGCCGGCATCACGGTGCCGTCCCAGCCGGCCTCCTCGGGCGTGAGGCCCGCGAGGCGCAGCAGTTGCTCGGCGATCACCTCGCCCTTGAGCCGGCGCTGGGCGCCCGGCTTGGCGTGCTGCCAGTCGCAGCCGCCGCAGCGGCCGGGTCCGGCGTACGGGCAGGGTGCCTCGACGCGGTCCTTGGACGCCTCCAGCACCTGTACGGCGTCCGCGCGCAGGTACCGGGCCCCTTCCTCGCCCTCGGTCACCCGGGCCACGACCCGCTCGCCGGGCAGCGTGTGCCGGACGAACAGCACCTGGCCGGCTTCCGTCCGGGCGATGCAGTGGCCGCCGTGGGCGACGGGGCCGATCTCGACCTCGTATTCCTGCCCCACGAGCGACACCGCCTGCGACTTCTTCGGTTCTGCCTGCATGGCGGGGTGACTCCACAACGTCGAACGAGGAACGGCCGGACAACAGCCCACCAGTCTACGTGGCTGTCGTCCGGCCGTTCACCATGCGCCGGGGCGAGGGTCAAGGGGCAGGCCCCGAAGGCCCGCCCGGCGCGGGGGTCACTTCTTCGGGTCGGGCCCCGAGGAGCCCGGGGCGCTGCCGGAGCCGCTGCCCGACGGTTCCTTCGGGTGACCCTGCTGCGCGGGACCGCGTCGTACCGAGCCCGGGGCGTTCCACTCCGAGCGCCTGCGGGCCCGCTTCTTGGCCGCCTCGGACGACTGGAGCTGGTACGGGACGGACGTGACCATCACGCCCGGCGTGAACAGCAGCCGGCCCTTGAGCCGCAGTGCGCTCTGGTTGTGCAGCAGGTGCTCGTACCAGTGGCCGACCACGTACTCCGGGATGATCACCGACACCGCGTCGCGCGGCGACTCCTGGCGCAGGCTCTTGACGTACTCGATGACCGGCCGGGTGACCTCGCGGTAGGGCGAGTCCAGGACCTTCAGCGGTACGTCGATCCCGCGCCGTTCCCACTCTGCGCGCAGCGCCTTCGTCTCGGCCGGGTCGACGTTGACGGTGAGCGCCTCGAGGGTGTCGGAGCGCATCAGCTTGGCGTAGGCGAGGGCGCGCAGCGTCGGACGGTGGATCTTGGAGATCAGCAGCACCGAGTGGACGCGCGAGGGCCGGACGGTGTCGTCGCTGGGGCCCTCGGGAGCGGCGATCTCCGCGGAGACGCCGTCGTAGTGACGGCGGATCGCGCTCATCGTCCCGTAGAAGATCACCATGCCGAGCAGGGCGACCCAGGCGCCGTGCGTGAACTTGGTGACCAGGACGACGATCAGGACCAGGCCGGTGAAGAAGGCGCCGAAGGTGTTGATCGCGCGGGAGCGGACCATGTGGCGGCGCTTGGCCTGGTCGGTCTCGGTCGCCAGGTGGCGGTTCCAGTGCCGGACCATGCCGATCTGGCTGAGCGTGAACGACACGAACACACCGACGATGTACAGCTGGATCAGCCGCGTGGAGTCGGCGCCGTAGATGATGACCAGCAGCATGGCCGCGCCGGCGAGCAGCACGATGCCGTTGGAGAAGGCGAGGCGGTCGCCGCGGGTGTGCAGCTGACGGGGCAGATAGCGGTCCTGGGCCAGGATCGAGCCGAGTACCGGGAAGCCGTTGTAGGCGGTGTTCGCCGCCAGGAACAGCACCAGGGCGGTGGCCGCTGCGAGCACGATGAAGAGGAAGCTGCCCTTGCCGAAGACGGCCTCGGCGACCTGGGTGATCACCGGGTTCTGGACGTAGTCGGCGCCGACCGCGACCCCGTTGTGCAGCAGGTCGACGGCCGGGTTCTCGGCCATCCGGACCTTGGTGAACAGGGCCAGCACGATGATGCCGCAGAACATGGTGACGGCCAGCAGGCCCATCGCCGCGAGCGTGCTCGCCGCGTTCTTCGACTTGGGCTTGCGGAAGGCGGGGACGCCGTTGGAGATCGCCTCCACGCCGGTGAGCGCGGCACAGCCGGAGGAGAAGGCGCGCAGCAGCAGGAAGACCAGGGCGAACCCGGCCAGGCCCTGGTGCTCGGCCTTGATCGTGTACTCGGCCGTCGGGGCCCGCAGGGTGTCGTCGAGCACCAGCCCGCGGAAGGCACCCCAGGCGATCATGATGAAGACGCCCGCGACGAAGACGTAGGTCGGGATCGCGAAGAGCTTGCCGGACTCCTTGACGCCGCGCAGGTTCATCAGCGTCAGCAGCACGATCACGGCGACCGCGCAGGCCACCTTGTGCTCGACCACGAAGGGGATCGCGGAGCCGAGGTTCTCGATGCCGGAGGCGATGGAGACCGCGACGGTCAGGACGTAGTCGACGAGCAGCGCGCTCGCGACGGTCAGGCCGGCCTTGGGACCGAGGTTGGTGGTGGCCACCTCGTAGTCGCCGCCGCCACTGGGGTAGGCGTGGACGTTCTGCCGGTAGGAGGCGACCACCGTGAACATCAGCACGACGACCGCGAGGGCGATCCAGGGGCTGAAGTGGTAGGCCGACACGCCCGCGATGGACAGGACCAGCAGCACCTCCCCGGGCGCGTAGGCCACGGAGGACAGCGGGTCGGAAGCGAAGACGGGCAGGGCGATGCGCTTCGGCAGGAGCGTTTCTCCGAGCCGATCACTGCGCAGTGCGCGCCCGATCAGAATCCGTTTGGGCACGTCGGTCAGTTTGGACACAACAGAGGATCGTAGGCCTTCGAACACGGGACCGCCCACCCTCCCCCGGGCTCAGCCGGGTGACGGCGTGCCGCGTCTGCCTCCCGGGTGAATTCGGCCATGCCCGTGCTGCGGATTCCGCGACCGTGCCGATCCCCATGTCTATATGACAATCCCCGCCCGCTGCCGTCCCCTTGGAGGGTCCATGCACACGACCGCGGAGATCATCGGCGCCGTCGGCACCCTCGTCGGCCTCGGAATCCTTACCTTCCTCAGTCTCTGGAGCATCAGCCGCCGCTGATCACGTAAAGCGTGCACGGGGGTGCCCTGCGCCGACCGCACGTGTGTAGCTTGGGCGACGGTCTGAGACCCTGTTCAAAGCCAAGCCAGAATTTTTATTGACTTCTTGACTTCTTGACCTCGGAAGGACGGTCGTGCACATCGTCATCATGGGCTGCGGCAGGGTGGGTTCCGCCCTCGCGCAGACCCTGGAGCAACAGGGGCACACGGTCGCCGTGATCGACCAGGACCCCACCGCCTTCCGACGACTGGGCTCCGGTTTCGGTGGCCGGCGGGTCACCGGAGTCGGCTTCGACCAGGACACCCTGCGCGAGGCGGGCATCGAGGAGGCCGGCGCCTTCGCCGCCGTGTCCAGCGGCGACAACTCCAACATCATCGCCGCCCGGGTGGCCCGTGAGATGTTCGGCATCGAGAACGTCGCCGCGCGCATCTACGACCCCCGGCGCGCCGAGGTCTACCAGCGCCTCGGCATCCCCACCGTCGCCACCGTCCGCTGGACGGCCGACCAGATGCTGCGCCGGCTGCTCCCCTCGGGCGCCGAGCCGCTGTGGCGCGACCCCACCGGGGGCGTCGAGCTCGCCGAGGTGCACGCCGCCCCGTCCTGGGTCGGCCACAAGATCAGCAGGCTTCAGGAGGAGACGGGCGTCCGCGTCGCGTTCCTCACCCGCCTCGGCGAGGCGATCCTGCCCACCTCCCAGACGGTGCTCCAGGAGGGTGACCTGGTGCACGTGATGCTGCGGAGCGACGAGGTCGAGAAGGTCGAGGCCTCGTTCGCCGAGGGCCCCAAGGAGGACGGTCACTGATGAGGGTCGCCATTGCCGGAGCCGGCGCCGTCGGCCGCTCGATCGCGGCCGAGCTGCTGGAGAACGGCCACGAGGTCCTGCTCGTGGACAAGGCGCCGACCGCCATCTCGGTCGAGCGCGTCCCGCAGGCCGAGTGGCTGCTGGCCGACGCCTGTGAGATCACCTCCCTCGACGAGGCGGCCCTGCAGCGCTGCAACGTCGTGATCGCCGCGACCGGCGACGACAAGGTCAACCTGGTCGTGTCGTTGCTGGCCAAGACGGAGTACGGCGTCCCGCGCGTCGTCGCCCGGGTGAACAACCCGAAGAACGAGTGGCTGTTCAACGAGTCCTGGGGCGTGGACGTGGCCGTCTCCACCCCGCGTCTGATGTCGGCCCTGGTCGAGGAGGCGGTGAGCGTCGGCGACCTGGTCCGGCTGCTCCGCTTCAGCCACGGCGACGCCAACCTCGTCGAACTGACCCTCCCCGAGGAGTCGGCCCTGGCCGGCACCCAGGTCGGCGACGTGGAGTGGCCGGAGGACACCTCACTGGTCACCATCATCCGCGGCACCCGGGTCCTGACCCCGACCCGCGAGGACTCCCTCGAGCCGGGCGACGAGCTGCTCTTCGTGGCCGCCCAGGCGAGGGAGGAACAGCTGGAGGACCTGCTGTCGGTCCGCAAGGAGGACACCGGCAGCTGACCTTCGGTCCGAGACACACGTGAGGGGGCGCCCGGAGATCTCCGGGCGCCCCCGCCCCTGTGGCTCGGTCCACCCCCCCCCCC